>NZ_JBSFYW010000026.1:0-111274 GCF_053599975.1 Streptomyces sp. NPDC005141 | reverse complement strand
TCTTCAGCGGCATCATCGCGGCGTCCACGGGGGACTTGACGCGCCACTTCTCCTTGCCCGTCGCCAGGTCGAACGCGACGATCTCGTTGGCTCCGGTCTTCTCGTCGGTCGGCAGGTAGAGCGTGTCGGTGTCGGCCACCGCGCCGAAGCAGCCGGTCAGGTCGCGGCTGAGGATCGCGAAGCCGCACTCGGGCGCGAAGCCGTCGTCGCTCTTGAGCTGCGAGCGCAGGTCGCCGTTGTCCTTCAGCGTGGTGACGTTGACCGTCTTCTTCTTCTCGTTGGTCATGTAGATCACGACCGGGTCCACGGAGTAGGCGCGCTCGACGCGCCACCCCTTGGGGATCTTCGTCGTCCACTTGGCCTTGCCGGTGGCCGGGTCCAGTTCCTGCACCTCGTCGTGCTCGGTGTCGCCGCCGACTCCGCAGGACGAGACGGCCACCAGCTTGGAGCCGCCCGCGAATCCCGCCGGGTAGCAACTGGCGCCGTACTTCTCCTTGTCCCACAGCTTCTTGCCGCTGGAGACGTCGTACCCCGTTCCCGACATCGAGCGGCCGACAGTCAACGTGTCACCACTGATGGACAGGTCGATCGAGATCGCGCTGTCGAACAGGGCGCCGTCCTCGACCTTCGCGGTCCAGCCCTTGGCGCCGGTGTTCAGGTCGATCTGCTGGAGCTGGTTGCATTTGGCGCTGCTGCTGGAGCCGCTCATGTACGCGATGACGACCTTGTCGTCGGCCGTCTTCTGCGGGGTGACCGCGCAGATCTTCTGCGGGAACGTCAGCGCGTCCCACGCGGGCTTGCCGTCCCCGACGTCGAAGGCGAAGAGCTGCTTGTACGCCGCCTTCACCGCTGCCTTGTCGGTGACCCACAGGCCGGGGGCGTCGGCGCCGGAACCGGGCGCGTCGGGCGCCGACTTGTACCAGAGCACCTTCGCCTCGCCCGCCTTGCGGCCCGCGTTCAGGTTCTCCTCGTCCTCACCGCCGTCACCGCTGCCGTCACCGGGGTTGACCGGATCGTCCGACGCGGACGCCTTCGGGCTCTCGCTCGGGCTCTCCTTCGCGACGGGCTTCTTCCCGTCGTCACCCCCGCTGGTGACGGCCCATACGGTGCCGCCGACGACGATCAGTCCGGCCACCGCCGCGGCGATGACGAGCGCGGGCCGGCCCTTGAACGGGTTCTTCGAGCCCCCGCCCGGACCGCCGGGCGGCGGGGTGCCGGGCGCGCCCGGGTACGGCGCCTGGGACGGATACCCGTACCCCGGCTGCTGCTGCCCGTATCCGTACGGCCCTGGCTGGCCGTAGGGGCCCGGCTGCTGCGGCTGACCGTACGGACCCGGCTGGGCGTAGGGGCCGGGCTGCTGGGGGTATCCGTAGCCGGGCTGCGGGGCCCCGGCGGGCGGAGTGGGCTGGGGCGGGCCCGCGGGCGGAGGGGGCGTGCCCTGCGGCGCGGGAGGCGTGTTGGGGGGCGTGCCCTGGGAACGCGGGTCCTGTGACGCGCCCTGCGGTGCGCCTTGAGGCGCGCCGAAACCACCCTGCGACCGCGGGTCCTGCGGCTCGTTCGCACCGCCCGTCGGCGGCTGGTCCTGCGGTGCTCCGAAACCGCCCTGCGGCGGCTGATTCGGCGGCTGACTCATCAGCGCTTCCCCCTCTTCACTGATGTGGCGCCCCACCGGGGGCGCTGGATGCGCGCCGCTCCGGGTGGTTCTCAGACTGTTCTCAGACGGCTCTTTCTATCACTTGAGGGGGCGCGGGCAGGGGGCCGGTGCGCGCCCTGTTCCCAAGGGAGGACCGGGCTGTGATGCCGTCGTTACGCGCCTTCACGCGCCCTTCACGCCGGGCGCGCACGGTGCTTTCATCGCCGCGACGGGTGCCGTGACGAGGGGCGCGTCCTGAAACACCGGAGCGTCGAGCGGGGAGCGCACGCCCTCCTGACGGGCCGTGCGCACCCCCTGGGCGCGCCCGGTGAGCGCCCTCACGAACTCCCGCTCGGGGTAACCGCGTTCCGGCGAGGACACCCCGCCGGGGAGGGGTGTGTGCGCCCCTCCCCGTCAGGCGTCCTCCGCCAGCTCCAGCCAGCTCATTTCCAGTTCCTCGCGCTCCCCGGCCAACTCGCGCAACTCGGAGTCGAGTTGGGCGACCTTTCCGAAGTCGGTCGCGTTGTCGGCGATCTGCGCGTGCAGCTTGGTCTCCTTCTCGGAGATCTTGTCCAGCCGGCGCTCGATCTTCTGGAGTTCCTTCTTGGCGGCGCGGGCGTCGGCGGAGGAAGCGGCCTTGACCGGGGCGGGGGCGGCGGCGAGCACGGCGGCCGCGGCCACCTCCTCCATCTTCCGGCGCCGCTCCAGGTACTCGTCGATCCCGCGCGGGAGCATCCGCAGGGTGCCGTCGCCGAGGAGTGCGAACACGTTGTCCGTGGTGCGCTCGATGAAGAACCGGTCGTGGGAGATCACGATCATGGAGCCGGGCCAGCCGTCGAGGAGGTCCTCGAGCTGGGTGAGGGTCTCGATGTCGAGGTCGTTGGTGGGCTCGTCGAGGAAGAGGACGTTGGGCTCGTCCATCAGCAGGCGCAGCAGCTGGAGCCGCCGGCGCTCACCACCGCTGAGGTCCCCGACCGGCGTCCACTGCTTCTCCTTGTTGAAGCCGAACGTCTCGCACAGCTGCCCCGCGGTCAACTCGCGCCCCTTGCCGAGGTCGACGCGGTCGCGGACCGCCTGGACGGCCTGCAGGACCCGCCAGGTGGGGTCGAGTTCGGCGACCTCCTGGGAGAGGTAGGCGAGCTTGACGGTCTTGCCGGTGACGATCCGGCCGGCGACGGGCTGCTGTTCACCCTCGCTGCGGGCGGCCTCGGCCATGGCCTTCAGCAGGGAGGTCTTGCCCGCGCCGTTCACACCGACGAGACCGACGCGGTCGCCGGGGCCGAGCTGCCAGGTCAGGTGCTTGAGCAGCACCTTGGGCCCGGCCTGCACGGTCACGTCCTCCAGTTCGAAGACGGTCCTGCCGAGCCGCGTACCGGCGAACTTCATGAGCTCGCTCTTGTCGCGGGGCGGCGGCACGTCGGCGATCAGCTCGTTGGCGGCCTCGACGCGGAAGCGCGGCTTGGAGGTCCGGGCGGGTGCTCCGCGCCGCAGCCACGCCAGCTCCTTGCGGACCAGGTTCTGCCGCTTGACCTCTTCGGTCGCGGCGATGCGCTCGCGCTCGGCCCGGGCGAACACGTAGTCGGAGTAGCCGCCCTCGTACTCGTACACCGCGCCCTTCTGCACGTCCCACATCTGGGTGCAGACCTGGTCGAGGAACCACCGGTCGTGCGTCACGCAGACCAGCGCGGAGCGGCGCTCGCGCAGGTGCTTGGCGAGCCAGGCGATGCCTTCGACGTCCAGATGGTTGGTGGGCTCGTCGAGGATGATCAGGTCCTGCTCCTCGATGAGGAGCTTCGCGAGGGCGATACGGCGCCGCTCGCCACCGGAGAGCGGGCCGATCACGGTGTCGAGTCCCTGCGGGAACCCGGGCAGGTCGAGACCGCCGAAGAGACCCGTCAGTACGTCCCTGATCTTGGCGTTGCCCGCCCACTCGTGGTCGGCCATGTCACGGATGACCTCGTGGCGGACGGTGGCCGTGGGGTCGAGCGAGTCGTGCTGGGTCAGCACGCCGACATGCAGGCCGCCGGAGTGCGTGACGCGGCCGGTGTCCGGCTCTTCCAGCTTGGCGAGCATGCGGATCAGGGTGGTCTTGCCGTCGCCGTTCCGGCCGACCACGCCGATCCGGTCCCCCTCGCTGACGCCGAGGGAGACTCCGTCGAGCAGTGCACGGGTGCCGTACACCTTGCTGACGGACTCGACATTGACCAGGTTGACGGCCATTTCTCTCCTGAACAAGGGGGACGATCGACCCTCAAGGGTAGTCCGCGCGGTGGGTGTCCCCGGCCGCGAGTTCTTCGCCCCTCCGCTCCGGGTCAGGCGAGCACGGTCGCGCCCGGCGCCGGGGACTCCGTGACGCGGACCGCCCGGCACGTACCCGAAGCCAGCAGCCCCTCCGCGATCGTCGCCGCGGACCCCGCGTCCGCGGCGAGGAACGCCGTGGTCGGGCCCGAGCCGGAGACGAGCGCGGCGAGGGCGCCGGCCGCGCGGCCCGCCGCGAGGGCGCCGGCGAGGGCCGGGAAGAGGGAGAGGGCCGCGGGCTGGAGGTCGTTGGAGACGGTGCGCGCGAGGGCCCCCGCGTCCCCCTTCGCCAGCGCGTCCAGCAGGTCCTGCGAGGCGACCGGCTCCGGGACGCGTACGCCCTCGTTCATCCGGTCGAACTCCCGGAAGACCGCCGGGGTCGACAGCCCGCGCTCGGCCATCGCGAAGACCCAGTGGAAGGTCCCGCCGACCTCCAGGGCACGCAACCGCTCACCGCGCCCGGTGCCGAGCGCCGACCCGCCCACCAGGGAGAACGGCACATCGCTGCCCAATTCGGCGCAGATCTCGAGGAGCTCGTCGCGCGAGGCGTTCGTGCCCCACAGCGCGTCGCAGGCGAGCAGCGCGCCCGCGCCGTCCGCGCTGCCGCCGGCCATGCCGCCGGCGACGGGGATGTCCTTGGCGATGTGGAGGTGGACGGCGGGGTCGATGCCGTACCGGCGGGCCAGTTCGAGGGCCGCGCGGGCCGCGAGGTTCGTCCGGTCGAGAGGCACCTGGCCGGCGTCCGGGCCCGCGCAGCTGACGCGCAGCTCGTCGGCCGCGGTGACCGTGACCTCGTCGTACAGGCCGACCGCGAGGAACACGTTGGCCAGGTCGTGGAAGCCGTCGGGGCGTGCGCCACCGACGGCGAGCTGGACGTTGACCTTGGCAGGGACGCGTACCGTCACCGTCTCCGTCACGGCTGGGTCGACTCCTCGTGCTCGGCGTTCTCGGCGTGCTCGGGGCGGTACCGGCGGGCGTTCCTGGTGTCCGCGCCCCTCGCCTCGCCGCGGTTCTCCGCGATCCGGGCGAACTCCTCGACCGTCAGGGACTCGCCGCGTGCCTGCGGGGAGACACCGGCGGCGACGAGCGCGGCCTCGGCGGCGGGAGCCGAACCGGCCCATCCGGCGAGGGCGGCGCGCAGGGTCTTGCGGCGCTGTGCGAAGGCCGCGTCCACCGCCGCGAACACGTCGTTCTTCGCCGCGGTCGTGGAGATCGGCTCGGCACGCCGGGTGAGCGCCACGAGCCCGCTGTCGACGTTGGGGGCCGGCCAGAAGACGTTGCGTCCGATGGATCCGGCCCGCTTCACCTCGGCGTACCAGTTCGCCTTCACGGACGGCACGCCGTACACCTTCGAACCGGGCGCCGCGGCGAGCCGGTCGGCGACCTCCGCCTGGACCATCACGAGGGTGCGCTCGATGGTCGGGAAGGTGTCGAGCATGTGCAGCAGGACGGGCACGGCGACGTTGTACGGGAGATTCGCGACCAGCGCGGTCGGGGGCGGGCCCGGCAGCTCCTGGACGTGCATCGCGTCCGAGTGCACGAGCGCGAACCGGTCGGCCCGGTCCGGCATGCGCGCCGCCACCGTCGCGGGGAGCGCGCTCGCGAGGACGTCGTCGATCTCGACGGCGACGACCCGGTCCGCCGTCTCCAGCAGGGCCAGGGTCAGCGAGCCGAGGCCGGGCCCCACCTCCACGACCACGTCGTCGGGCCGCACCTGGGCGGTCCGCACGATGCGGCGCACCGTGTTCGCGTCGATCACAAAGTTCTGGCCGCGCTGCTTGGTGGGCCGTACGCCGAGGGCTGCCGCGAGTTCGCGGATGTCGGCGGGGCCCAGGAGGGCGTCGGGGGTGGGGCTGGTCACGAGGCAAGGGTACGGGGGGACGCGGGTCAGCCGTGCAGCCGTGGTCCGCAGTGCGGCCAGGGACTCGCTCCGCGCCGCATATACAGCTTCTTCGCCCGGAGGGTCTGTTCCGCGGCCGGGGCGTCCTGGGGGCGCCCGCTGCCGCCCAGGGCGTGCCAGGTGTGGGTGTCGAACTGGTAGAGGCCGCCGTACGTGCCGGACGGGTCCACCGCGCCGGGACGGCCGCCCGACTCGCACGCGGCGAGGCCGGACCAGTCCAGGTGGTCGGCGCCGTCGACGGACACGGGACGGGGCTTCGTACCGACCCTGACCAGCTGGGCCTGCGGCTGCCGCGCCACCTCGGCCCGGACGCGGCGCGGCCTCTGCTTGACGCCGTTGACGGTCCGCAGGGTGTACGTGACGCGCAACGCTCCGAAGCGACCGGGGCGTTCGACGACCTCGATGCCCTTGAACAGCGAGGAGTCGTCAGTCCGCCGCACCTCGAACGGGATCGGCTCCTCGCGGACCTCTCTGGTCCCGGTGACGCGCAGGACGGTGACCGTCTGCCCGTCGCGCGGGAAGCTCCCGGCCGGCACGGAGGTCGTGTCCTGCCCGTGCAGGGTGATCCCGGCCTCCTCGATGGCCTCCCCGACGCTCGCGGCGTTCGTGCGGAGCGTCCGCGCCCGGCCGTCGGCCATGATCGTGACCGTGCGCTCGGTCCGCACGTCGAGCGCCAGGCCCTGGCGTCCGATCGGCTGGGAGCGCGAGGTGGACACGTAGGCGCCCTCGGCGCGCACCCCCAGCTGTCCGAGCGCTCCCTCGACGGTGTGCGCGGTCGTCCACACCCTGCGCCGGTCTCCGTCGAGCGTGAGGTGAACCGGGCGCCCGTAGCGCACCGCGACCTCGTCCCCGCTGGCGAGGGGCGTGCCGGGGGTGGGCGCGACGACGTCGTGCGGCCCCACCTTCACGCCTTCGTCGGCGAGCAGTTCCGTCACGTCGTCCGCGAAGGTGTGCAGCGTGCGCGGCCTGCCGTCGACGCTGAGCTCGATCGCCTTGTCATTGGCGACGAAGGCGGAGGTGCCACCGGCCAGGAAGGCCACGACCAGAGCCTGCGGGAGCAGCCGGCGCAGGACGTCCGGGCGCTCGGTGGTGCGTTTGCGGCGGGCCGCGCGACGCGCCTCGGCCCGTCCGCCGGTCGCGCGCACACCGTCACGCCCGTCCGTGCCGACGGTGCTCCCGGCATCCCCGTACGCCGCACGCGCCCCTGGCACACCTCCCGCACCGCCCCCGCCGCCCGGGCCACCAGGACCTCGTACGCCGCCCACACCGCCCGCGGAAGCCGTGACGACCACGCTGTCTGCCAACTGGCGCGGGAGGCGGGGCTCGGTCGGCGCATCGGGCGAGCCGGGCACACGGCGCACTCCGTACGCACCGCGCGCACCGAGTGCTCCAGGTACACCGGGTACTCCTGGCGCGGGGGGCGCGTCAGGCACGGCGGGCTCGGGCGGGCGCTCCTCGTACGCCGGGCGGTAGGGGTCCGGGTGGTCCTGGCCGTACGGCTCGTAGCGCGCGTGGTCCGCGTGTCCGGAGTACGCCCGGTAGCCGGAGTACGCCTCGTAGCCGGAGTACGCCTGGTAGCCCGAGTGCTCCTCGTAGCCGGAACGCTCCTCGTACGCCGCCGCCGTCAGACCTGCCGCACCGGTCGCACCCGGCATACGGACCACGCCGTGCCCATCGAGCCCGTCGAGCCCGTCGGGCACAGCCGGCGCGTCCGGTGCGGCGGGCGCACCGGACACGGGGGCGACGCCGGTGAGACCGACGACGACCGTGGTGGCTTCGGAGCCACCGGTCGGTCCATACGTCTCGTACTGCTCGTACCGCGAGCTGCTCACGACGACACGCTCCAGGGGTCCGGATCGGGCGACCAGAACCTAGCGGAGCGGTCGTCACTCTCCCAAGCAACGCGGCTACGCTGTGTCGCGACACTCCCCTGCGAGAGACGCTCGTTCGACCAGGGAGAACCCCGGGGACCGCTATGGGTCAGTAATCGAAGGCACGCGCGGTGTTGGCGGACAGCGAGGTCGCCAGCGTGTCTTCGTCGATGCCGCGCACCGCGGCCATGGCGCGCACCGTGACCGGAATGAGATACGGCGCGTTGGGCCGTCCGCGGTACGGCGCGGGGGTCAGGAAGGGCGCGTCGGTCTCGACGAGGACGAGTTCGAGCGGGGCCACGGCCAGCGCGTCGCGCAGGGGCTGGGCGTTCTTGAAGGTCATGTTGCCGGCGAAGGACATGAAGTAGCCGGCGCGGGCGCAGATCTCGGCCATGTCGGCGTCGCCGGAGTAGCAGTGGAAGACGGTCCGCTCGGGGGCGCCCTCCTCCTTGAGCACGCGCAGGACGTCGGTGTGGGCGTCGCGGTCGTGGATGACCAGGGCCTTGCCGTGCCGCTTGGCGATCTCGATGTGGGCGCGGAACGAGCGCTCCTGCGCCTCCTTGCCCTCGGGGCCGGTGCGGAAGTAGTCCAGACCGGTCTCGCCGACGCCCTTGACCTGCGGGAGGGCGGCGAGACGGTCGATCTCCGCGAGTGCCTCGTCCAGCGCGGCGTCACCACCCGGCTGCCGGGCCCCCTGCCGGGACCAGCCGTCGGGGTCGCCGTGGACGATACGGGGCGCTTCGTTGGGGTGCAGGGCGACGGTGGCGTGGACTGCGTCGTACGCGGCCGCCGTCTCGGCCGCCCAGCGGGAGCCGTTCACGTCGCAGCCGACCTGGACGACCGTCGTCACACCGACCGACGCGGCCTTGGCGAGGCCCTCCTCGACCGTGCCGGACTGCATGTCGAGGTGGGTGTGCGAGTCGGCGACGGGAACACGCAGGGGCTCGGGGAGCGGGGGCGCGGCGTTCTTGTCGGGGGCGGCGGAAGCGGAGGAAGGCATGCCCCGATCCTACGAAGGGGGCATGCCCGGCCTCACCTCGCGGGGAACCGGGAGGCCGTCCCGCCGACCGACGGACGATCGCGTCACGCCGGTCCACCGGTCCCGCGAGGCGAACCGGCCCGCCTCACGAACCGGCCGGCTTCACGAACCGGCCGGCTTCACGAACCGGCCGGCTTCACGAACCGGCCGGCTTCACGAACCGGCCCGCCTTGCGGATCAGCCCGCCTTGCGGTGCTGGAACGGGTGCAGGAGGTCCGAGAGATGCCAGTGGTGCGGCTCCTCGGGGGTGTCGGAGGACTCGGCCGGGGCGGCCTCCCCGGGGAGGGCGCCGGGCTGCCGAGGCGCTACCGGGCGAGGTCGCCGGTGCGTCATGGAGTGCATGGAGTCGAGAACGGAGGACACCTGACCGGCACGCATGATGCGCACCACGTGGCTGTCGCAGTTCAGGCAGGTGGGCCGGCTGAGCGGCGACGGCACGACATGCCCGTTCGCCACGTACATCACGAACTCGCCACCTTCCGCGTCACGGTGGTGCTCGATGTCGTACGACTGTTCCCAGCCGTGCCCGCAGCGCATGCAGGCGAAGGAATACGATTCGTGAACTACGGCCGTCGCCGCGCTGCGATGCCCGGTCCGTTCGGTGACCTGACCAGCGGCGATACCGCCGGTCTGTCCTGTGATCTCACTCATGCCAGCTCCTCTTGTCCGCTGGACAAGCGCCCTCGTCGACGGAACTCCCCCCTGAATTCCATCGATTCGCCGAAGGCGAGGGACGGGTGCGTCCCTTCCTCCAGTGGACGCTTCTCCCGGCGCGAACGCATCAGGCCTGTCGAGTGTTGGAGCCGTCTTGGCCTTTCCTTGTCGGAAGGACCCTCCTACCCGGCCTGAGCTTTGCTTTTCACGATAGTCCTTTGCCCTTCTATGGGGCGCTTCGTGCGGCGTTCTTTGCCGCGACGACCGCATCGAAGACGTCCCGCTTGGGAATTCCGGCCTCCGCGGCGACGGCGGCGATCGCCTCCTTGCGCCGCTCCCCCGCCTCCTCGCGCACCCGCACCCTGCGCACCAGCTCGTCGGCGTCCAGTTCCTCGGCGCCCTTGTCGGGGGCGCCCTCGACGACGACGGTGATCTCACCGCGGACACCCTCGGCGGCCCAGGCGGCCAGCTCGCCCAGCGGGCCGCGCTTGACCTCCTCGTACGTCTTGGTCAGCTCGCGGCAGACGGCGGCGCGGCGCTGGGTGCCGAAGACCTCGGCCATGGCGGCGAGGGTGTCGTCGAGCCGGTGGGGCGCTTCGAAATAGACCAGCGTCCGGCGCTCCTCGGCGACCTCCCGCAGCCGGGACAGCCGCTCGCCCGCCTTCCGGGGCAGGAAGCCCTCGAAGCAGAAGCGGTCGACGGGCAGGCCGGACAGCGCGAGCGCGGTGAGCACGGCGGACGGGCCCGGTACGGCGGTGACCTTGATGTCCTTCTCGACCGCGGCCGCGACCAGCCGGTAGCCGGGGTCCGACACGGACGGCATCCCGGCGTCGGTGACCAGCAGCACCCGCGCCCCGCCGGCCAGCGCCTCGACGAGTTCGGGGGTCCGGGCGGCCTCGTTCCCCTCGAAGTACGACACGACGCGTCCCGTCGGCTGGACACCCAGGGACTGGGTGAGCCTGCGGAGCCTGCGGGTGTCCTCGGCGGCGATCACATCGGCCCCGGTCAGTTCCGCGGCGAGCCGTGGCGGAGCGTCGGAGACGTCGCCGATGGGGGTGCCTGCCAACACAAGGATTCCTGTCACGGTTCCATCCTCGCAGGGGCGCGGCCCGGCAAGCTCATCCGACCGGAAGGGCCCAGGCACGGGACTCCCACAGACCTGTTCCCTACGATGGCGCGGTGACCAGTACCGCGTCCTCCACGGACACCCGGCAGGGCCAGGCCGCCGATGAGCAGCGGCCGTCGTGGCAGCAGCGGCTGCGCCGATTCGGCTACACGGCGCCGCCCAGAAGTGATGTGCGCGACCGGCTCGTACCGCCGTACCCCGAACCCGGCCCCCGGATCTGGGCCGCTCTCGGGCTGCGCCGGGAGGTCGCCGACCGGTTCAACCGCTGGTCGGGCTGGGGCGGCCCGCTCCTGGTGACCCTGCTCGCCGGGCTGATGCGGTTCTGGAACCTGGGCAGCCCGAAGGCGGTGATATTCGACGAGACGTACTACGCGAAGGACGCCTGGGCGCTCATCCACCGCGGATACGAGGTGAACTGGGCGAAGGACGCCAACGACCTGATCCTCCATGGCAACGGCAATGTGCGGATCCCGACCGACGCCGCCTATGTCGTGCATCCGCCGGTCGGCAAGTACGTCATCGGGCTCGGCGAATGGATGTTCGGGTTCAACCCCTTCGGCTGGCGGTTCATGACGGCGCTGCTCGGCACGCTGTCGGTGCTGCTGCTGTGCCGGATCGGACGGCGGTTGTTCCGTTCGACGTTCCTCGGCTGTCTCGCGGGCACGCTGATGGCGGTGGACGGTCTGCACTTCGTGATGAGCCGCACCTCGCTGCTCGACGGTGTGCTCATGTTCTTCGTGCTGGCGGCCTTCGGCGCCCTGGTCGTCGACCGCGACAAGGCGCGGGCCAGGCTGGCGGCGGCGCTGCCCGCCGACGCGGACGGCGTCGTCCATCCCGATCCGCAGGTCGCCGAGACCACCCGCCTGGGATGGCGGCCCTGGCGCTGGGTGGCGGGCCTCATGCTGGGCCTGGCCATCGGCACCAAATGGAACGGGCTGTACATCCTCGCGGCGTTCTGTGTGATGACGGTCCTGTGGGACGTGGCCTCGCGCCGGGTGGCGGGCGCGCGACGGCCGCACCTGGCGGTGCTCAAGCACGACCTCGGCTGGGCGTTCCTGTCGACGGTCCCGGTAGCCGTGTACGTGTACCTGGTCTCCTGGACCGGCTGGATCCTTTCGCCCACCGACGGTTCCGGCGGCTACTTCCGCAACTGGGCCGCGACGGACGGCAAGGGCGGCACCTGGTCCTGGCTGTTCCCCGACTGGTGGCGCAGCCTGTGGCACTACGAGCACGAGGTCTACCAGTTCCACGTCGGGCTGTCGTCGCCGCACACCTACCAGTCCAACCCGTGGAGCTGGCTCGTCCTCGGCCGCCCGGTCTCGTACTTCTACGAGTCCCCGCTGCCCGGCAAGGACGGCTGCCCCGCCGACGCGGGCGACAAGTGCGCCCGTGAGGTGCTGGCGCTCGGCACGCCGCTGCTGTGGTGGGCCGCCTGCTTCGCGATCCTCTACGTGCTGTGGCGCTGGGCCTTCCGCCGCGACTGGCGGGCGGGCGCGATCGCCTGCGCCATCGTGGCCGGCTACCTGCCCTGGTTCATGTACCAGGAGCGCACGATCTTCTTCTTCTACGCCGTCGTCTTCGTGCCGTTCCTCTGTCTCGCCGTCACGATGATGATCGGCGCGATCCTCGGCCCACCCGGCTCCGGAGAACGCCGCCGGGTCGTCGGCGCCGCGGGAGCGGGCGTCCTGGTCCTGCTGATCGCCTGGAACTTCATCTACTTCTGGCCCATCTACACCGGCACCGCGATCCCCATCGACCAATGGAGATCCCGGATGTGGCTGGACACCTGGGTCTAGCCGGACGGGACACACCGAGGGGGGGCGCGGCAGTCTGCCGCGCCCCCCTCGGCCGTAGTCGGCTGTCGGCGGCCGTCGTCAGGCGACCTCGCCGGCCGCCTGCTGAACGGCCTTGTCGATGTCGCTCGCGCTCACGTCGAGCTCCTTGGCGATCTGCTTCTCGGCCTTCAGCTCGGCCTTCTCCAGGGCTTGCGAGAGCGTGCTCGCACCGACGATGACGAGGGCGGCTTCTCCCTCGTCGATGATCTCGCCGAACTCCTTGACGTCCGCCCGCGACATGCCCCGCCACAGGTGGCCGCCCACACCTCCCACGGCCGCGCCGACGAGGGCGGTGCCGATGAGCGCCGGCGGGAACAGCAGGCCGACGACCGCCCCGGCGGCGGCTCCGCCCCACGCCCCGTGCCGCGTGGCCGTCTCGTCCTTGTTCACGTGGACCTTGCCGGCCTCGTCCTTGGTGACCACGGAGGCGTCGTAGGTGCCGACCGCACCGGCCGAGTGGAGGTCCTTGACGATGTCGTAGCCGGCTCGCGCCGCGGCTTCGCTCGGATAGGTGCCGATGTAGATGAAGACTGCGTCGGGCTTGGCCATGACGTTTCTCCCCTCTGCGCTCGCCGTGCTCGGCAGGCCACGGCGCATGGGTGCGGCCGTCCGCACCGACCGTGACAGACGGACGGCCACCGACTCGCTCGTGCCTTCATGCTGGGTGCTCCCCGCGAGGGCTGCATCCGGTCACGCGATCACGACCCGGGGCGGGGCGGAGGGCCACGAAGGGTCGCGATCCCCATCGGTGAACGATGTTCATACACATGACTCGATGCATAGGGCTAACGATTCGGCGAAGGTCTGCACCATGAGCCCCACCCGCGCCTACAGTGCGAGGTGGACCAGCTTTTCTGAACGCGTTCAGAAGTTCGGGGAAGGGTTCACGGGGAGGGATCGCGCGATGCGCAAGGGGGCAAAAGCTGCCGTCATCGGCAGTGTGTTCGCCGTGATGGTGGGCGGCGCCGGGTACGGCGCCTACAACGTGGTGACCTCGATCAGCGGGGACGGCGGGGGTGGCCGCGCCGACGGGCCCGCTCCGGTGGAGACCGGGCCGCCGAGCCGCACCGAGATCAAGGAGACCAGCCGCGCGTTCTTCGCGGCCTGGGAGAAGGGCGACGCCGCCAAGGCCGCCGCCTACACGAACTACGCGTCGAACGCCGAGGGACTGCTCGCCGGCTATCACGACGACGCGCACCTCACCGACGTGAGGATCACGCCGGGCGCGCCGTCCGGGGCGACCGTGCCGTTCTCGGTCAAGGCGAAGGTGTCCTACGACGGGAAGAGCAAGCCCTTCTCGTACGACTCCGAACTGACCGTCGTCCGGGGAGAGACCACCGGGAAGGCGCTGGTCGCCTGGAAGCCGTCCGTCGTGCACCCGGAGCTGCAGGACGGGGACACCCTGGTCACGGGCGAGTCGGCGAGCCCGGCGATCGAGGCCGTGGACCGGAACAACGTTGTCCTGACGAAGAAGAAGTACCCGTCCCTGGGGCCCATCCTGGACGCGCTCCGCGAGAAGTACGGCGACACGGCGGGCGGCTCGCCCGGCATCGAGCTGGCGATCCGGCACGGGGGCGAGCAGGGCGGCGACACCACCCTGGTAACCCTCGCCAAGGGGCGGGCCGGCAAGGTCCGTACGACACTCGGCGCGAGTGCGCAGGCCGCCGCCGAGAAGGCGGTCGCGGGGTACGCCGAGTCCTCCGTGGTGGCGGTGAAGCCGAGCACCGGCGAGGTGCTGGCCGTCGCCAACCACCGCCGGGACGGCTTCAACGCGGCCTTCCTCGGCAAGCTCGCGCCCGGCTCCACGATGAAGATCATCAGCGCGGCGACCCTCATCGACAACGGCATCACGACGGCGAACGGTCCCGCGCCCTGCACGGACACCGGTGTCTGGCAGAGCCAGACCTTCCACAACCTCACCGGCATGAAGCCGCAGGAGAACGCCACGCTCTCCGACAGCTTCGCGCGTTCGTGCAACACCGCGTTCGTGAACTACGCGGACGAGGTGAAGGTCGACTCGCTGACCAACGAGGCCCAGCAGCGCTTCGGGCTCGGGCAGGACAACTGGAAGACCGGCATCGCGTCCTTCGACGGTTCGGTGCCCGCCTCCGGCGGCCCGGACACGGCGGCCAACATGATCGGCCAGGGGCAGGTGCAGATGAGTCCGCTCAACATGGCGTCGGTGACGGCGACCGCGATGACGGGCGTCTTCCGGCAGCCGGTCATCGTGCCGCGCTCCGTCGACGACCGTGAACTGGCCACCGCGAAGGGTCTGTCCAGCGGTACGGTCGCGCAGCTGCGCGCGATGATGAACCGCACGGCCGTCAGCGGCACCGCGGCCCCGGTGATGGCCAAGCTCGGCGGCTCCATCGGCGCCAAGACCGGCTCCGCCGAGGTCGACGGCCAGGCCGTGTCCAACAGCTGGTTCACGGGATACCGGAACGACATCGCGGCCGCCGCCATGACCCAGGAGGGCGGCCACGGCGGGGACGCGGCCGGTCCGATCGTCGCAGCTGTGCTACGAACGGGCGGCTGAGGTCGCCCCGCACAGAACGGGACCCTAGGGTGGTGCCTCTCGTTGAGGAGCGAGAGGCACGGGGGTGTGTCACGAGGCATCAGGGGTCGGCGGAGGGCTGAAAGCTGTGGGCAAGAGAAGGCGCGTGGCCGAGCGGCGGAAGACGAAGCAGCCCGCCGTACTCGGCGGGGTGATCGCCGTTGCCGTCGTCGGCGGGGCGTTCGGTGCCTACAGCCTGTACGGCAGTGGCGCGGCGGCCGACGAGGGGACCACGGCCACCACCCGCAAGGCCGTCAAGACGGGCCCGCTGTCGGCGGCCGAGATCCGCATGGCGTCCTCCGCCTTCCTCACCGCCTGGCAGAGCGGCGACGTCACCGCGGCCGCCGCCGCCACCGACGACTCGACGGCCGCCGCGACCACGCTGACCGGCTACGGCAAGGACGCCCACATCACCGGCGTGACCCTGACCCGGGGCAAGCCGTCGGGCGCCGACATCCCCTTCGGCGTCAAAGCCACCGTCACCTACAAGGGCAGGACCGAGCCGCTGACGTACACGTCGAAGATGACGGTCGTGCGCCGGGCGAAGGACGGCGTGGCGCTGGTCGCCTGGAAGCCGTCCGTCGTCCACCCGGACCTCCAGGACGGCGACCGGCTGGTGACCGGAGCGTCGGGGACGCCGCCGGTCACCGCGCTCGACAGCAAGGGCGGTGAGCTGACCGCCGCCAGGTACCCCTCCCTGGGGACGGTCCTCGACGGACTGCGCGAGAAGTACGGCAAGACGGCCGGCGGCAAGGCGGGCATCGAGCTGCGCGTGATCCGCAAGGCCGCGAAGAAGGGCACCCAGAAGACCCCCGACAAGACCCTGGTGACGCTCAGCAAGGGCACCCCGGGCACCGTGAAGACGACGCTCAGCGCGACCCTCCAGGCGGAGGCGGAGCGCCAGGTGGCCGCCAAGGAGAAGGCGTCCGTGGTCCTGATGCGCCCCTCGACGGGCGAGATCCTCGCCGTCGCGAACAGCGGCCACGGCTTCAACACCGCCTTCCAGGGCTCCCTCGCGCCCGGCTCCACGATGAAGGTCATCACCGCGTCGCTGCTCTTCGACAAGGGTCTGGCCTCGGCCGACAAGGAGCACCCCTGCCCCAAGACGGCGACGTACGGCGGGTGGAAGTTCCACAACGACGACGACTTCGAGATCAAGAACGGCACGTTCAAGGCGAGCTTCGCGCGGTCCTGCAACACGGCCTTCATCACGCAGGCGAAGAAGCTGGAGAACGACGACCTGACCAAGCAGGCCCAGCAGGTCTTCGGCCTGAGCCGGAACAACTGGGCCGTCGGCGTGCCGTCGTTCGACGGCGCGGTGCCGGTGCAGAGTGCCGCGCAGATGGCGGCGTCGCTGATGGGCCAGGGCGGGGTCCGCATGAGCCCGCTGAACATGGCGTCCGTCGCCTCCACCGTCAAGTCCGGCACCTTCCACCAGCCGTACCTGGTGGCCCCCTCGGTCGACCACCGCACCCTGGCCACGGCGTCCCGCACCCTGTCCGCGTCCACGCTCTCCCAGCTGCGCGAGGTCATGCAGTACACGGCCGCCGCCGGCACCGCCGCCGAGGCCATGTCCGGTCTCGGCCCCGACTACGGCGCCAAGACCGGCTCCGCCGAGGTCGACAACCAGAAGAAGCCGAACGGCTGGTTCACGGCGTGGAAGGGCGACCTGGCGGCGGCGGGTGTCGTCCAGCAGGGCGGCCACGGAGGCAGCACGGCGGGACCGATCGTGGCGGCACTGCTGAAGGCGGGCGGCTAGGGCCTGTCCGGCCCCGGGGACCTGGCGGAACCCGGTCGCGTGGCGCGTACACCGGCCGCTAGCGTGCCTCTCATGACCGCCACCGATGAGACCACCGGCGAGGAGCAGTCCCCCGCCGTGAACGCCGCGCACCCCCGTTTCGCCGAGGCCCTGAGGGAGTTGGGGCTCGAGGAGGTTACCGGGCGCGTCCGTCGCTTCCCCGACACGACCCGTACCGTCGCCGAGGCCGCCGCGGCGATCGGCTGCGAGCCGAGCCAGATCTGCAAGTCGCTGTTCTTCGCGGCGGACGGGGTTCCGGTGCTGGTGCTGCTGGACGGCTCGGCACAGGTCGCCATGGAGCTCGTGCGGCGGGAGCTGGGCGCCGAGAAGATCACCCGGG
Source organism: Streptomyces sp. NPDC005141 (assembly GCF_053599975.1). Lineage (NCBI taxonomy): Bacteria > Bacillati > Actinomycetota > Actinomycetes > Kitasatosporales > Streptomycetaceae > Streptomyces > Streptomyces sp. NPDC005141. Next base: position 94,226 of record NZ_JBSFYW010000026.1, on the reverse strand, counting down.
CCGGGGCACAGCTCGTGCGGGAGTCGACCGGGTACGGGACCGGCGCCGTACCGCCCTTCGGACACCGTACGAAGACCCGTGTCCTGGTCGACCGTTCGCTGCTCGACCACGACACGGTGTGGACCTCGGCGGGCACCCCGCACACCGTCTTCCCGATGGACCCGAAGAGCCTGATCGCCCACGCGGACGGCGCGCTGGTGGACGTGCGCGAGCGCCTCGCGTGACCCCGCTCGTCACCGCGGCGGTGCTGCTCGCCGCGGTCACCCACGCCAGCTGGAACGCGATCGCGCACCGCATCACCGACAAGCTCGTCGGCTTCACACTGATCGCCGGCGGCGGCATGCTGATCGGCCTGGTCATGGTGCCGTTCGTGGCATTCCCCGCGTCCGGGGCGTGGCCGTACCTCATCGCCTCGGCCCTCATCCACATCGCGTACTACGTGCTGCTGATGCGTTCCTTCCGGCTCGGCGACTTCGGGCAGGCCTATCCGATCGCGCGGGGCACCGCCCCGCTGGTCGTCACCGTGCTGGCGGCGGTCTTCGCGCACGAGGTGCCCGACGGGTGGGCGGCCTCCGGCGTCGCGCTGTCCTGCGCGGGGCTGACGGGTGTCGCGCTGTGGGGGCTGCGGGGCCGTCGGCCCAACTGGGCGGCGATCGGCGCCGCCCTCGCGACGGGCGTGTCGATCGCCGCGTACACCGTGGTCGACGGCCTGGGTGTGCGCGCGTCCGGCACCTCCCTCGGGTACATCGCCTGGCTGATGGCGATCGAGGGCGTGGTGATCCCGGCGTACGCGCTGCACCGCTGGCGCGGTGAGACGGTCTCGGCGCTGAGGCCGTTCGCCGCCGTCGGCTTCCTCGGCGCGGCACTCTCCGTCCTGGCCTACGGGCTGGTGCTGTGGGCCCAGACACGGGCCGAACTGGCTCCGATCGCGGCCCTGCGGGAGTCCTCGATCATCGTGGGCGCCGCCATCGGGGCGGTGTTCTTCAAGGAACGGTTCGGAGCGCCCAGGATCGCGGCGGCGGGACTCCTGGTCGTGGGGATCGGGCTGATGCTGCACGCCGGGTAGTGGCGCGGCGGCGAGCAGATCCGCTGCGGACCCGTTCTCACCGGCCCCCACCACTGTGCGGAACCGGGGCCGGACGGAGATGCCCCGGTGCGGGGCCCGCGGCACAAGGAGGCGGGTACCGGTGGCGCTCCGGAAGCCGTCCCGGGTGCGCACCGGGAGGAGCCGCACCCCATCCCCTCCTCCTCCGGAGGGCGACGTCCGCGGTCGGGCGGCTACGCGTCGACGACCGTGCGTACCGCCCGTACCAGCGCCTGCGCCCGCGCGTCGGCCGTCACGCTCGTACGGAAGCCGTTGGTGACGTATCCGAAGGCGATGCCCGACTCGGGGTCGGCGAAGCCGAGGGCTCCGCCGCGGCCGGGGTGGCCGAAGGAGCCCGGGGAGAGCAGGGGCGACGCCCCGCCATGGAGCATGTAGCCGAGGCCGAACCGGGTGTTGACGACCAGGACCCGGTCGGGCCCCGCGGACTGTTCCGCCCGCGCGGCCGACACCGTCTCCGGCGCGAAGAGCCGTACGCCGTCCACCTCTCCGATCAGCGCGGCGTAGAAGCGGGCGAGGCCGTCGGCCGTGGCGATGCCGTTCGAGGCGGGCAGGACGGCCGCGCGGTAGGCGGGGTCGTTCTCGTCGGGCATCGGGGTGATCGCGGCGAAGGCGCGGCGGGTGAGGCTGTCCGGGTCGGCGTACGCCTCGGAGACCGCCCGCTTCGGACGGGTCTTCAGACCGCCGGGTGTCGGCAGCGCCTCGACCCGTGCGACCCGCCCCACCCGGCCGGCCGCCGCCTCCGGAAGCCCGACCCACAGGTCCAGGTCCAGCGGCCGGGCGATCTCGTCCGCGATCCACCGGCCGATCGTGCGCCCGGTCACCCGCCGGACCAGCTCGCCGGTCAGCCAGCTGTACGTCTGCGCGTGGTACCCGTGCTCGGTCCCCGGCTCCCACACCGGCGTCTGCGCGGCCACCGCGGCGGCCGCGAGATCGAGGTCGGCGGCCTCGGCGGGGGTGAGCGGACGGTCGAGGACGGGTACTCCGGCCCGGTGCGCGAGCAGGTGCCGCACGCGCGTGTGCTCCTTGCCGCGTGCCTTGTACTCGGGCCAGTAGGCACCGACCGGCGCGTCCAGGTCGAGGTGGCCGCGCTGCGCGAGCAGCAGGAGTACGGCGGCGGCGACGCCCTTCGTCGCGGAGCGCACGATCTGCGCGGTGCCGCGCTGCCAGGGCTCGGTGCCGTCGACGTCGCGGGTGCCGCCCCACAGGTCGACGACCTTGTGCCCGTCGCGGTACACGGTGACGGCGGCACCCCGGTCTCCCAGCGCCGCGAAGTTGCCCGCGAACGCCTCCCTGACCGGCTCGAAGCCCTCGGCCACTGTGCCGTTCACGTCCACGCCCGCGCTCCCTGTCGCCTCACCACTGCCAACAGTGAGTGCAACACGCATCCGCGGCCTTCGATTCCTAGCCCAGCACGATCGTGACCTCGATGTTGCCGCGGGTGGCGTTCGAGTACGGGCACACCTCGTGCGCCGCGTCCACGAGCTTCTTCGCCACCTCCTCGTCGACGATGGGGAGCGAGACGCTCAGGGCGACCGCCAGTCCGTAGCCGCGCTGCTTGTTGGGGCCGATCCCTACCTTCGCCGCGACCGTGGAGCCGGAGAGGTCGTACCCGGCGCGGCGGCCCACCAGCACCAGCGCGTTGTGGAAGCAGGCGCTGTACCCGGCCGCGAACAACTGCTCAGGGTTCGTGCCGTTCCCGTCGCCGCCGAGCGCCGGCGGCATCGCGACCTTCAGTTCGAGCTGCCCGTCCTGGCTGGTCACATAGCCGTCCCGGCCGCCGTGCGCGGTGGCCTCGGCGACATACATGATCTTCGTCGGACGGGTGTCGACAACGGCGCCGTCGATCACGGCAGGACCTCCCCCTGAGTGGACAACACAGAAGTGCACAAGTACATCGTGCACAAGGTACTGGTCGGTATGGAGCCCGGGACGCCCAGGGGGGCGGTAACCGCGGACAGCACGGGAGGGCAGGGCACCGAAGCCCGCGGCAGGGGGTCAGCGGCTCCGGGCCGCCGCACCCTCCGCGCGCTCCGTCAGCAGCCGGAGTTCATCGCGCAGGCGCGTGACGTCGGCCCCGCTCATGCCGGTCGCCGTCAGCAGTGCCTGCGGCACCTCCTCCGCGCGCTCCCTCAGCAGTTCACCGCGCCCGGTGAGGGCGACGCGCACGGAGCGTTCGTCGTGCGCCGAGCGCTCACGGCGCACCAGCCCCGCCGACTCCAGCCGCTTGAGCAGCGGAGACATCGTGCCGTAGTCGAGGTGGAGGGCACCGGCCAGTTCCTTGACCGTGGTCTCGCCCCGCTCCCAGAGGACCAGCAGGACGAGGTACTGCGGGTAGGTGAGGCCGAGTTCCTCCAGCAGCGGGCGGTACGCGGCGGTCACGGCACGCTGGGCGGCGTACAGCGCGAAGCACAGCTGGTCGTCGAGCAGCAGCGAACCGTCCGGCGGCCCGACGTCCTCTTGTTTGGTCACGCCCCCATTGTCACGGAGCGCGGGTCGAACCCGAAGGGCAGCTCCAGACGGTGGGTGCGCATGAGCTCGTCGTCGGACAGGAGGTCGCCGGTTCGGCCGTCGGCCACGATCACGCCGTCGCTCAGGACGAGGGAGCGGTGGCAGAGTTCGAGGGCGTAGGGCAGGTCGTGGGTGACCATGAGGACGGTGACGTCCAACGAGCGCAGGATGTCGGCGAGTTCGCGCCGGGAGGCGGGGTCGAGGTTGGAGGAGGGTTCGTCGAGGACGAGGATCTCCGGCTCCATCGCCAGCACCGTCGCGACGGCGACGCGGCGCCGCTGCCCGAAGGACAGGTGGTGCGGCGGGCGGTCGGCGAAGGCCTCCATGCCGACGCGCTCCAGAGCCGTTCGGACGCGTTCCTCCAGTTCGGCGCCCTTGAGCCCCGCGGCGGCCGGCCCGAAGGCGACGTCCTCCCGCACGGACGGCATGAACAGCTGGTCGTCCGGGTCCTGGAACACGATGCCGACCTTGCGCCGGATCTCGGCCATGTGCCGCTTGCCGACCGGGAGTCCGGCGACCGTCACCGTTCCGGCGCCGCCGGCCAGGATGCCGTTGAGGTGCAGGACGAGGGTGGTCTTGCCCGCGCCGTTCGGGCCGAGCAGTGCGACGCGCTCGCCGTGCCCGATGGTGAAGTCGACGCCGAACAGGGCCTGGTGCCCGTCGGGGTAGGCGAAGGCGAGGCCGGAGACCTCCAGCGAAGCCGGCACGGCGCGCATCCCTCCGGGCGTCCCTCCGGACATGTCCTCGGCCATCCGCTCGGCCATCCCCTCAGCGCTCTCCACAACCGTCTCCCCCGGTGTACCGGCAGACATCACAGCGTCCATCCCAACAGACATACGACAAGGGCGGCGAACGGAAGGGCGAGGGCGTACGACCACTGCGCCCGGGACGCGGTCACCTCGTCGATGACGGGCATGGAACCGGCATACCCCCGGCTCACCATGGCGAGATGCACGCGTTCCCCGCGCTCGTAGGAGCGGATGAACAGCGCGCCCGCCGACTTGGCGAGCACCCCCCAGTGCCGCACGCCGCTCGCCTCGAAGCCGCGCGACTCCCGCGCGATCCGCATGCGCCGCATCTCGCCGGTGATGACATCGCCGTACCGGATCATGAAGGAGGCGATCTGCACGAGAAGCGGCGGGAGCTTCAGCCGCTGCAGGCCGAGCAGCAGTTCTCGCAGTTCGGTCGTGGAGGCGAGGAGGACGGAGGCGGCGACGCCGAGGGTGCCCTTGGCGAGGACGTTCCAGGCGCCCCACAGGCCGTTGACGCTCAGGGACATGCCCAGCACGTCCACCCGCTCGCCCTCCGCCACGAACGGCATCAGCACCGCGAACGCCACGAACGGGATCTCGATCAGCAGCCGCTTCAGGAGGAAGCCCGCCGGCACGCGCGCCCGGCGGGCTACCACCGCGAGCAGCGCGGCGTACAGCGCGAACGCCCACATCGCCTCGCGCGGGGTGGAGACGACCACGATCACGAAGCCGAAGGCGGCGGCGAGTTTGGTGTGCGGCGGGAGGGCGTGCACCGGCGAGTGCCCGTGCCGGTAGAGCTTGTGCGCGTGGCCCGCCCCCACGTCAGACGCCTTCCGGCACGGACGTGGGCGAGCTGTCGGACGTACGGCGCCTGCGGACCGCCCAGAAGACACCCGTGCCGGCGACGACGGTGACGCCGACGCCGATCACTCCCGCGAGACCGCCGGAGACGCGGGCGTCGGAGATGTCCTTGACGCCGTATCCGGCGAGCGGCGAGTCCTCCGTGGCGTGCTTCTCGGCGCTCGCGTCGATGCCCTTGTCCTTGGCGACCTTCTCCAGGCCGTCGGGGTTGGCGGAGGCGTAGAAGCTGACGAATCCGGCGAGGACGAGGGAGGTGACCAGGCCGGTGATCCACACCTTGCGGTGCGAGGAGCGGGCGGCGACGGGGGCGACGGCCTCGGGGGTGTCGACCAGCTCGCCGTTCACCCGCAGCTTGAGCCGCTGCTGGAGGCCACGGGCGCCGTACACGAGATCGGGCCGTACGGCGATGACGGCACCGACCGTGAGCGCGGTGATCGCGGCCTCGCCGATGCCGATGAGGACATGGACGCCGATCATGGCCGTGGCGACCTTGGAGACCGCGACGTCGGTGGTGCCGCCGATCGCGTAGATGAAGGTGAAGGCGAGGGCGGCGGCCGGAACGGACAGCAGCGCGGCGACGAAGGACGCGACGGTGACCGAACGCCGCTTGCGGGGCAGCACCTTCACCAGGCCGCGGAAGAGGGCGTACGAGACGACGGTGGTGACGATCGCCATGTCGGTGATGTTCACGCCGAGCGCGGTGAGGCCGCCGTCCGCGAAGAGGATGCCCTGCATGAGCAGGACGACGGAGACGCAGAGGACGCCCGTGAAGGGACCGACGAGAATCGCGGCCAGGGCGCCGCCGAGCAGATGTCCGCTGGTCCCGGCGGCGACCGGGAAGTTCAGCATCTGCACGGCGAAGATGAAGGCGGCGACCAGGCCGGCGAGCGGCGCGGTCCGTTCGTCGAGTTCGCGGCGGGCACCCCGCAGGCTCACGGCGATGGCGCCGGCGGCGACCACTCCCGTGACGGCGGAGACCGGGGCATTGATGAATCCGTCAGGCACATGCACCGTTCGATGATAGTGCCTTGTTGCGAATGACTTGCAAGAGCGATGGGCCCACGAATAACCCCCGCCGGACCCACGACAAGCGTGACCCCGCGGGCAGTTCACCCCGGGAGCGGCAGACGCGACCGGCGGGCGGGGCCCGCAGGAGCGGCCCGGGACGGATGTGACCGCCGGCGCACACATACGCGCGCCGTGACCGGGCAGGCGTTCTTGCAGGGATTGGTCACGGTCGGCCGGAGAGCGGTTTCCGTGAGATGTGCGACATTGGAAGAGTGACGGATTCACAGCTTCCGCATAGGTAACGCAGCGTAAGGAGTCGGTTCATGCATGCTGTCGAACAGTACGCACGCGCCCATATAGTCACCGACACCGCCGACTCCGCCGATGACGAACACCGGGCCGTCCCGGTGGCCCTCCGGTACGACCCGGAGACCGACCCCCGCCAGGTGCACATCACGCTGCCCGGCCCCCACGAGTGGGTCTTCGACCGCGAACTCCTCGAACAGGGCCTGCGCCTCCCCGTCAGCAGCGGCGACATCCGCATCTGGCCGTGCGGCCGCGTCCAGGCCGTCCTCGAGTTCCACTCGGGGCAAGGGGTGGCGGTCGTGCAGCTCGACACGAAAGCACTCAGGCGCTTTCTCCGCCGTACGTACACGGCCGCCACCCCGGTGGCTCACTGACTGCCCGTCGGCACCTCGCCGGGTGATCGGCGAGGCCTCACCGATGCGTCACCGGTGAGACCTCGCGGCGTCCGGGGACTCAGACCCGGACCAGTTCCCGGTCGTCGTCGCCGTCGCGCCGCTTCTCGTCGAGCGCCCGCAGGCCCTCGCCCTCGACATCCACGTTCGGAAGCGCGCGGTCCAGCCACCTAGGCAGCCACCATGCCTTCTTGCCCAGCAGCGCGAGCACCGCCGGGACGAGCGCCATCCGCACGACGAACGCGTCGAAGAAGACGGCGATCGCGAGGCCGAAGCCGATCATCTTGATCATCGACTCGCTGGAGCCGATGAACCCGGAGAAGACGGCGATCATGATGACCGCGGCCGCCGTGACGACCCGTGCGCCATACTTGAACCCGGTGACGATCGCCTGGCCGGGCTTCTCCCCGTGGACGTAGGCCTCGCGCATGCGCGTCACGAGGAACACCTCGTAGTCCATGGCCAGACCGAAGACGACGCCCACCATGAAGATCGGCATCATCGACATGATCGGGCCGGTCTCCTCGACGCCCATCAGGCCGGACAGCCAGCCCCACTGGAAGACCGCGACGACCGCGCCGAGGGCCGCCATCACGCTGAGCAGGAAGCCGAGGGCCGCCTTCAGCGGGACGAGGATCGAGCGGAACACCACGATCAGCAGCAGGAACGCGAGGCCGACCACGAGCGCGAGATACGGGATCAGCGCGTCGTTGAGCTTCTGCGAGAAGTCGATGTTCATGGCCGTGGAACCGGTGACCAGAACCGTCGAGTCCGTGTCGGCCCTGATCTCGCCGCCCGCGTCGCGGATGGAGTGGACCAGGTCCTCGGTCGTGACGGAGGACGGCTTCGAGTCGGGGATGACCGTGATCATCGCGGTGTCGCCGGCCTTGTTGTACGTCGCCGGGCTCACCGAGACGACGCTCTTGAGGTCCTTCACCTCGTCGGTCACCTGGGTGACCGCGCCCTTCGGGTCGTCGCTCGCCTTGGCGTCGACCACGACCATCAGCGGGCCGTTGAAGCCGGGCCCGAAGCCGTCGGAGAGCAGGTCGTAGGCGCGGCGCTGCGTGGTGGACGCCGGCTGTGAACCGTCGTCGGGCAGGCCCAGTTCGAGCGAGGCCGCCGGGATCGCCGCCGCGCCGAGGCCGACCACGCCGAGCAGCAGCACCGCGAGCGGGCGGCGGACGACGAAGCTCGCCCAACGGGTGCCCATGTTGGGCTTGCCCTCCTTCTTGGCGGCACGGCCGCCGCCGAGGAGCCTGCTCTTCTTGCCGGCCGGCTGGACCCTGCGGCCCGCGTATCCGAGCAGCGCGGGGATCATCGTCAGCGCGATGAGGACGGCGATGGCGACCGTGCCCGCCGCCGCGACACCCATCTTCGTCAGCATCGGGATGTTGACGACCGAGAGACCGACCAGCGCGATCACTACGGTCAGTCCGGCGAAGACCACCGCCGAGCCCGCCGTGCCGACGGCCCGTCCGGCCGCCTCCTCGCGTTCGCGGCCCTCGGCCAGCTCGGCCCGGTACCGGGAGACGATGAACAGGGCGTAGTCGATGCCGACCGCGAGGCCGATCATCATCGCGAGGGTGGAGGTGGTGGAGCCGAGGTCGAGCGCGCTGGCGAGCGCGGTGATCGTCGAGACACCGATGCCGACGCCGATCAGCGCGGTCAGCAGCGGCAGCCCGGCCGCGATCAGGGAACCGAAGGTGATGACGAGGACGACCGCGGCGATCGCGATGCCGATGACCTCGGTGGAACCGGTCTCGGGCGTCGCCTGGAGCGCGTCACCGCCCACCTCGACGGTCAGCCCGGCGTCCCGCGCGTCCTGCGCGGCGGCGTTCAGGGCTTCCTTCGAGGCGTCCTTCAGCTCCATGCCGGAAACCTCGTACTTCACCGAGGCGTAGGCGATCGACCCGTCCTTGCTCACGGCGTGGGTCTTGAACGGGTCGGCGACGGAGGTGACCTCGGACCCGGTCCCGAGGACCTTGACGGCCTTCTCGACCGTCGCCTTGTTGTCCTTGTCCGCCATCTTCTCGCCGGCGGGCGCCTTGAAGACGACCCGCGCGGTCGCTCCGTCGGCGCTCATACCGGGGAAGCGGCTCTCCAGCAGGTCGAAGGCCTTCTGGGCCTCGGTGCCGGGTATCGAGAAGGAGGACGATCCGGCGACGGGCGCGGAAGCGGCTCCGACGCCTGCGAGTGTCAGCAGCGCCACCCATATCAGGGCGGCGAAGTGCCGTCGCCGGAAGGCGAGTCGGCCGAGTTTGTAGAGGAACGTGGCCACGAGGGCGTACTCCCGGTCAGGTCGTGGGATGGCAGGGGCTGGTGTGATCACCCGAGTGGGGGCAGGGGGGATCAGCCCGACGACGTGAGCGGCGCGTCAGGTGCGACTACAGCGACTTGCAGAGGTGAAAGGTGAAGGGGGTGGGATTCAGGCGCCGAGAGCGGGGAGGACCACGGCGTCGATGTACGAATGCAGGAAGGCCTGCGTCGGCGGGAGTTCGTCGATCATCGTGCGAGCCGCGAAGGCGCCGATGAGCATGTGCATCACGTACTGCATCGCCGGATTGTCCGCGCGGATCTCACCGCGTTCGACACCGCGCTGGAGCACCCGGCGCAGCTCTTCCAGTTCCGGCTCGATCAGCCACTCCCGGAACGCCTTCAGCAGATCCGGATTCCCGTGCGCCGCCATGGCCAGACCCCGCATCAGCGCGGAGTCCTGCTCCATCTGGCAGTCGTCCTGCCGGAGGGCGAGTGCCAGGAAGTCGCCCCGCAGGCTCCCGGTGTCCACGTCGGAGAACTTCAGCGGCTTCTGATGCCGCAGCGCTTTCACGACGAGCTCGGCCTTGCCGCCCCACTGGCGGTAGAGGGTGGCCTTGCTGGAACGGGTACGGGCGGCGACGGCGTCCATCGTGAGGGCGTCGTAGCCGACTTCTCGAAGCAGGTCGAGCACGGCCGTGTACAGCTCGGCCTGACGCTCGGGTGTGATCCGACTGCGACGCACCGTTGCGGCTTCAGTCATCCCACTCACCTTTCCTGCTTCGAACGACACGGATTCGTATGTCTCTGAAGATACCCCTCACGTCAACGAAACGAAACCGTTTCGTACGTGTGCTGGGTCACGCAGGCCGGGGACGGTCGGGTGCGGGGTGCCGGGGGCTGCCTGCCGGGGGCGGGATGCAGGGTGCCTGGTGCCAGGCGCAGGGACGGAGTGCGGGGTGCCGGGGCGGGGCGAGGGCGAGGCGGGGCGCATCCGCTCGTGAACGCGCCCCGCGCGCACCTCCCGCACCACCGCTCGCACCCACAACCCGCGACGCCCCGGTTCCACGAGTTGCCGGGGCCCGTCCAGCGGAAAAGCATGGGGAGGTGAGCGACGAGTACGAGAAAGCGACCACGGACGAGAACTCCCCCGGCTATCTGCGTTTCCCGCACCTGAGCCGCGACCGGTTGTGCTTCGTCACCGAGGACGACCTGTGGCTGGCCCCGCTCGACGGCCGGGGGCGCGCCTGGCGGCTCACCGTCGACCGCACCAAGGTCGGCCACCCCCGCTTCTCCCCCGACGGCCGGCACATCGCGTACACGAGCTGGCGCAGCTTCGTCCCCGAGATCCATCTGACGCCGGTGGACGGCGGATCGGGCCGACGGCTCACCTACTGGGGCAGCGCGGACACCCAGGTGTGCGGCTGGTCCCCCGACGGCGAGATCCTCGCCGTCGCCTCGCACGGCCAGCCCTTCTCGTACTTCACCTGGGCCTACAGCGTCCCCACCGACGGCGACCCCGGCCGCAAGCTCCCCTGGGGCCCGGTCTCGGACATCGGCGTCGCCGACATCGACGGCGAGCGCAGGACCCTGCTGCTCACCGGCACCCCACCGCACGAACCGGCCGCCTGGAAGCGGTACCGGGGCGGGGCCATGGGCCGTCTCTGGCTGCACGGCCGGCAACTGGTCGCCGACCTCGAAGGCCACCTCGCCTGTCCGATGTTCGTCGGCGGCCGGATCGCGTTCCTCTCCGACCACGAGGGCATCGGGAACCTCTACTCCTGCGCGTACGACGGCTCCGACCTGCGCCGTCACACCGACCACGACGCCTTCTACGCCCGGCACGCCGCGTCGGACGGCACCCGGGTCGTCTACCAGTGCGCGGGCGACCTGTGGATCGTCGACAACCTGGCCCCCGAGTCGGTTCCGCGCCGCCTCGACGTCCGCCTGGGCGGTCCGCGCGCCGGACGGCGTACGTACCAGGTGCCGGCCACCCAGCACGTGGACAGCATCTCCGTGGACGAGACGGGCCGGGCCAGCGCCGTCGTCGTACGCGGCAGCCTGTACTGGCTCACCCACCGCGACGGCCCCGCGCGCACCATCGCGGACACCCCGGGCGTACGGGTCCGGCTCCCGGAGATGCTCGGCTCGGGCGGCCAGGTCGCCTATGTCACCGACGCGGACGGCGAGGACGCCGTCGAGATCGCCTACCTGCCGCGCGCGACCGGCGACCGCGCGCCGCGCCGCCTCGCCTCCGGCGCACTGGGCCGCGTACAGGAACTGGTGGCGGACCCACGGGGTGAGCGTCTCGCCATCGCCTCGAACGACGGGCGGCTGCTCCTCCTCGACGCGACGGAGGAATCCGCCGACATCTCCGGCACGGCATCCGGCGACGACTCGGGCACCGAATCCGGGGACATCTCCGAGACGGGGTCCGACGACACCTCCGACGCGAGGCCCGGGGGCGCCGCCGGCACGGAGTCCGTCGGTTCTTCCGGCACCGAGCCCGGGGACACCTCCGGCACGGAGTCCGCGACAGGCGGGGTCACCGAGCTCATCCGCTCCATCAACGGCCCGGTGACGGACCTCGCCTTCTCCCCGGACGGCGCCTGGCTGACGTGGTCGCATCCCGGGATCGGACGTTCCCTGCGGCAGATCAAGATGGCGCGCATAAAGGACCGCCTCGTCGTCGACGTCACCAACGGCCGCTTCGAGGACGAGAATCCGGTGTTCACGCGGGACGGCCGCTATCTGGCCTTCCTGTCCTGGCGCGGCTTCGACCCGGTGTACGACGTGCACACCGGGGATCTGTCCTTCCCGCTCGGCTGCCGCCCGTACCTCGTCCCGCTGTCCTCGGCCACACCTTCCCCCTTCGCGCTGAGCCCGGACGGGCGGCCGGCCGCCGGGGGCCTCGACCCGGTCGAGGAGGAACCCGGCGACGGCAGCACGACGAGCGTCGAGCTCGAAGGCCTGGAGAGCCGGGTGACGCCCTTCCCGGTCACCGCCTCCAAGTATTCGGCTCTGCGACCGGTCTCGGGCGGCGGCCTGGTCTGGCTGCGCTGGCCGATCTCCGGCGCGCTGGGCGAGACGTTCGCCAACCCGGACGACACGACCGGCCGTCCGACCCTGGAGTTCTTCAACATCACCAAGGCGAAGAAGTCCGAACTCGTCGACCACCTGGACTGGTTCGCGGTGAGCGGCGACGGCTCCCGGCTGGTCGTCGTCGACGAGGGCGACCTGCGCGCCGTCCCCTCCACCGAGTCCGGCGACAGCGACTCGACCGTCTGGATCGACCTGCGCCGCATCCTGCACGAGGTGGACCCGCGTGCCGAATGGCGCCAGGCGTACGACGAGGCCGGCCGCATCATCCGCGCCTACTACTGGGACCCGAACATGTGCGGCATCGACTGGGACGCGATCCTGGAGCAGTACCGCCCCCTGGTCGAACGGGTCGCCTCCCCGGACGAGTTCGCGGACCTGCTGCGCGAGGTCCTCGGCGAACTGGGCACCTCGCACGCGTACGTCAGCGCCGCGCGCCGCAACGAGGGCCCGCCCCACTACCAGCGCTGGCAGGGCCTGCTGGGCGCCAACTTCGTACGGCGTGACGGTAGTTGGATGCTCAAGCGGATTCTTCCCGGCGACTCGTCCGACTCCAAGGCGCGCTCACCGCTGGCTGGCACCGGCATCCGCGAGGGCGCGGTCCTCACCCGTGTCGACGGGCGCCCGGTATCCCCGGTCACCGGCCCCTATCCGCTGCTCGCGGGCGCGGGCGGCACGACGGTGGAACTGACCTTCGTCCCGGCGGAGGGCGAAGGCCACTCGCGCCGGGTGGCGGTGGTCCCGCTGATCGACGAACGCCCCCTGCGCTACCAGGACTGGGTGGCCAAACGGCGCCAGGTCGTACGGGAGTTGAGCGGCGGCCACTGCGGCTATCTGCACATCCCGGACCTGGGCGGCTCGGGCTGGGCCCAGTTCAACCGCGACCTGCGGATGGAGGTCTCCCGCCCGGCCCTCATCATCGACGTACGGGGCAACGCGGGCGGCCACGTCAGCGAACTGGTCGTCGAGAAACTGACCCGGACGATTCTCGGCTGGGACCTCACCCGCGACGCCCAGCCGGTGTCGTACGCCTCCAACGCCCCGCGCGGCCCGGTGGTGGCGCTGGCCGACGAGGCGACCTCGTCGGACGGCGACATGATCACCGCCGCCTTCAAACTGCTGAAGCTCGGCCCCGTGGTGGGACAGCGCACCTGGGGCGGCGTCGTCGGTATGACCGGCCGCCACCGTCTCGGCGACGGCACGGTCATCACGGTGCCCATGAACGCCGCCTGGTTCGACGCCTACGGCTGGTCCGTCGAGAACCACGGCGTCGCCCCCGACCTGGAGATCCTGCGCACGCCGCTCGACTGGGCGGAGGGCCGTCACGCCCAGCTGGACGACGCCATCCAGCTGTCCCTGGACCTGCTCCGCACCCACCCCCCGGCGTCCCCGCCGGACTACTCGAACGTGCCGGACAGAGCGAGACCGAAACTCCCGCCGCGGTCCGGCTGATTCGGGCCGATCAAGGCCGATTCGGGCTGACGACCCCGAGAGCGAGCGCCCGGGAGCACGGGCCGGGCCGCCTCCGGGGAACGATGCCCCGGCCCCGACCCGGAGAGGACGCCGGACGCCAAACACAAGAGTGGGGTGCCCTCTTGGAAGAGGGCACCCCACTCAGGCCGAGCCGGCGAACCGATCAGGCGTCGTAGTCCTGGTCGAAGCGGTCCTGGGCCTCGTGCTGAGCACGGTCCGCTTCAGGCATCGTGCGGTCACGCCCCATCGGGGAACGCTCGCTCGCCCTGTCTCGCGGTTCGCCCGTCTTCTTCTGCTTCTTGGCCTGCTGCTTCAGCTGCTCGGCCTTGTCCTTGAACTGGTCCTGCATGCTCATGCGATTCACTCCCGTAGTGGGTGAGGGATTCGGGCCCCGACCCCCTTGTGAGTAAGGGGGTTTCGGGCCTCGACCAGACTTACACGCAGGGACGGAGCACGCATTTCGATCAGTCACTCACCGTGATAGCCGCTGATGGGACGCCCGTGCGGCTCACGGAGCCGTCGACTTCCGCTCCTGTTCGTCGGCCGCTCCGCCGGCCCCGACCAGCCCGGTCCGCACACTGGCGAGGCGCGGTTCGAACCGCCGCATCTCGCGCTGCCCGACCGCCCCGATGATCCCGGGCAGGTACCCGCGGATGCCCTGCATCCCGCGCAGCCACCACTGCGCGTACACATGGCTGGAGCGGCGCTCGATCCCGGCCACGATCCGGTCGACGGCCGGCCCCAGCGGATACGTCTTGTTGGACGGCCACGGCAGCCGCTGCCGCAGTTCCCGCATCACCTCGTCCTGGTCGGCGCCCCGCACCATGTCGGTGTCGGTCCACGACAGATACCCGACGCCCACGCGTACGCCCTTGTAGCCGACCTCCGCGCGCAGGCTGTGCGCGTACGCCTCCACACCGGACTTGGAGGCGCAGTAGGCCGTCATCATGGGAGCGGGGGTGATCGCGGCCAGCGACGCGATCTGCAGCAGGTATCCACGGCTCTCCATCAGCACCGGCAGGAACGCCCGCGCGGTCACCGCCGATCCGATCAGGTTCACCTCGATCACCCGCCGCCAGGCGACGGGGTCGGAGTCCACGAAGGGCCCCCCGCTCGCGACACCGGCGTTCGCGACGACGATGTCCACCTTGCCGAACCGCTCCTTGACCTCCTGGGCGACCCGCGCCATCGCCTCGTGGTCGGTGACGTCGGCGTACCAGTGGTCGCTCTCGCTGTGCAGCCGCTCGGAGACCTGCTTCAGCGCGTCCGCCTCGAGTCCGACCAGCGCGACCTTCGCCCCGCGTGCGGAGAGCTTGCGCGCGAGGAGCTCACCGACACCGCGCGCCGCCCCCGTGACGACCGCGACCTGTCCTTCCAGGCTCACCTTGCTCATGCGCCCTCCTTGATCTCTGCGCCCGTCAGACCCTCTACGGCCGTCGGCGCCTCGGCGGTCTGTGTGTAGGCGGAGACGAGTTCGCGAATCCGCGCGCTCACCAGCTCCGGTGCCTCCACCGGAGTCATGTGCCCGAGCCCGGGCAGTTCGGTGCTGCCGACGCAGTTCGGCAGACCCGCCACCAGAGCACGCGCGTGCACGACCGGTGTCAAGCGGTCCACCGTGCCCGCGATCACCGCCGTCGGCACCCTCAACTCCCTGACACCGTGCTCCAGATCGAGCGTGGCGAGCACGGCCGACCAGGCGTGGCGCACGGCGCGCGGACAGGCGTGCACGATCCGCGCACAGGCCTCCACCATCACCGGAGACGAACCGGGGCCCATGGTCGCGTACTTGAGGATCCGCTTGGCGACCGGTGTGACGGGCCCGAGCGGCGCGCGCGAGCCGAGGACGGCCTTGGTGACACGCGTCCGAAGCGGCCCGGCACGCAACGGCAGCACGCGCGCCTCCGCGACCAGCCCCGTGCTGCCCGTGCTGCACAACAGCGCCGCCACCGCGTGCTCCCTGAACCGCGGCCGGGCCGAGGCCGCCATCAACGTCATCCCGCCCATGGAGTGCCCGACGAGCACGGCCTTCTCGCCCGGCGCGAGCGTGGCCGCGAGCACCGCCTCCAGGTCGTCGGCGAGCGCTTCCGTGCTGCAGGCGTCACTGGCGGGACTGCGCCCGTGCCCGCGCTGGTCGTACGCGATGACCCGGTGATCGGCGGCGAGGTCCCGGATCTGGGCCGCCCAGAAGGCGGTCGAGCAGGTCCAGCCGTGCGCGAGGACGACGGCGGGCGCGTCCTCGGGGCCGTGCACCTCGACGTGCAGCCGGGCGCCGTCGGCGGAGTGCGCGATCAGTTCCAGCGCCGGTACGGGAGGCGCGTACGCCCCTTGCGCCTCGTGCGTCAGTCGGCTCACGCTCCGGCCTCCACCTTGTTCATGCGGGCGCGCTTCGCTGGCGGCTCGGGCGCGGCTCCGGGTGCGGGTTCCGTCGCGCGCAGCACGTCGTACTCCGCCAGGTCGACACGGCGCGTGGCGCTGCGGAACTCGGCGGTCGTACCGGGCCACACGGTCGTGTTGACGCCGTTGGCGTCGAGGTACCAGCTGGTGCAGCCGCCGGTGTTCCACACCGTGCGCTTCATGCGCTCCTGGACCCGGTGGTTCCAGGCGTCCACGGCGCCGGGGCGCGCGTCGAGCGCGGCACGTCCACCGAGGACGTCCAACTGCCGTACGAAGTCGGCCATGTAGTTGAGCTGGGACTCGATCATCAGGATCATCGACGAGTTCCCGAGCCCGGTGTTGGGCCCGATGATCGTCATCCAGTTGGGGAAGCCCGCCGCGGTGGCGCCGCGCAGCGACTTCATGCCGGACTCCCACGCCTGCGCGAGCGTCCTGCCCTCCGCTCCGACGACCCGCTCGGCGATCGGCATGTCGGTGACATGGAAGCCGGTCCCGAAGACGATCGCGTCGACCTCGGCCCTGGTGCCGTCGGCGGCGACCACCGTGGAGCCGTCGATCTCGGCGAGTCCGGAGGCCACGACGTCCACATTCGGCCGGGTGAGCGCCGGGTAGTAGGCGTTCGAGAGCAGGATCCGCTTGCATCCGATCCGGTAGTCGGGTGTCAGCTTCTTCCGCAGCGCCGGGTCCTTGACCGCGCGGGCGATGTTCCGCTTGGCGAGCCGCTCGATCAGGCCGAGTTCGTTGGGCCGCTTGGTGAACGCCTGCACCTGGAGTTCCCTGATGCCCCAGAGCAGTCCACGCCTGGCCTGGGTCGTGAACGGCAGCTGCCGGTGCAGCCATCGCTCGACACCGCTGATGGCCCGGTCGACCCGCGGCATCACCCACGGCGGGGTGCGCTGGAACAGGGTCAGCCGGGCGACGTCCGGCTGGATCGCCGGCACGATCTGAATGGCCGAGGCCCCGGTGCCGACCATGGCGACCCGCTTGCCCCGCAGGTCGTAGTCGTGGTCCCAGCGGGCCGAGTGGAACACCTTGCCGGTGAAGGTGTCGATCCCCGGGATCTGCGGCATCTTGGGATCGGAGAGGGGCCCCGTCGCGGACACCACGACATCCGCGGTCAGGAATCCGCTGCTCGTCTCGATCCCCCAGCGCAGCTTCTCCGCGTCCCAGGTCATCATCTTGACCTCGGAGTCGAACCGCAGATGGGACCGCAGCCGGAAGACGTCCGCCACGTGCTCCAGGTACGCGCGAATGTGCTCCTGCCCGGAGAAGGTGCGCGGCCACTCGGGGTTGGGCGCGAACGAGAACGAGTAGAGGTGCGACGGGACGTCACAGGCGCACCCGGGGTAGCTGTTGTCGCGCCAGGTGCCGCCCACGCTGCCGGCCCGTTCCAGGACGACGAAGTCGGTGATCCCTTCGCGGCGCAGCCGCACTGCGGCCCCCAGCCCGCCGAACCCGGACCCGATCACCGCCACCCGTACATGCTCGTGCTCGGTCATCCCGACGCCTCCCTGGTCCAACACGACTCCGCCAGTGAACACTGGCACAATCGGGAGAGTAGAGCAGCCCCGTACTGATGGGTAGGGGTCGCGACCGGGAAAGTTACCGGGGGTACGACGTAGGGTGCGCAGGTGGCCGAGGGATCAGGACAGCGGGGCGCGGAGACGCGAGCACGGAGCGCGGAGACGCGAGAGTCCGGCACGCGCCCGACGGACGCACGGACGCGCGGAGCCCAGGAGCCCGACCTCGGCCCCGGCCCCGGCCCGCTCACGAGCGCCGCCCGGTCCACGCCGGAACCCGGCAGGCGCGAGTACCGCATGGAGGAACTGGCCGAGGAGGCCGGCATCACCGTGCGCACCCTGCGCTTCTACCGGGAGCGCAAGCTCATACCGCCACCCCGGCGCGAGGGCCGTATCGCCTGGTACGACGACACACACCTGGCGCGCCTGCGCACCATCTCGGCGCTACTGGAACGCGGCCACACCCTCAACGGCATCGCCGAACTGGCCGAGGCCTTCGACCACGGCCGTGACGTGGGCGAACTGCTCGGACTGGGCGAGCCCAGCGAGGAGACCCCGGTCCGCCTCTCCCCCGAGGAACTCGCCGACGTCTTCGCGGGCCAGGCCACCCCGGAGAACCTCGCCGCGGCGCTCGACCTCGGCTATCTCGGCACGGACGGCGGCGAGATCGTGCACATCAGCCGCCGCCTGCTCGACGTCTCGGCCGCCCTGGTCCGCGAGGGCATACCGCTGGCGGACGTCCTGACGGCCGCGCGCCGCGTCCGGGAACACACAGACGCACTGGCCGAACTCTTCACCACCCTGGTCCTCACCGAGGACCGCCCACCCGAGGACCTCCAACGCCTGCGCCCCCTCGCGAAGAGCGTGGTGGAAGCAGAACTGTCGATGGCCCTGGACCGGCGGCTCCGGGATCACAGAGATCATGGGGACCACAGGGGTCACGGAGGTCACAGGGATCGCAAGGACCAGCGGCCCTAGGGTCGCCACAGCCGATCCGCCCGGAGATCGCGGATCATCGCGACCGGGTCACTCAGCTCCCGGCCGGGCAGCTCGGGCCACGGCCGGGCAGCTCAGAGGTCGTAGACGACCGTGACCGGCGCGTGGTCGGACCAGCGATCCTCGTGTGTAGCCGCGCGCTCCACGAAACCCTTGACCGCCTTGCCCGCCAGCCCCGGGGTGACGACCTGGAGGTCGATCCTCCATCCCGAATCATTGTCGAAAGCCCGCCCCCGGTACGACCACCACGAGTACGGCCCCTCGGCATCCGGGTGCAGCGCGCGCACGACATCGACGTATCCGCCGTCGCCCGCGTCCAGGACCCGGCCCAGCCACTCCCGCTCCTCGGGCAGGAAGCCGGAGTTCTTCCTGTTGGCGCGCCAGTTCTTGAGGTCGGCCTCCTGATGGGCGATGTTCCAGTCGCCGCAGACGACGACCTCGCGCCCGTCGGCGGCGGCCCGCTCCCTGAGCCCTTTCAGGTACACGAGGAACTCCCCCATGAACCGGACCTTCTCGTCCTGCCGCTCGGTCCCGACCTCGCCCGAGGGCAGGTAGAGGCTCGCGACGGTGACACCGGGCAGGTCCGCCTCGACGTACCGCCCGGTGGAGTCGAACTCCTCGGACCCGAAACCGATCCGGACGCGGTCGGGCTCGCGGCGTGTGTAAAGGGACACACCCGCGCGACCCTTGGTGGCGGCGGGGGCGTGCACGACGTGCCACCCCTCGGGGGCACGTACCTCTTCGGAGAGCTGCGCAGGCTCGGCCCGCACCTCCTGGAGGCACAACACGTCCGCGGAGGTCTCCGCGAGCCACTCCACGAAGCCCTTCTTCGCGGCGGCCCGGAGCCCGTTCACATTCACAGAGGTCACAGTCAGCACTCGGGCACGGTACTCAATCAGTACCGCCGACCCGAACTCGATCATCCGAGCGGGACGATCCCACCCCACGCATAGATGTACGGTAATTCGCATGCATATCCGTCCGGTCCCCTTCGACCACCCCGACGCCGTGAAGCTCAACGACCAGGTTCAGGCCGAATACGCCGAGCGCTACGAGGACGAAGGCGACGCCACGCACCTGGACGCGAGGATGTTCGCCCCGCCGTTCGGCCTCTACCTGATCGCGTACGACGAGCGGGACCGCCCGGTGGCCACGGGCGGCTGGCGCACCCAGGACGAGAACGACGAGGGCTACACGGACGGCGACGCGGAGCTCAAGCGCATGTACGTGGTCCCCGAGGCCCGCGGCCTCGGCCTCGCCCGGCGCATCCTGGCCGCCCTGGAGGACGACGCCCGGGCGGCCGGCCGCGTCCGCATGGTCCTGGAGACCGGCACCAAGCAGCCCGAGGCGGTCACCCTCTACACGTCGAGCGGTTACGAGCCTTGCGCCAAATTCGGCTACTACCGCTTCCACGAACTGAGTCTCTGCTACGCCAAAGCCCTCTAGCCAGTCGTCCGGGCGGTGTCATCCGGCGGCGCTCACGAGCCCGACACCCGGAAGCCCGCCCGATGACCGCGACCCGGCCGTTCCGCAACGTCCGGGGAACCGGGAGTTCGAACTGCCCGGCGGAATCGTTCCCGGGGTTCTGTCCGTCGCCGTGCACCACCGGAGCACGGGAACGCTGAACGTCTCGGCGGAACCGGCCGGGTTGAGCTTCCCGCTCGTGCCGTCGCGAGGGTCAGCGGCACCCTCGGCGAACGGGACGTCCGGCGCGGCCACGACCAAGCCACGGTGACCGTGACGGCCCCGTCCGGCATCCGCCGGGCCCTCGCCGTCGGACGCCGACCGAAGCGAGGCACCAGGCCCCGGGCCACCGACGGGAGTTGCCGCCGCCGGCTTCCAGGACATGGCAAAAGGCCCGCTCCCACTGCTGGGAACGGGCCTCTTGGCTGCGGTGGACCTGTGGGGATTTGAACCCCAGACCCCCTCGATGCGAACGAGGTGCGCTACCAGACTGCGCCACAGGCCCTTGCAACGAGTGAAACTCTAGCATCCCGATCGAGGTGCTTGGAAATCCGTTCCGGGCTGGTCAGCCGGGCCCTCGCGAGCACCCGCCGTCGCACCGGTCACTCGTTCGCGGCGCGCGGCCGTTCGCCGTCCTCGTACTGGTCGAACAGCGGCGTCCGCCCGCGTTCGCGAGCGCGTCGCGCGGACGCGGCCCGCCGTGCGTCGCTGCGGCTGCCGTCCGCGGCCTCCTCGCCGTCGCAGGCGTCGGAGGGGTCCTCGGCCGCCTGTTCCGCCTCGGGCGCGCTCGGTTCGACCGCGCTGGACCGCGCGGAGCTCCACGCGTCCGGCGCCCCCAGGTCGACGCTGGACGTCGCCCGGGGCGCGACCGGCGCGGTCACATAGGTCGGCAGGGGAACCGGCACCGGGTCCCAGCTGTCCCCCTGGCCGGGGCCGCGCTGACGCTCGCGCTGCTGGTCGACCCACTCGGCGTGGTCGGTCTGCTCGACCAGGGCGCGACGGTCGGCCGCGAGCGCCGAGAGGCCGGTGTCGGGCGCTGGGCCCTCCTCCGCTTCGTCCGCCCCGGGGTCGACGGGGGCCCGCCTGCGGGGCTGCCGCTCCCGAAGGCGCTGCGCCGCGGCCTCGGCCCGGCGCCGGTCCATGGTGTAGGTGAAGCGCCGTCGCTCCTGGGCGCGCAGGTGCACGATGTACGAGCTCAGCATCACGGCCGGTACGCCGGGCGCCCAGAGGAGCGCGAGGCCGCCGACCGCCGCCACGATCGTGCCGAGGGTGAAGGCGAGGAAGATCAGGACCGTCGTACGCCGACGGCGCGCGAGGACCTTCGTACGCCGGGCACGCGCTGCAGCCTCCGCCGAGGGTGCCCGGCGTGCGCCCGGGGTGCGCCCCACCATGGACGGCGCGGCCTGCTGGGGCGCGGACTTGGCCGAGGGTCTCGGCGCGGACGGGCCCGGCTGCTGCGGTACGGACCGGGCGGGGCCGGAGGTCTCGTACGTGCCGCTCTCCCTGACGGACGCCCGCGCTCCCGGTTTCTGCTCCGCCTGGACCGGCTCCGGCATCCGCTCCTGCACCCGCTCCTGTACGTGCGGACGGTGCTGGGCGGTCGCCTGGGGCCGGGTCGGGGGCACGGCGAAGGCCCGGACGTCCACCGAATCGGTGACGTCGTCCGGGTCGGCGCTGGGCTCCCCCTCCTCGGTGGAGCGCGCGCGCAGGTCCTTGGCGTATCGACGCTCCATGCCCGCCCGTCCGGAAAGCAGCCGGATGGCGGTGCTGAAGCGTTCCGTCGGACGGGCTTCGTTCAGCTCGTCCTGCCTACGGAGCCACATCGGCACCAAGTAGGCGGCCCAGGCCCCGACGATGACTGCGTAGATGAGGCCGCTGCTGCTCACGCCTCACACGGTAGAGGGGTTTGCGTGAGGCCATCTGCCAATTGAGCCGGTGTGTCGCACGATCCGGCTGATATTTCGAGCTTTTTTTGTGACCGATGCGATCAGCAGGCCGCCGGGAGCGCGAATTTAATGCCCCCAGGCGATCATCTGCCGATCATTTTCGAACACCTATTTCATTTTCCGGCGTTGCCCGGCTTGCTCGGGTTCTGCGGGCCGGCCTGCTCCGATCCCACCTGCTCCGAACGGGTCTGTGCCGAGCGCGCCCGGCGCCAGCGCGCGAGCAGCCCTTCGGGTACTTCCTCCGCGGTGAGCGCGAAGACGAGATGGTCCCGCCAGGCACCGTCGATGTGGAGATAGCGCGGGCGAAGCCCTTCCTCGCGGAATCCGAGTTTCTCCACGACCCTGCGACTGGGCCCGTTCTCGGGGCGAATACAGACTTCGATGCGGTGCAGTCCGACGGTACGGAAGCAGTGGTCGCTCACCAGCGCCACGGCCGTCGGCATCACTCCGCGGCCCGCCACCGACTGGTCGACCCAGTAGCCGACGTGCCCGGAGCACATCGAGCCCCAGGTGATCCCGGCCACGGTCAACTGGCCGACCAGCCGCCCCTGGTACTCGATCACGAAGGGCAGCATCCGGCCCGCGTTGGCCTCGGCACGCAGGTGCCGGACCATCTGCCGGTACGTCGGCCGGTGTGCGATCGGGCCGCTCGGCGTGGGTGGCGGGATGGTCGCCTCCCAGGGGCGCAGCCAGTCGCGGTTGCGCCGGTTCACCTCACGCCAGGTCCGCTGGTCGCGCAGCCTTATCGGCCGGAGGACGACGTCGCCGTCCACCAGCTCGACCGGCCAGGATGGGCTGTTCAGCTCGCACCCCCACTGCCGCCGGGTCTGGGGTGGTCGCCGCCGCGGATCTGGTCGACGGCGTGGATCAGGAGGGGTTCCAGGACGGCCAGGCCGTCCTTCACCCCGCCGGTGGAGCCCGGCAGGTTGACGATCAGCGTCCGTCCGGCGACTCCGGCGAGCCCGCGCGAGAGCGCCGCCGTGGGCACCTTGTCCCTGCCGAACGCCCTGATGGCCTCCGGAATGCCCGGGACCTCGTGGTCGAGCACCCGCAGGGTCGCTTCGGGGGTGCGGTCGGTGGGCGAGATCCCCGTGCCGCCGGTGGTCACGATGACGTCGTACCCCGCTTCGACACCGGCGCGCAGCGCCGCCTCCACGGGATCTCCGTCGGACACGACCCACGGCCCGTCGACCGCGAAGCCGAACGCCGCGAGGCCCTTGGTGATCAGGGGGCCGCCCTTGTCCTCGTAGACGCCGGCGGCGGCACGGTTGGAGGCCGTGACCACCAGGGCGCTGTAGGGCGCCTCGAGGGCGCCGCCCGTGTCGTCGCTCATGTCCGGCTCCAGTCGCCCGACTTTCCGCCCGTCTTCTCTTCCACCCGTACGTCCGTGATGACCGCCCCCTTGTCGACGGCCTTGACCATGTCGATCACGGTGAGGGCCGCCACGCTGACCGCGGTGAGGGCTTCCATCTCGACGCCCGTGCGGTCGGTCGTCCTCACGGTGGCGAGGATCTCGACGGCGTCGTCCGCGACCGACAGGTCAATCGTGACACCCGACACCGACAACGGGTGGCACAGCGGGATCAGGTCCGGCGTGCGCTTGGCCCCCATGATCCCCGCGATGCGCGCGGTGGCGAGGGCGTCGCCCTTGGGGACTCCCTCGCCGCGCAGCAGCTCGACGACGCGCGGCGAGACCAGGACACGTCCGCTCGCGCGCGCGGTGCGGGCGGTCACGTCCTTCCCGGACACGTCGACCATGCGGGCGGCACCCGCCTCGTCGATGTGGGTCAGTCGGTCCTGCACAGAGGGTCCGGAGGTCTCCCCCCGGGACGGAACAGTCATGTGCGTGGGCGCTCCCGGTCAGGGCCCGTCGCGGTGCGGCGCATGGGCCTGGTGTGCGCGACACGTTACCGCCCGCCCGTCCACCGCTCCGCCCCCACAAGGAGCTGTGCGCCCCTCCCGCGCCCCGGGCCCGCGGCGGTGGGCGCCCTGCCCGCCCGGCCGCTCAGCCGAGCAGAACCACCTCGACCTCGGCGCCGGGCTCGACCGAGGTGGCGTCCTCGGGGACGACGATCAGCGCGTCGGCGTGCGCGAGGGCCGCGACCAGGTGGGATCCGGCGCCGCCGACAGGCGTCACGGCACCGTCCGCGTACGTCCCCCGCAGGAACTGCCGACGCCCTCCGGGCGAGGTCAGCGCCTTGTCCGTGGAGAGCGTGGCCCTGATCGTGGGCCGGTGAACGTCCTTCAGTCCCATCAGGGTGCGGATCGCGGGGCGGACGAAGAGCTCGAAGGAGACGTACGACGACACGGGGTTGCCGGGGAGCGCGAGCAGCGGCGTGTGGTCGGGGCCGATGGAGCCGAAGCCCTGGGGCTTGCCGGGCTGCATGGCGAGCTTGCGGAAGTCGATGCCACTGCCCGCCTCGTCCTCGTCGGCGACCGACGACAGGGCCTCCTTGACGACGTCGTAGGCGCCGACGCTCACTCCGCCGGTGGTGACCATCAGGTCCGCCCGGACGAGCTGGTCCTCGATGGTCGAGCGCAGCGTCTCGGCGTCGTCGGCGACCGCGCCCACCCGGTAGGCAATGGCTCCCGCGTCGCGGGCGGCCGCGCACAGGGCGAAGCTGTTCGAGTCGTAGATCTGTCCGGATCCCAACGCTTCGTCGGGCTGGACGAGTTCGCTGCCGGTGGAGAGGACGACCACGCGCGGGCGCGGGTGCACCCGCACCGTGCCGCGGCCGATCGCGGCGAGCAGGCCGATCTGCGGCGGGCCGAGTACGGTGCCCGCTTCGAGGGCACGGTCGCCGGCCTTCACATCGCTGCCCGTGGCGCGGACGTGCGCGCGTGCCTCGGCCGGGCGGTGGACGTGCACCTGCCCGAAGGCCCCCTCGGGGGACGCGCTGTGCGCGCGCATCCCGGAGACCGGGCCCTCGCCGAGGCCTCCGTCCGTCCACTCGACGGGGACGACGGCTTCGGCGCCGGGCGGCAGCGGGGCGCCGGTCATGATGCGGGCGGCCTGGCCGGGGCCCACGTAGGGCTGGTCGGCCTGGCCGGCCGCGACATCACCGACGACCGTCAGGACCGCCGGATATTCCTCGCTCGCGCCCGCCACATCCGCGACCCGGACCGCGTACCCGTCCATCGAGCTGTTGTCGAACGGCGGCAGGGAGACCGGCACCGTGACGTCCTCGACCAGGACGCAGCCCTGGGCGTCGAGGAGTTGCAGCTCGATGGGTTCGAGGGGGCGGACGGTCGTGAGGATGTCCTCCAGGTGGTCGTCCACCGACCAGAGGTGATCCTGGCCGGTGGTGCGGGTCGCGGCGCTGCTCAAAGTCCCTACATCTCCTCGGCTACGTAACTGCGGAGCCAGGTCCGGAAGTCCGGGCCCAGGTCTTCACGTTCGCATGCGAGTCTGACAATGGCACGCAGGTAGTCGCCACGGTCCCCGGTGTCATAGCGGCGGCCCTTGAAGACGACGCCGTGCACCGGGCCGCCGACCTTCTCGTCCGAGGCGAGCTGCTGGAGCGCGTCGGTCAGCTGGATCTCTCCGCCACGACCCGGCTCGGTCTTGCGCAGTATGTCGAAGATGTGCGGGTCGAGGACGTAGCGCCCGATGACGGCGTAGTTGCTGGGAGCGTCCGCCGCGTCCGGCTTCTCGACCAGACCGGTCACCTTGACCAGGTCGCCCTCGCCGGTGGCCTCCACGGCGGCACAGCCGTACAGGTGGATCTGCTCGGGCGCGACCTCCATGAGCGCGATGACGCTGCCGCCGTGCCGCTCCTGGACCTCGACCATGCGGGCCAGCAGGGGGTCGCGGGGGTCGATCAGGTCGTCACCGAGAAGGACGGCGAAGGGTTCGCGACCGACGTGCGGGGCCGCGCACAGGACGGCGTGCCCGAGGCCCTTGGGGTCACCCTGGCGCACGTAGTGCATGGTCGCGAGGTCGCTGGACTCCTGGACCTTGGCCAGCCGGCCGGCGTCGCCCTTCTTCTGGAGCGCCGATTCGAGCTCGTAGTTGCGGTCGAAGTGGTCCTCGAGGGGGCGCTTGTTGCGCCCCGTGATCATCAGGACGTCGTCAAGACCCGCCGACACGGCCTCTTCGACCACGTACTGGATCGCCGGCTTGTCGACGACCGGCAGCATCTCCTTGGGAGTGGCCTTGGTGGCCGGCAGGAACCGGGTGCCGAGGCCTGCCGCGGGAATGACAGCCTTACTGATCCTGGGGTGTGACTCAGTCATGCCCGCAACCATAACCGGTGGCTATGTGCTGAATCTGTGGCTCCGGTTAATTCGCTCTCATATGAGCCGATTAAGAGAACTGCAGGAGTCACCTGTGAACCATGTCGGACGTCAACCAGAGCCTGACAAGCGAATGTTGCGGCGAGGATTCCTGTCGGTGAGAAACGGGTTGACGGCCGATGACGTGCGGGAGAACGCCGCCGCCCTCGCCTCCCGCGCCCTGGAGCTGCCCGAACTGGCGCACGCCGGCACGGTGGCGGCGTACGTCTCCGTGGGGAGCGAGCCAGGCACCCTCGCGCTCCTGGACACGCTCCACGCGCGCGGGGTGCGCGTGCTCCTGCCGGCCCTGATGGCGGACAACGATCTCGACTGGGGGGCGTACACCGGAGCGGACTCCCTCGCACGCGTCCAACACGGCGGGAGGATGGCCCTCTTGGAGCCCGCGGGCGAGCGGCTGGGGCCGGAGGCCGTCCAGGACGCCGACGCCGTTCTGCTGCCCGGTCTCGCCGTCGACGCGCGCGGCATGCGGCTGGGGCGCGGCGGAGGCTCGTACGACCGCGTACTGGCCCGCCTGGAGCGCTCGGACGCCCACCCCGCGCTGGTGGTGCTCCTGTACGACACCGAAGTCGTCGGGCGGGTACCGGCGGAGGCGCACGACCGTCCCGTCCACGCGGTGGTGACGCCCTCCGGAGTGCGCCGCTTCCGCTGAGGGCGGCGGACGCGAAGTGGCCCTCCACGCGTGCGTGGAGGGCCACTTCGTCAGGCACCGACTTCGGGGCGTCAGGGGCTCGACGCCCGTCGGAGCGTCACGGCTTCAGGACCAGAGTGTCGCTCGTCTTCTTGTCGACGGCCTTGTCCGAGAAGGCCCAGGGCAGGAGTTCGCCCTTGGCCCACAAGTCCGTCTGGTCGGTGTAGTGGGCGCTGTAGGCGTGCCCGGAGGCACCCGAGAGGTTGATCCACTTGGACTTGTCGAGGTCACCGAGGTTGACGACCATCCGCATCGACGGGACCCAGACGACGCCGTAGCCGCCCGCCGCGTTCCAGCCGGTCGCGTTGACCGTCGCCTCGCCGCC
Organism: Streptomyces sp. NPDC005141; assembly: GCF_053599975.1. NCBI lineage: Bacteria > Bacillati > Actinomycetota > Actinomycetes > Kitasatosporales > Streptomycetaceae > Streptomyces > Streptomyces sp. NPDC005141. The sequence continues at coordinate 66,840 of NZ_JBSFYW010000026.1, read as the reverse complement.
GCTGAGCTTCCAGGGGCCGCGGTTGAGCATGTACTGGATGAAGCGGGGGCCTTCGGTACCGAGGGTCTGGTTCTTCAGGAACAGGCGGTGCAGCCGACCCCAGCTCCAGGTGTCGATGTCCTTGCCGAGCTTGGCGGTCAGCTCCCAGCGGGCGTCCTGCATGGCCCGGCCGAACAGCTCGTCCCGGGTGTCGGTCGCCTTGTCGGTGCGCGTCTTGGGCGACTTCCACCAGTCGTTCTTCTCGTTGTCGATGATCTTGCGGATGACCTCGAACCAGCGGTCGCCGCCGTCCGGCTGCGCCTGGTCCGCGTCGCGCTGGCCGCATTCGCGTACCGACTGGTCCTCGTCCGCGGGACCGGTGGTGTCGATCCGGTCGACCGACAGGCACTGGCCCTTGACCCGCAGCTCCTTGGGCAGCTTGTTGCCGAAGGCGAGCTTGAGGATGTTGCGCCAGGTGGCATTGAAGTAGGCGGCGGCCGCCGAGTCGGCGTCCTGGGTGTAGTCCCAGCCCTCCAGGAGCTTCTGCGCCTCGCGGACGTCCTTGTCGGCCACGTCGATCTTGAGCAGCTTGGGCACGATCAGCTTGGCGATCTCGCTGCTGTTGTCGAGCTGCATCTGCCGCATGTCGTCGGTCGAGATCTTGCCGACGCCGTTGATCTTCGACTCGATCAGGTCGTTGATGCGCTGGCTGCGGGTGCCGTAACCCCAGTCCGTGGTGAGGGTGTAGGGGTACTTGTCCGGGTCGACGACCGCCTGGTTGGCGGTCACGATGTACCCGCGCTTGGGGTTGTACTCGTAAGGCAGGGCGGACTGCTTGATGTAGCCCGTCCAGCGGTACTTGGAGTCCCAGCCGGGCGAGGGGAGCGAGCCGTCGTTGCCCTTGGCGCGTGTGGGGATCTTGCCGGGCAGCTGGTAGCCGATGTTGCCGTCGGCGCCGGCGCCGTCGGCGTAGACCAGGTTCTGGGACGGCACCTCGAAGGACGTGGCCGCCTTGCGGAACTCGGTCCAGTTCGACGCCCTGTCCATCTCGAAGACGGCGTCCATGGACCTGCCCGGGTCCAGCGCGGTCCAGCGCAGCGCTATCGCGTAGCCGTCGCCGCGGTCGGGCGCCCCGGCGTCGACTTCGGCCTTCTTGCCGACCTTGACCAGTTCGTCGTCACGGTCGGAGAGCAGCGGCATCCCGTCTTCGGTCTCCCGGACGACGATGCTCTTGGCGGTGCCCCCCGCGACCTTGATCGTCTCCTTGCGGACCGTGAAGGGGAGCACCTTGCCGTCGTACTCGTAGCCCTGGCCGGTGATCTTCTCCAGGTAGAGGTCGGTGACGTCGACCCCGGAGTTGGTCATGCCCCAGGCGATGTCCTGGTTGTGGCCGATGACCACACCGGGCATGCCCGCGAAGGTGTAGCCGGAGACGTCGTACCGGCACTTCGCGGAGACGCTGGTGCAGTGCAGGCCCATCTGGTACCAGACCGAGGGCAGGGACGCCGACAGGTGCGGGTCGTTGGCCAGCAGCGGTTTGCCGGTGATGGTGTGGCTTCCCGCGACGACCCAGGAGTTGGAGCCGATGCCGTTGCCGTTCACGCCGACGGCGGTGGGCAGGTCGTCGAGGACGTCGTAGAGCCCCGAGAGCTGGCTCTGGAACCCGGCTGGCGCCTCGGTGCCGCCCGTGAGGCCCGTACCCGCCGTGGACGTCGAGGTACTGTCCGCCTGCGTGTACGTCCCGGTGACGCTGTCGTACGAGCCCGTCTGGACGATCGTCTTGTTCCGGCTGTACGGGTACTCCGGGTACAGGTCGGCGATCTGCTTCGGGCCGAGCCTGCTCGTCATCAGCGAGCGGTCGATCTCCTCCTGCATGTTGCCGCGCAGGTCCCAGGCCATCGCCTTGAGCCAGGCCACCGAGTCGACCGGGGTCCACTCCGTGGGCTTGTAGTCGTTGGTGAAGCCCAGAGCCGCGTACTCCAGGGAGATGTCCTCGCCGTCCTTGCCCTTCAGGTAGGCGTTGACTCCCTCGGCGTACGCCTGGAGGTACTTCTTCGTGGAGGCCGACAGCTTGGTGTCGTACTCCTTCTTCGCGATCCGGTCCCAGCCCAGCGTGCGCAGGAACTCGTCGTTCTCGACCTGGCCCTGGCCGAACATCTCGGACAGCCGGCCCGAGGTCATGTGACGGCGCACGTCCATCTCGTAGAACCGGTCCTGCGCCTGGACGAAGCCCTGGGCCATGAACAGGTCCTCGTCGGACGAGGCATAGATCTGCGGGATCCCGTTGCCGTCGCGCTTCACGTTCACGGGCCCGGACAGTCCGTCGAGCTGGATGGAGCCCTTGGTCTGCGGGAAGGAGGCGCGCACAGTACTGATGCTCCAGTACGCGCCGAAGGCGATGCCTCCGATGATGGCGAGAACCAGGACAATCAAGAACAGTCGGGCTTTGCGCCCCTTCTTCCTGCCGGACTTGCCGGGCTGTTGGCCGGAAGAGGCGGTGGTGTTGGGGGGCATCGCTGTCCTTGCTGTCCTAACGCGAGCGGCAGGCGGTCCTGGAGTGCTGGGGCAACCATAGGCGCAGGGCCAACCGCGCCTTGACGCGGAGTAGGAAACCGGGAAGCACGACTGTTCGATCTTGCCTCCGGGAACGTCAAGAAAGCGTCAAGAGTTAGGTAAGGTAACGAAGTACTTGCACTGAAGTGCCCGGCTTCCGGTGCACAGAGCCGGCTGCCGCCACTGGCGCAACCGGATCGGCGAGAAAGGAACAGCCCCTGACTGTCCACCACCTCAACCAGCTCCTGCTCGTGTGCTCGCTCGTCCTGCTCTTCGCGGTGGCGGCGGTCCGGATCTCCTCACGCAGCGGGCTTCCCACGCTGCTCGTCTACCTGGGGATCGGCGTCGCGATGGGCCAGGACGGAGTCGGCGACGTCCACTTCAACAACGCCGAGCTGACCCAGGTCATCGGGTACGCGGCCCTGGTCGTGATCCTGGCCGAGGGCGGTCTCGGCACGAAGTGGAAGGAGATCAAGCCGGCCCTGCCGGCAGCGACCTCGCTGGCACTGGTGGGCATCGCGGTGAGCGTCGGCGTCACGGCCTCGGCAGCGCACTACCTGATCGGCCTCGAGTGGCGGCAGGCGCTCATCATCGGGGCGGTGGTGTCCTCGACGGACGCCGCGGCGGTCTTCTCGGTCCTGCGGAAAATCCCCCTCCCCGCGCGCGTGACGGGCATCCTGGAGGCCGAGTCCGGCTTCAACGACGCCCCCGTGGTCATCCTCGTCGTCGCGTTCTCCACCGCAGGACCGGTGGAGCACTGGTACGCGCTGCTCGGCGAGATAGCGCTGGAACTGGCCATCGGCGCCGCCATCGGGATCGCGGTCGGCTGGCTGGGCGCGTACGGACTGCGGCACGTGGCACTGCCGGCCTCCGGCCTCTACCCGATCGCCGTGATGGCGATCGCCGTCGTGGCCTACGCCGCCGGCGCGCTCGCCCACGGCAGCGGCTTCCTCGCCGTCTACCTCGCCTCCATGCTGCTCGGCAACGCCAAGCTGCCGCACTGGCCCGCCACGCGCGGCTTCGCCGAGGGGCTCGGCTGGATCGCCCAGATCGGCATGTTCGTGCTGCTCGGCCTGCTGGTCACGCCGCACGAGATGGCCGACGACATCTGGCCCGCACTCGTCATAGGCCTGGTGCTGACCATGGTGGCCCGTCCGCTCAGCGTGGTCGTCAGCCTGCTGCCGTTCCGGATCCCGTGGCAGGAGCAGGCGCTGCTGTCCTGGGCGGGGCTGCGCGGCGCCGTCCCCATCATCCTGGCGACGATCCCGATGGTGAGCGGCATCGCGGAGAGCGAGCGGATCTTCAACATCGTCTTCGTCCTGGTCGTCGTCTACACCCTCATCCAGGGCCCGACACTGCCCTGGCTGGCCCGCAAACTCCGCCTCGGGGAGTCCCCCGGGGCCGCCGACCTGGGCATCGAATCGGCGCCCCTGGAGCGACTGCGCGGCCATCTGCTGTCCTTCGCGATCCCCAAGGGCTCGCGGATGCACGGCGTCGAGGTGGGCGAGCTGCGGCTGCCCGCGGGCGCGGCGGTCACCCTCGTCGTCCGCGACGCGAAGTCCTTCGTACCGATGCCCACGACGGTGCTGCGGCTCGGCGACGAACTGCTGGTGGTGGCCACCGACCCGGTCCGGGACGCGGCCGAGAAGCGGCTGCGCGCGGTGGGCCAGGGCGGCAAGCTCGCAGGCTGGCTGGGCGCCGAGGACGGCGGAACGGAACACCATCGAACGAGGCACCAAACGGGACATTGAGTCGCGGCGGGCATTCACAGGCGAACGCACCCGTGGTGCTCGGTTTCACAGGCGTGGCCTCGTTCGTCCCTGTACGATGAAGGCACACCTTGATCGAACCAACTCTGCCTGACGCAGAGCTGGCGCGACCGTATGGCGGCCGTGACGTCCTCCGCAGGAGACGCCGGTATCTACCGCAGATCCGCGCAAGAGGACAGCTCTCGGCGCCCCCCGCACGGGCGCGCTACCAGGCGGCAGAAAGGCACGGGCCGTGGCATCCACGGTCACCTCCCGTCCTGGATACGGACAGCTGCTGCGCACCCGCGGCGCCTGGACGTTCCTGCTCCCCGGCTTCGCCGCACGCCAGCCGTTCGCCATGCTGACGATCTCCATCGTGCTGCTCGTGCAGCACACCACCGGCTCGTACGGCGCGGCCGGCGCGGTCGCCGCCGCCACCGGTGTCTCCATGGCGCTGTTCGCACCCTTCACCGGACGGCTGGCCGACCGGCACGGACAGCGGGCCGTCCTGCTGCCCGGCGTCCTCGTGCACGCCGTGTCCGGCTTCTCCTTGACCGCGCTCGCGCTGGCGGACGCTCCTTTGTGGGCACTTTTCGTCGCCGCCGTGCCGACCGGCGCCTCGGTGCCGCAGATCGGCCCCATGGTGCGCGCCCGCTGGGGCGTGAAGCTTCAGGGATCACCCCTGATGACGACCGCGGCGGCCTTCGAGTCCGTCACGGACGAGCTGACCTTCGTGTTCGGCCCGCTGCTCGCCACCGCGCTGTGCACGGCCGTCGACCCCGCCGCGGGCCTGCTGACCGAGGCCTCGCTGACTCTGGTCGGCGGTCTGCTGTTCGCCGCGCAGAAGGGCACGCAGCCCTCGGTCGCCGTCGACCGGCACGCGCGCGTGGAGCACGGTTCCGCTCTGCGTATCCCCGGGGTGCGCGTTCTGATCGTGACCTTCCTGGGCATCGGCTCCGTCTTCGGCGGCATGCAGGTCTCCCTGGCCGCGTACAGCGAGTCGATCGGCGAGCCCGGCCTGAACGGTGTCCTGTACGGCGTCTTCGCCGCGGGCAACATGATCTCCGGCATCGTCTGCGGCGCCGTCGCCTGGAAGGTGGCCCCGCAGCGACGGCTCGTCCTCGGGTACGCCGCCCTCGCGCTGGCCGCCTCCGGGCTGTGGGCCGCCGACTCGGTGATCCTGCTCGCCGGCATCGGCCTTCTCGTCGGCGCGTGCATCGCTCCGACCCTGATCACCGGCTACACCCTGGTCGAGAGCCTGGTTCCGCAGGGCGCCCGCACCGAGGCCTTCACCTGGCTCACCGGCGCCGTCGCCCTCGGCCAGGCGGCGGCCGTCACCGTCGCCGGACAGATGGAGGACCGGCTCTGGGAAGGCGCCGGTTTCCTGGTGCCGCTGGCCGGTACGGCACTGGCTCTGGCGACCCTGGTGGCACTGCGGTCACGCCTCACCACACAGGCCCCGAGCAGGACGGTCGCACGTGGCGTCGGTCACCGAGTGCCGGTGACAGTGGACTGATCTCGCGGAATACGTCAGTATGGACCGTCGTTAGCACTCATTGAGTGAGAGTGCCAGGAGGAAGACAAGTGCCGACCTATCAGTACCAGTGCACCGAGTGCGGCGAGGGCCTCGAGGCGGTGCAGAAGTTCACCGATGACGCCCTGACCGAGTGCCCCGACTGCAACGGCCGCCTGAAGAAGGTGTTCTCGGCCGTCGGCATTGTCTTCAAGGGCTCCGGCTTCTACCGCAACGACAGCCGCGGCTCCTCGTCGAGCAGCTCGCCGTCGGCGTCGAAGCCGTCCACGGCCACGTCCTCGTCGGACTCGAAGTCCTCGTCGTCGACGTCCTCGTCGTCGTCCTCGGACTCGAAGTCGAAGTCGAAGTCGTCGGGCACCGGCTCGGCCGGCAGCTCCGCCGCATAAGGCCTCCCCGGTCCGCCGAGGCTCCCGCCCCGGCGCCGCGAGGCCTCACAAGGCTCGTTCGCACGGGACCCCGTCGTCGCACGACGACGGGGTCTTCGGCGTTCTCCCGTCCCGGCTAGGGTGCCGTCCATGGCGAACACGGAGAACCCACAGACCCCGGCCGGGGAGCAGCCGACGGCCCTGGCCGAGATCGGTGTCATCGGCGGCTCGGGCTTCTACTCCTTCCTCGACGACGTGACCGAGCTACAGGTGGACACCCCTTACGGACCGCCCAGCGACTCGCTGTTCCTCGGCGAGATCGCCGGCCGACGGGTCGCCTTCCTCCCCCGCCACGGCCGCGGCCACCATCTGCCGCCGCACCGCATCAACTACCGGGCCAACCTGTGGGCGCTGCGCTCCGTGGGCGCCCGCCAGATCCTCGGCCCCTGCGCCGTCGGCGGTCTGCGTCCGGAGTACGGACCCGGAACGCTGCTCGTGCCGGACCAGTTCGTGGACCGTACGAAGTCGCGGCCCCAGTCCTACTTCGACGGGCTGCCGCTGCCCGACGGCACGGTGCCGAACGTGGTGCACGTGTCGCTGGCCGACCCGTACTGCCCCGTCGGGCGCGGGGCCGCCCTGGAAGCGGCGCGCGGACGGGACTGGGAGCCCGTGGACGGCGGCACGCTCGTGGTCATAGAGGGTCCACGGTTCTCCACCCGGGCCGAATCGCTCTGGCACCAGGCACAGGGCTGGTCGGTGGTCGGCATGACCGGGCACCCCGAGGCCGCGCTCGCCCGTGAACTGGAGCTCTGCTACACGTCGTTGACGCTGGTCACCGATCTCGACGCGGGCGTCGAGACCGGCGAGGGCGTCTCGCACGACGACGTGCTGAAGGTGTTCGCGGCGAATGTGGACCGACTGCGGAGCGTGCTCTTCGACACGGTCGCGGGGCTGCCGGCGAACGGAACGCGGGACTGCCTGTGCACGACGGCGCTGGGCGGGATGGACCCGGGGTTCGACCTGCCGTGACGGCGTCCGGGGTGGCCTTCGCCGTCGCCGCGGCCCTCACGGTCCCGACGGCTCTCGCGGTCACGTCGGACCTCACGGCCGCGTCGGACCTCACGGCCGCGTCGGACCTCACGGCCGCGTCGGACCTCACGGCCGCGGCGGGGTTTCCCGTGCCGGAACGCGGGCGGAACCTCCCGTTCGGGTGAGGGAGTTGTCCACAAACCGTCGGTGATCCACGGGCTCCGACGGGCTTCGCCGCGACACCTCATCGTGGGATCGCAAGCAGATCCCTCGTCGCAGGTGGTGGTCCCCATGTCACAGCTCTCTCCCCTCATCCGCCCACCCGGCGCGGACGCGCCTCCGACCTGCGAGGTGCCGCACTTCGCTCCCGTCCATGTGCGCGGCGGGCGGTATCGGCTGCGGCGCCTCGCGCGGCACAGGAGGCGGGCGGTCGCCGCCGGTCTGGCGATGACGGCGGCCGCCCTCGTGGCGGCCGGCCCGGGTGATGCCGGACGGGCCCGAGGACATCCGGCGTCCACGCCCCCTGCCGGGTCCACCGCCGCCACCGCTTCCGCGCCGGTACGCGGGCCGCGGGCAGTCGAGACGGTGACGGCGCCGGTCCGGATCGCCGACGGCGCCACAGTGGGTCTGCTGCGTCCCGGCGACCGGGTCGATGTGGTGGCCGCGGACAGCGGCGGCGAGGCGCGGGTGGTCGCGACCGGGGCGCGGGTCACCGAGATCCCGGACGTCGGCGCCACCGGCACCGGAGCACTGGTCGTCCTCTCCGTCCCGCGCACGACGGCCGCACGGCTGGCCGGCGCCGGCGCCACGTCACGGCTGGCGGTGACGCTGCGATGAACGACGAAAACGTGTCAAGTCCCTCGTTCGAGCTACCCAACTGGACAGGCCCGGCACACCCTGCCGTAGGTTGCGGAGCTGTTTGTTCCACGACTTGTGCAGAGGGGCCTCCTGGTGAGCGACAAGAAGCAGCCCGGCGTCTGGGAGGGCTTCAAGGCCTTTCTGATGCGCGGCAACGTCATCGACCTGGCCGTCGCCGTGGTCATCGGCGCGGCCTTCACCAACATCGTCAACTCCGTGGTGAAGGGCATCATCGGCCCGCTGGTCGGCGCTGTCGGGACGAAGAACCTCGACAGCTACAGCTCCTGTCTGAAGAGCCCGTGCACGGGCACCGGGGAAACCGCCACCGGCATCCGTCTCATGTGGGGTTCGGTGCTGGGCGCCACGCTCAGCTTCGTGATCACCGCGGCCGTCGTGTACTTCCTGATGGTTCTGCCGATGGCCAAGTTCCTGGCCCGGCAGGCGGCTCGCCAGAAGGCGAAGGAGAGCACGCAGGAAGTCCTCGAGGTGTCGGAGCTGGAGGTGCTGAAGGAGATCCGCGACGCGCTGGTCGCGCAGCGCGGTCCGGGACCCCGCGAGCACTGACGGCGGATCCGTGGACCCGTTCCCGGAAGCCCGCACGGCGCGGGGGCCCGGAGCGCGGGGGCATGGAGATCAGGAGCCGGGCTCAGAGGTGGTGGGGCGGCTTCTCGTCGAGGAAGCGCTTCAGGTCGGCGGCACTGTCACCCGTGCTGTCGGCCCGCTCGCCCCACCCACGGTCCGTATCGTCCGAGGACTGCTGGCTCAACGGATCATCGAAGACCAGTGCCGGCTTCGGATCACGCGGTTCGGGGGCGGGGGCGGGACTCATGCCCCAAGGGTACGCCGCGGGGGTGGAGGCCGACCCCGGCCGGGCCGGGCGTCCCGACGCGGCGGCGGGCGGGCGACCACCACGATCGGGTGAGGGGCACGGGTCCCCGAGTTCGCGGGGGAGGGGTCGGTGCTGGGGGCCGGCCTCCGGCAGTTCGACGGCTTCTTCTCCAAGGGCGTCGGCTCGTCCCTGGATCAAGAACCGTAGGTCCTCCGGCCCGGCCGATCCGGTTCCCCGTGACACGCCTGACCTGGCATCGGGCCGGGGCTTCGGCACCAAGCTCGCTTGTGAACGCATGCACAAGAATTTCCGGGACTTTTCTGCTGTGCTTGGCCGTATGACGTCCAGATCCACTCCGGAGCCCGCCGCGACGCCACGGCCCGCGGACCGTCGACCGGTGCGCAGAATGACCGCACGCGGCCGCGACGAGGCGCACCGGGTCGCGTCGCCGCTGGAGCTCCTCTTCGACCTGTGTTTCGTGGTGGCCATCGCCCAGGCGGGCGCCCAGCTGGTGCACGCCGTGGCGGAGGGGCACGCGGGTGAGGGCATCCTCGACTACGCGATGATCTTCTTCGCCATCTGGTGGGCGTGGATGAACTTCAGCTGGTTCGCGTCGGCGTACGACAACGACGACGTGCTCTACCGGGTCGTCACCCTGGTGCAGATCGCGGGCGTCTTGGTGCTCGCGGCCGGGGTGTCGAAGGCCTTCGGGAGCCACGACTTCCTGGTCGTCTGGCTCGGTTACGTGATCATGCGGTTCGCGATGATCGCACAGTGGCTGCGGGTGGCGCGGTCCACCGAGGGGCCCGAGAGAACGATGGCGCTGCGGTACGCGGGCGGCGTGCTGCTGTGCCAGGTCGGCTGGCTCGGTCTGCTGTTCACGCCGGAGCCGGGCCGCCCGTGGGTGTTCCTGGTCGTGGCGATCGCCGAGCTGTGCGTCCCGATGTTCGCCGAGAAGGCCTTCACCACGTCCTGGCATCCGCACCACATCTCCGAGCGGTACGGACTGTTCACGATCATCGTGCTGGGCGAGACGATCGCCGCGGCCACCGTCGCGGTGAAGTCGGCCGTGGACGAGCACGACGCGCTGGGCGAGCTGCTGCCCATCGCAGCGGGAGGGCTGCTGATCGTGTTCTCCGCCTGGTGGATCTACTTCGTGGTGCCGATCCACGGGCATCTGCGGACCAGCGGACAGGCCTTCATGTGGGGATACGGCCACTACCTGATCTTCGCGTCGGCGGCCGCGATCGGCGCGGGTCTGGAGGTCGCGGTGGAGCAGACGGTCGGCAAGGCGCACATCTCGACGCTGTCGGCGTCCGCCGCGGTGACACTGCCGACCGCGCTGTACTTCCTCGCCGTCTGGGCGCTGCACTCCCGCTACTTCAAGATCGGCATCGCCCAGCAGCTCGTGCTGCCGACCACCGCGCTGCTCGTCATCCTGTGCACCTTCCTGGGCGACTGGGCGGTCCTCGCCTCGGGCATCGTCTCGGCACTGGCCGTGGCGGTCGGGGTGGTGCTGACGACGCGGATGGTGTCGCGGGAAGCGGCGGGGAGCGCGGCCAGGGGCGTATAGGGGGAGGGCTCAGAGAAGTGCCGCCCGCGAGCCGCGAAGCTGGCGCGAGCCGCAAGGGTGCCGCCGGTTGCAGGTCCGTGGCGGGCGTACGGCTGTCACGGTCGGTGGGCGGGGAACACTGGGCCCATGACAGTTGACGCTCTGACGGATGTCGCCGGTCTGCGGGTGGGACACGCGACGCGGACCGGCGACGGTTGGCTCACGGGCACGACGGTGGTGCTCGCCCCCGAGGGAGGTGCGATCGCCGCGGTGGATGTGCGCGGCGGCGGGCCCGGCACCAAGGAGACGGACGCGCTCGATCCGCGCAACCTCGTGCAGAAGGTCGAGGCGGTCGTACTGACCGGCGGCAGCGCGTACGGGCTGGACTCGGCGTCAGGCGTGATGGCGTGGCTGGAGGAGCGGGGACGCGGGGTGCGCGTGGGGCCCGACCCCACGCACGTCGTGCCCGTCGTGCCCGCCGCCTGTGTCTTCGATCTCGGACGGGGCGGTGACTTCCGGTCCCGGCCGGACGCTTCCACCGGACGCGCCGCGGTCGAGGCGGCCGATGCGAGTGCGCTGCTCGCGCCGGTGCGCGAGGGAGGCGTGGGCGCCGGCACCGGGGCGGTGGTCGGGCAGCTCAAGGGCGGGGTCGGGACGGCGAGCGCCGTGCTGGAGTCGGGCATCACGGTGGCCGCGCTGGTGGTGGCCAACGCGGCGGGCTCGGTGGTGGAACCGGAAACGGGGGCGCTGTACGGGGAATTGACGCGAGGGCGTACGGCGCATCCGTCCGCCCCGGTGCGTGAGGCCGCCCGGCGGAGGCTCGCGGAGGCCGCCGCGACGAACGCGCCGCCCCCGTTGAACACCACGCTCGCCGTCGTCGCCACCGACGCCGATCTGACGAGGGCGCAGGCGCAGAAGCTCGCGGGCACCGCGCACGACGGGATCGCGCGCGCCGTGCGGCCGGTGCATCTGCTGAACGACGGGGACACGGTGTTCGCGCTGGCCACGGGTGCGCTGCCGCTCGCCGCCGGGAACCCCCTCGCGCTCAACGAGATCCTCGCGGCGGGCGCGGACCTGGTGACTCGGGCGATCGTGCGCGCCGTGCGTGCCGCGGAGTCGGTGGACGGGCCGGGCGGGGTGTGGCCGTCGTACGGGGAGCTGTACCCGTAGTCCGGCGATTGTCCCGGTCCTGTCACGTGATGGTGCTCAGCTCGGGCCGGCGGGAACCCGTCGCGTCACCGCTCGCTCTCTCTCCACGTACTCGAGCGGATCACACATGACGAGACCTGGGAGCAGCCCGTGACAACGCCGGACAGGACAGCGCGTGCACTGGGGGCCTGTGCCGCCCTGATGGTCGGCGCCCTCACCCTCACCGCCTGCGGAGGCGCCGCCAGCGCCGACAGTACGAGCGGCAAGGACGGCAAGAACGCGAGCAGGACGTCCACGGCGAAGATCGCCATCTCGGCGAAGGACGGCTCGACGAGCGCGTCCATCAACGCGACCGGGGTGAAGGTCAGCGACGGCAGGCTGACCGGCGTGAAGATGACGGTGGCCGGGAGCGGGACGGCCGTGCCCGGGGCGATATCCGCGAACGGCCACTCCTGGAAGCCGGAGGAGCAGCTGGAGCGCGGGACGAAGTACCGGATCTCCGCCATGGCGAAGGATGCGGACGGTCGGACCGCGGCGGCCAATTCGATCTTCACCACGGTCTCTTCGAGCAACAGCTTCATCGGTACGTACACGCCGGACAACGGCTCCACCGTCGGCGTCGGTATGCCGGTGTCGTTCACCTTCGACAAGGCGATCGGCGACAAGAAGGCCGTCCAGTCGCACATCAGGGTCACCTCCAGCAGCGGGCAGCGGGTCGTGGGCCACTGGTTCGGGGCGCAGCGCCTCGACTTCCGGCCCGAGGCGTACTGGAAGGCCGGCTCCAAGGTCACGATGAGGATCGCCCTGGACGGTGTCGAGGGCGCGAACGGCGTGTACGGCGTGCAGAAGAAGACGGTCACGTTCACCGTCGGCCGCTCCCAGGTCTCCACGGTCGACGTCAGCACGCAGACCATGACGGTCGTGCGCGACGGCAAGCCCCTCAAGAGCGTCCCGATCTCGGCGGGCACCCCTGAGCACACCACGTACAACGGTCGGATGGTGATCTCGGAGAAGTTCGTCCAGACCCGGATGAACGGCTCCACGGTCGGATTCGGTGGCGAGTACGACATCCCCGACGTGCCGCACGCGATGCGTCTGACATCTTCGGGAACGTTCATCCACGGCAACTACTGGTACAACCGCGGGAATCCGCCGTTCGGCCGGCAGGGCACCAGCCACGGCTGCGTGGGTCTCGCCGACGCGCAGGGCGCGCAGGGAGACACGACCGCCAAGTGGTTCTACGACAACTCGCTCGTCGGGGACGTCGTGACCGTCAAGCACTCGCCCGACAAGACCGTCTCTCCGGACAACGGGCTCAACGGCTGGAACATGCCGTGGAGCGCGTGGACCGCGGGAAGTGCCGTCTGACGAGGGACTTTTGACGCCCGGGCGGGCCGCGTGGGAACTTGCCGCGCGGCCCGCCCGTTTTCCGTCCGTACGTTTTCTCGGTTCGCGGACATGATGTCCGACCGAGGGGCTACGGTATGCACCCACAAGGTGACATGCAGCAACGCCGGGAGAAACCTTGAGCGTTCCGTACGAGACAGCAGCGTACGAACCACCCGAGTCGCCCGAGTCTCCGGAGGAGCATCTCGCGCGACTCCTGGGCCGCGCCCTGAACTCGTTCGAGCTGCCCGACGAGACGATACGGCGACTCGACTGCGCGCTGGCGCACGACAGCTCGCTGCACTCCGCGCACCACAGCGCGGGGCTGCACCGGGAGACGTACCGGCACACGTGGCTGCTCGCCGACGGCTCCGCCGTCACACTGTGGGAGCTCGTGCACAACACGGCGCCGGGCCGCGAAGCGCAGCACGAGGTCTACGTCGACGAGGAGGAGTTGCGCGCCGCCACGGCCCGGCTCCCCCTGCCGCCGGACGCGCCGGACTTCGAACTGCCCGTGTTCGTGCAGTTGTCGTCGATCCCCGAGCCGCGTCACACCTACGTGCCCGACGACTCCGCCGATCACGCGCGCCGGCTCCTGCGGCGCGCGGAGAATCCGGACCGGCCGGGCGCCGACCTCACGACGCTCCTGCTCCGGGAGGCGTTCGCGCACCAGATCACCCAGGCCTTCGGGCGTCCTTGCCGGGCCGGCCAGGCGGGTCTGTGCTTCTCACTCTACGAACACGCCTTCCTGCTGCGCGACGGGCAGGAGATCTCCCTGTGGGAGGTCGAGCACACGGCGACGCCGGACCGGCGGCACATGTGCGAGGTGTACGCGACGGAGGACGCGGCGCGCGAAGCGATGGAACGGCGCGCGGCACGACTGGGCTGACGTCCGGCCGGGCGCGGAGCGATGGGGCCGAGGTCCGGCCCCGGCCGCGGCTCGACCGCGTTGCGCCCCCACCCGGGGCGGTCGCCTGCAGGACCCCGCGCGGCGCGTCCGGGCCGGCAGTCGGCACCGGCGCCCGCCGGACGCGCCGGCCTCCCGACGACGAGGCCGTGCCACATCCATGGAGCCGTGCAACACCCGTAGAGCCGTGCCGATCCCGTGAAGCCGAAGGGGCCCCGGCACCTGAGGTGCCGGGGCCCCTTCGAGCTCGGACTTCCACGTCGCACGGGTGGTGGCGGTCCTGGAGAGGACTCAGCCGACGAGTTCGGGCTTCCGGTCCTTGGTGACCGTCTCGTCCTCGGCCCCCTCCACATGCTGTGCCGGCCGCTTCGGCAGCGCGAACATCACCAGGAAGATGACGGTCATCACCGCGGCGACCCAACCCAGCGCGTGCTCGAAGGCGTTCACGAAGGCCGGGCCCACCTGGGCACGGGTCAGGTGGTCGCCGATCTCGCCGAAGAAGACGACCGAGACCAGGCCGAGGCCGAGCGCGTTGCCCATCTGCTGCACGGTGTTGATCAGGCCCGACGCCGAGCCCGCGTGCTCACGCGGGACCTCCGAGAGCACCGCGTCCGTCAGCGGGGCGACGATGAAGCCCATGCCCGCGCCCATGACCACCAGCGGAAGGGCCATCTGCCAGGAGGCGATGGACATGCCGTACCGGTCGGACTCCCAGATGTAGAGCAGGACTCCGAGCGCCATGATCAGGGCACCCGCCTGGAGCACCTTGCGCCCGAAGCGCGGGACCAGCAACTGCACCGACATGCCCGCCGCCGCCGAGACGGCGATCGAGAACGGCACTCCGGTGAGCCCCGCCCGCAGCGCGCTCCAGCCCAGCCCGATCTGCATGTACAGCGTCCAGACCAGGAAGAAGATGCCGAGCGCGATACCGAAGACCGTCTGCACGGCGATGCCCGCCGCGAAGCTCTTCACCTTGAACAGGGACAGCTCGACCAGCGGCGAACCGTCCCGCGCCGCCTTCCGCTTCTCGTACGCCACCAGCGCCGCGAAGACGACGAGGGAGCCGGCCATCGACGCGTACCCCCACAGCGGCCAGTCCAGCTCACGGCCACGGGTCAGCGGGTAGAGCAGCATCAGCAGGCCGAGCGTGACGAGGGCGACGCCCACGAGGTCGAGCTTGAGGGCCCGCGGGGCCTTGGACTCGGTGATGAAGCGGCGGCCCAGGATCAGCGCGACGACGCCGACCGGCAGGTTGATGAGGAAGATCGGCCGCCACTCCAGGCCGAAGAGGTTCCACTCGGTGAGCAGCGCGCCGAGGAGCGGACCCGAGACCGCGCCCAGGCCGACGATCGCGCCGAAGAGGCCGAAGACCTTGCCCCGCTCGTGCGCCGGGAAGGTGGCGTGCACGATCGACAGCACCTGCGGCACCATCATCGCGGCCATGGCGCCCTGCAGGATGCGCGAGGCGACCAGCATCTCCGGGTTCGCCGCGAAGCCGCACAGCGCCGACGCGATCGTGAAGCCGGTTATGCCGAGGAGGAAGAGCCGCTTGCGGCCGTGAATGTCGCCGAGCCGCCCACCGGTGATGAGTCCCGCGGCGAAGGCCAGCGCGTAGCCCGCGGTGATCCACTGGATCTGGCTGAAAGTGGCGCCCGCGTCCCGCTGGATCGACGGGATCGCGATGTTCACGATCGTGACGTCGACCAGGTCCATGAAGGCCGCGGTCATCACGATGGCGAGGGCGAACCAGCGCCGTCGGTCGGCCGCGGCGCCGGGTGCCGGGCTGCTGAGAGCAGTCTCAGAGGTCTCGGTGGAAGTCATGCGGTAAAGCTAAGCCCTGATTAGGTCAGATCATGTCCTAGTTGTGCGGCACCCTGGAAAACATGACGACCGACACACCGGCCAGGCTGCTCCAGCTCCTCTCCCTCCTCCAGACGCCCCGCGAATGGCCCGGCGGCGAGCTGTCCGAGCGCCTGGGGGTGTCCCGTCGCACGGTCCGCCGCGACATCGACCGGCTGCGCGAGCTGGGCTATCCGGTACAGGCGACCAAGGGCGCGGACGGCGGATACCGGCTGGTGGCGGGCAAGGCCATGCCGCCGCTCGTGCTCGACGACGAGGAGGCCGTGGCGATCGCGGTGGGCCTGCGGGCCGGCGCCGGGCACGCGGTCGCGGGCGTGGACGAGGCCTCCGTCAGGGCCCTGGCCAAGCTGGAGCAGGTGCTGCCGGCCCGGCTGCGGCACCGCGTGTCCACACTCCAGGCCGCGACCACCCCCCTGACCAGCGGAGACGGCGCGAGCATCGCGCCCGAGACGCTGACCGTGATGGCGTCCAGCGTCGCGGGACAAGAGCGGCTGCGGTTCGCGTACCGCTCGGGGGACGGGACACCGTCGCGACGGCTGACCGAGCCGTACCGGCTGGTCTCCACCGGCCTCCGCTGGTATCTCGTCGCGTACGACCTCGACCGCGAGGACTGGCGGACGTTCCGCGTCGACCGGGTGACCGAACCCTTCGCGACGGGGGCCCGGTTCGCACCCCGCGAGCTGCCGGCGGGGAACGCCGCCGAATACCTGCGGCAGTCGATGTACCGGCGTCAGGAGACGTACGCGTTCGAGGTCACCTTCGCCGCACCGGCCGACTTCGTCGCGGCGCGCGTGCCCGCGTGGATCGGATCGCCCGAGCCGATCGACGAGCACAGCTGCCGCCTGCGCGCCTCCGCCAGTGACTCGCTGGAATGGCTGGCGGCGCGGATCGCGATGGTCGACTGCGAGTTCACCGTACAAGAGCCGAGGGAACTGGCGGATCACATAAGGGAGTTGGGGGCGCGGCTGAGCCGGGCCGGGAGTGGTTCCGCGGTCTGACTGGCACGTCGCGGCCGGCGGGGCACCGGGGAGCCGGTGACGCCCCGAGGCCGGTCAGGTACGGCAGGTTATGTCACTGTGGCAGAATCTGCCGTCCGGGTCACCCCGGGGTTCAGGTTCGGGGTGGCCCGTTCCCGTCTGCCCAGAACCCCACCGCGCGCCCCGCTCTCTCCGCTGCGGACCCTCGACCCGAGCCGAGGGACAGAAGTGGAGCCGAGCTTCGGCGCCAGGGGGGGAGGCGCCGAAGCTCGGCTCTGGGAGAGTCCCGGCGCGGGGGGGGTGTGCGTCGGGACTCGGTTCCTGGGGCGGATCGTGTCCGCCTGGTCGGGACTCTGAAGCGTGGGCCCGGAAGTCTTGTTCCCAGAGCCCAGCAGGTTGAAGCGGCCTTACATGGCCATGTCTGGTCGACTTGTGGCCAACGTGGCGCGGGCGCCCGTGCGCCAACCGGGCAAGCCGGGTCTCGCGCTCTTTCGACGAGTGAACCCGAACGGCCCACCCATCTCGCTCACCCGGCTCGCCCCGTACGCGTGCCGCACCCCCGCACCCCTACGCCGCCGCGTCGAATCCGGTGTCGCGCGCCAGCTTCTTCAGCTCGAGCAGTGCGTGCTTCTCGATCTGGCGGATGCGCTCGCGCGTCAGACCGTGCTCCTTGCCGACCTCCGTCAGCGTCCGCTCCCGGCCGTCCTCGATGCCGTACCGCATCTTGATGATGGAGGCGGTGCGCTGGTCGAGGTGGCCTATCAGGCCGTCCAGCTCCTCGCTGCGCAGCAGCGTGAGCACCGACTGCTCGGGCGACACGGCCGAGGTGTCCTCCAGCAGGTCACCGAACTGGGTCTCGCCCTCGTCGTCCACCGCCATGTTCAGCGAGACCGGGTCGCGGGCCCAGTCCAGGACGTCGCCCACGCGCTCCGGCGTCGAACCGAGCTCGGCGGCGATCTCCGTGTGCTCGGGCTCGCGCCCGTTCTCACGGTTGAACTCGCGCTGCACGCGACGGATCCTGCCCAGTTCCTCGACCAGGTGGACGGGGAGGCGGATCGTGCGCGACTGGTCGGCGATGGAACGGGTGATGGCCTGTCGGATCCACCAGGTGGCGTACGTCGAGAACTTGAAGCCCTTGCGGTAGTCGAACTTCTCGACCGCGCGCACCAGGCCGGCGTTCCCCTCCTGGATCAGGTCGAGCAGGGGCAGGCCGCTGCGCGGGTAACGGCGCGCCACGGCCACGACCAGCCGGAGGTTCGAGCGGATGAATACGTCCTTCGCGCGCTCGCCGTCGGCGACCAGCGCCTCCAGCTCCTCGTGAGAGGCGTCCGCCTTGGCCTCCGCCTCGCCGTCGAGGATCTGCCGCGCGAACACACCCGCCTCGATGACCTGGGACAACTCGACTTCCTTGGCGGCGTCGAGCAGCGGTGTACGCGCGATCTCGTCGAGGTACATGCCGACCAGGTCGCGATCGGCGATTTCGCCGCCTCCGGCGCGAACACTGCGTGCCGCGTCGGCGGTCCCGCCGGTGGCGGACTTACGACGGGCGACGGCACGGGTTGCCATGCGTGCTCCCTTGCGATGGTGGGCTTGCGGGTGGACCTGGACATCGGGCTCACCCTCCCGGGTGCCCGGCATCTGATGGAAACAACGACTGGAATCAGGACAGAATTCCCAACCCGCACCTCGATTTTTCTGATCATGCAGTACCCTGTCGCACCACATGGGAGGGCGGATGTCGTCAGAACGTACAGATGTGCAGGTCAGGCCGGGGGTCGCGGCCGACCTCGGCGCCCTCACCGACATCTACAACCACTACGTGCGTGAGACGCCCGTCACCTTCGACACCGCCGCCTTCTCGCCGGAAGAGCGGCGCTCGTGGCTGCTCTCCCACCCTGAAGACGGACCGCACCGCCTGATGGTTGCCACGGACGCGGACTCACAGGCGATTCTCGGGTACGCCACATCCAGCGCCTTTCGCGTGAAACCCGCCTACGCGACCTCCGTCGAGGTCACCGTCTACGTCGCTCCGGACGCCGCGGGCCGCGGCGTCGGCACACTCCTCTACGAAGCTCTCTTCGCGGCGCTCGCCACCGAGGACCTGCACCGGGCCTACGCGGGCATCGTGCCGCCCAACGAAGCGTCCGTGCGGCTGCACGAACGCTTCGGGTTCCACCACGTCGGCACCTACCGGGAGGTCGGCCGCAAGTTCGGCCGCTACTGGGACGTCGCCTGGTACGAGAAGGAACTCACCCTCTAGGCAGTGCCGTTCGGCCGCCCCGACCAGGACCGCCGGGCTCTCAGCCGAACTGAACCGACCGCTTCGCCATTCCCAGCCAGAATCCGTCGATGACGGACCGCTGCCCGTCCAGTTCTCCGGCGGCGTCCGCCGCTCCCATGGTCACGAAGAGCGGGGCGAAATGCTCGGTGCGCGGGTGGGCGAGACGGCCCGCCGGGGACTTGCGCTCGAAGTCGAGCAGCGCGTCCACGTCACCGGCCTCCAGCGCGCGGTGCCCCCAGTCGTCGAACTCGCTCGACCAGGTGGGGACTCCCCCGCCCGTGTGCCGCAGAGCCGCGAGGTTGTGGGTGAAGAAACCGGAGCCGACGATCAGCACGCCCTCGTCGCGCAGCGGCGCCAGCCTGCGGCCGATCTCGAACAGCCGGACCGGGTCGAGCGTCGGCATGGAGATCTGCAGCACCGGGATGTCGGCCTCGGGGAACATCTCCTTCAGGGGGACGTACGCGCCGTGGTCGAGTCCGCGGTCCGGGATGTCCTGCACCGGCGTACCGGGCGCGCGCAGCAGTTTCCGTACGGACTCGGCGAGCCGCGGGGCGCCGGGGGCGGCGTACGTCACCTGGTAGTAGTGCTCGGGGAAGCCCCAGAAGTCGTACACGAGGGGGACCGTCTCGATCGCGCCGAGGGCGAGCGGGGCCTCCTCCCAGTGGGCGGAGACCATGAGGATCGCCTTGGGGCGGGGCAGGTCGGCGGACCAGGCGGCGAGCTGGCCGGGCCAGACCGGGTCGTCGGCGAGCGGCGGGGCACCATGGCTGAGATAGAGGGCGGGCATGCGCTCCGGCACGGGGCGCTCCTCGGTGGCGGCGGACATGGCGGCTCCCTCCAGAGGGTTCAATCGTACGGCGTGGTGCTTGATATTTGAAGCAGTTGCTTAAAGTCTCAAGTTCTTCACGGAGACTACGCCCGGTTTGTTTAAGTTTCAAGGAGGGGCTCGTACAGTGGAGTACATGAACACGGCACCCGCTCCCGCTGAAGAGCCGCGCTGGCTCACCGACGAGGAACAGCGCATCTGGCGCGCGTACATGCACGCCACGACCCTCCTGGAGGACCATCTCGACCGTCAGCTCCAGCGCGACGCGGGCATGCCGCACATCTACTACGGCCTGCTGGTGCAGCTGGCCGAGGCACCGCGCCGCCGGCTGCGGATGACCGAGCTGGCCATGAACGCGAAGATCACCCGTTCCCGGCTCTCGCACGCGATCGCCCGCCTGGAGAAGAGCGGCTGGGTGCGCCGCGAGGACTGCCCGTCCGACAAGCGGGGGCAGTTCGCGGTGCTGACCGACGAGGGCTACGAGGTGCTGCGGCGTACCGCGCCGGGCCACGTGGCCGCCGTACGCCAGGCCCTGTTCGACCGGCTCGGTCCGGACCAGCGCAAGGCCTTCGGCGAGGCCATGCGGATCATCGCCGAAGGACTCCAGCCGAAGGAAGCGGGCGCCGACCTGCCCTGGTTGCGCTAGGGCTCTCCCGGCCAGGACTCTCCCCGGCCGCGCAGGAACTCCCCGGGTCGCGCACCACTCCCCCGGCCGGGCCGCCGGTGGAACACATCCCCGGGGTGGTCGCCGACAGGCGCGAGCTCGTCCGCCGGGGCCGGGCCCGGACACGGGACTGCCCCGGCTCCGTCGTGTTCGGAGCCGGGGCAGTCCCTGGGAGACGTACGGGCGAGGCGTCCCCACCCCCCGCCCGTACGCGATATACGCGCCGTAGGCGAAGTACCCGGGGTACCCGAAGGGCCGTCAGTGGGCGATGACCGGCACCTTCAGCTCGTCCTCCGCGCCTTCGCCCGTGGTCGAACCGGAGACCGCGGTGGCGTCCGGACGGCCGGTGTTGATGAGGGTGAAGGCGATTCCCGCGGCGACCACGAGGATGCCGACGGCGAACCAGATCGCGTTGCTGTAGCCGTGCACCATGCCCTCCGCCTGGACCAGCTGACGCTGCGACGCGGAGGTGGCGCCGCCGATGTGGTCCTTGATGTAGACGGTGGTCGCGGAGGCGGCGATCGTGTTCAGCAGGGCCGTACCGATCGCGCCGCCGACCTGCTGCGAGGTGTTGACCATCGCGGAGGCGACACCGGCGTCACGCGGCTCGATCCCGTGCGTGGCCAGCGACATGGCAGGCATGAACGCCGTACCCATACCGAGGCCCAGCAGCAGCATCGCCGGCATCACCACGGAGACGTACGACGAACCGATCTCCAGCTGCGCCAGGAGCAGCATGCCGAGCGCGGCGACCAGGAAGCCGGGACCCATCAGCAGCCGCGGGGCGACCCGGGTCATCAGACGGGCACCGATCTGCGTGGAGCCCGTGATCATGCCCGCGATCATCGGCAGGAAGGCGAAGCCGGTCGAGATCGGCGAGTAGCCCTTCACGATCTGCAGGTAGTAGGTGAGGAAGAGGAAGGTGCCGAACATCGCGATGATCGCGAGACCGAGCGAGAGGTAGACGCCGCCGCGGTTGCGCTCGGTGATGACGCGCAGGGGCAGCAGCGGGGCCTTGACCTTGGACTCGGTGAGGACGAACCCGGCCAGCAGCAGCGCGGAGGCCACGAACAGGCCGACCGTCATGGAGTCGCCCCAGCCGTCGGACTCGGCGCGGGTGAAGCCGTAGACGAGGGAGACCAGACCGAGGGTGGACAGGACGACACCCGGGATGTCGAGCGGCGAGCGGTTGCGGCCGCCCTTCGGCTCACGGATGACGAAGTACGCACCCGCGGCCGCGACGATCGCGAACGGGATGTTGACGAAGAAGGTCCAGCGCCAGTTCATGTACTCGGTGAGGACACCGCCGAGGATGAAGCCGACGGCGCCACCGCCACCGGCGATCGCACCGTAGATGCCGAAGGCCTTGGCGCGCTCCTTGGCGTCGGTGAACATCACGGCGAGCAGCGAGAGCGCGGCGGGCGCCAGCAGCGCGCCGAACACACCCTGCAGGGCACGGGCGCCGAACATCATCGCGCCGCTCTGGGCCGCGCCACCGAGCGCGGAGGCCGCGGCGAAGCCGACCAGGCCCACGACGAACGCCCGCTTGCGGCCCCACAGGTCGGCGATCCGGCCGCCGAAGAGGAGCAGACCGCCGAAGGCGAGGGCATAGGCCGTGACGACCCACTGCCGGTTGCCGTCCGTAATACCCAGGTCCTGCTGGGCGGAGGGCAGTGCGATGTTCACGATCGTCGCGTCGAGCACCACCATCAGCTGGGCCAGCGCGATGAAGATGAGCGCCTTCCAGCGGTTGCTGTGCGCGTCGGACGCTGGGTCCGGGACTGCCTTGGTGATTCCTGTTTCAGACATGGGGGTACCCACTCCGGGACTTCGTAGCGAAAAAGTCAGTGAAAAGGGACGGCCCGTCGACAGTGACGGCCGGGTAGCGGCTCGGTACGACTCGCCCGAGTGACGAGTGCGCCGTGCGCGTTGGCGCGTTGTGCCGTGCGCGTTGGCGCGTTATGAGGACGAGTGATGAATAGGGGTCATGAGGACGAGCGCTGAATACGGGTACGAGTCACGAGTTTCGACCGGCGCCGGGTGCCGGACTCATCGGCTCCCGGTCGACCGGCCGCTTCTCGGCCGGTCCATCGGTCCGCCCATGGTCACGGCGTCCGACGTATCGGTCACGCTCGTCGCAGTTCCTCCACGGTGGCGGCCACCCCGGGCAGTTCGGAGCGGGCCGGGGCCCGCATACCGTCCAGGAACAGCTGCAGATGACGGTGCACGAAACGGTCGATGCCCTGGCACGCGGTGCCGGGCAGCGGCCTGGTGAGCTGACTGACGGCGATCATCAGATCGCCCACCTCGATGTCGGGGCGCAGCTGTCCGGCATCGCGGGCGCGGGCCATCAGCTGCTGGATCAGGTCGGTGATGCGGTCGCGTGCGGCGACCAGGTCGGGATGGTTCTGGTCGAACTTCTCGGAGAGCATCGGGCACAGGGCGCCGATCCGCTCGTCGGCGGCGAAGTGCACGAAGCCGCTCAGCGAGTCGAAGGCGTCGCCCCCCACTTCCAGCGCCCTCTCGATCCACTCCGAGGTGCGGTCCATGACCGAGCAGACGACCTCGCGGGCGAGGGCGTCGCGGTCGGGGAAGTTGCGGTACAGCGTGGCGTTGCCGACACCTGCCCGGCGGGCGATCTCGTCGAACGGCACCTCGGCGCCGAACTCGACGAACATCTCGCGGGCGGCGGCGACGATCCGCTCCCGATTGCGCAGGGCGTCGGCACGCGGCCGGGTCACTCGGCGCTGCACGGGGGTTGCGGTCTCCACGGCGTACTCCTCGAAGCGTCTCTGAACTTGAGCGCGATCCGGGGATTCACTCCCCGTTTCGCTCGGACGTATGACTAAACGGGGAAACGATCCCCGGTTATTTCCCCGATTGGAAGAGAAATATGTGACCTGCGTCACACCTCTATTGAACCCCGCCGGGATCCCTCGCGGACCCCGGCGTCCCCTTGGATCCCCGCCGGATCCCGCGGCCCCTCGAGTCTCCGCCGGAGCCCTTCCGGCCTCCCTTCCGGCCTCCCGCCGGCCTCCCGCCCGGCCTCCCTTCCGGCCTCCCGAAGCCACCGGATCCCCGCCGCGCCCTCCCCGGCGGAAGCCGTTTCAGGTCCTCCCGGAGATAAACCCGATCGGGCCCATCCAGCGCGCGCCCGGCGCGTCGGCGACTCAGGGTGATCGAAAGGGTGCAGTCGGAGACCGGAGGCTGCCGTGGAGCGAGGGGCCCCCGCATGCAGCCGTCCAGCCGCCGGATACGCCCGCGCCGTGTGGCGGCGCTCGCCACGGTGACCGTGCTGACGATGGCGGTCAGCACCGCCGCCGGCACCGGGCACCTGACGGCGGGCTCGGCCACGGCGGGCTCCAAGGCGCTGGCCCGCACCACGGCGCTCGGCCCCTGCATGATCAACGGCCCGTCGGGCATCCAGATGGGCGAAGGCATTCCGACCACGCGCGGTTACGCCCGCTCCACCGGTACCCTCCGGGCCCTGACCCTGATGGTCGACTTCTCCGACGCGCCCGGCAAGGGCAGCGCTCGCGACCGGTACGGCGAGTTCTTCCCGAAGACACAGGAATGGTTCCGCATCGCCTCCTACGGCCGCCTCGACTACCGGCCCGACGCCCCCGTCCGGCACTGGCTGCGGATGCCCAAGCCCTTCAAGGAGTACGGCATAGAACGCGGCGCGCCCTTCGACCCGGGGTACCGCGAACTGGTCCAGGACATCGTGGCCGCGGCCGATCCTGAGGTCGACTTCCGCTCGTACGACATCATGAACGTGCTGGTCACACCCAATGCCGGGCCCTCCGCGCTGGACACCGTGCTGTCGGTGACCTTCGCCGGCAACACCGAGGCGCCGGTCGCCGACGGTGTCCCGGTCGCCAACGCGTCCTTCGTCTACAGCCGCCAGGACGACGGCTCGGGCTCCTACGCCGACACGGGCTACCGCGTACTGCCGCACGAGAACGGCCACACCTTCGGCCTGCCCGACCTCTACACCCAGGACGGCGGCGGCGCGGTCGGGCACTGGGACATCATGAGCGAGGACTGGGGGGCCGACAACGACCTCCTGGGCTGGCACAAGTGGAAACTCGGCTGGCTCGACGCCTCCCAGGTCAGCTGCGCGGCGGTGCCCGGCACCACCGAGTACACGCTGACCCCGCTGGCCCGGCCCGGTGGCGCCAAGCTGGTCGTCGTACCCACCAGCACCCGGAGCGGATTCGTCCTCGAACTGCGCACCCGTGCGGGCAACGACTCCGCGGTCTGCCATCCCGGAATCCTCGTCTACAAGGTCGACGCGGACGTGGACACCGGGAACGGGCCCGTCACGGTGTACGACTCCCACCGCGACAGCGGCGGCTGCACCCGTTCCCCCAACGTCCACGCCGAACTCTCCGACGCGCCCTTCTCCCCCGGCGAGACCTTCAAGGACCCGAAGGCGGGGCTCACCGTCCAGGTCGCGGCGGCGGACGTCGCGGGGAAGTATCGGGTGTACGTGACGCGCCGGTGACCCCGGGGCGAGCTGTCGGGCGTGTTGTCAGGCCTGTTGTCGGGCGTGTTGGCGAGCTGTCAGGTGCGCCCGACGGGCGTGACGGGCGGCCGGATGGACAGGCGGCCGGGCGGGTGGATGGACAGGCGGGTCGATGGGCAGGCGGGATGGAAAGGCGGACGGCAGGGGTGCGGACGGCGGACCGGCACCCGTGCCGAGGAGCGCCCGAACTGCTTCGACGGCCGGGCAAGCATTACCGTGGCTCATCTGAGATCCAGCTACACAGTGACTCACCTGAGATCCGCCACACGGTGACTCATCCGAGATCCGCCACACGGTGACTCTTCCGAGAGCCGCAACGGAGAGCCCATGTCATCGAACGCCACGTCATCGAATGCAGGGCCGACCACGGGGTCGGGCAGCACAGGGCCGGACGCGAGGCCTGGTTCGGGCGCGAGGCCTGGCACGGGGTCGGGGCCCGGGTCGAGGTCGGGGCCTGGCACCGGGGCAGGGCCTGGTTGGGGCACGGGGCCGGGTGTGGGCACAGGGCCTGGCGCCGGGGGATCGACCACCAGGGTCGGGTCGGGGGGCGGGTCCGGGGTGTCCGTCTCCCGGAGTTCGACCGGGGCCTCGACCGGGATCTCGGCCGGGGCGGAGGTGCCCGACGAGGCGGTCACGCCGCTCATCCGCGGGATCGCCGTACTGCGCCGGCTGACCGAGGCGGACGGAGCGTCCAGTCTGAGCGGACTCGAACGGGCCACCGGGCTCGCGCGGTCCACCGTCGACCGGATCACGGCGACCCTCGCGCGCATGGGATACGTACGCCTCGACGGCCGGGACGCCCTACTCGCCCCACCTCTGATGGAACTCGGCAACGCCTATCTCGCCGCTCTCCGGCTTCCCCGCATCCTGGACGCGCACGCGGACGCGCTCGCCGACGAACTCGACGAGTCGGTGTCCCTCGCCGTCGGCGACCGGGACGGCATCCGCTTCATCCATCAGGCGACCCGGCGCCGCGCCATGTCCCTGAGCTTCCGCATCGGCGACCTGCTCCCCGCCGAACGCACCGCGCCGGGACCGCTGTTCGCCTCCGACTGGAGCGAGGAGGAGTGGACACGCTGGCGGGGGCGCCGCGCGACCGACCCGGAGGACCGCGGCTTTCCCTCCGTACCGGCACGGAGCAGACCGTACGACGGGAGGGCCGAAGCCACCGAGTTCCCGGCCGCCCAACTCCCCACCGTCGGAGATGACTTCGAGCAGCGGGCCGCCGAAGCACGCAGGACGGGCTGGGCGTTGGACGACCAGCTGATCGAGCCCGGACTGGTCGCCGTCTCGATGCCCGTACGGGAGGCGGGGCGGATCGCCTGTGTGGTGAACGTGGTGAGCCATACGAGCCGGCACAGCGCCACCGACCTGCGGGACGCGCTGCTGCCACGGCTGCGGACGGCAGTGGCCGAGATGGAACGGGCGTTGGCGCTGGAGGCGGAGCTGACGCCGGAGCGGAGGGCGTCCGATCGGAGGGCCTCGGAGCGGACGGCGCCGGAGCAGGCGGCGCCAGAGCAGGCAGCGCCGGACCAGAGCGCGCTCACCGCGGAGAGACACGAGCGGGCCGGCGCCGGGAACACCACCACACCCTCCGGGCTCGCCGACTGGACCCACGCTTCCAAGCAGGAACTGGGGCGGGAGTTCATCGAGTCGCTGGCCCGCGGACTGACCGTGATCACCGCGTTCGGTGAGGACCGCGCCGAACTCACCCTCACCGCCGTCGCCCAGGCGACCGGACTCGCCCGCGCGACCGCCCGCCGCGCCCTGATCACGCTGGAACACCTCGGATACGTCAGCACGCACGACCGCTTCTTCCGGCTCACCCCGCGCGTGCTGAGCCTCGGCTTCCCGCCGCTCTCGCGGACCTCGCTCCCCGAGATCGCGACCCCGCACATGACCGAACTCTCCCAGCGGCTGCACGACTCGGTGTCGCTCGCGGTGCTGACCGGCGACGAGATCCAGTACACCGGGCGCGTCTCGACCCGGCGCATCATGAGCGTGAACGTCACCGTCGGTACCCGGCTGCCCGCGTACGCCACCTCGCTGGGCCGCGTCATCCTGGCCGATCTCCCGGAGATCCGCACGAAGGAGAGGCTCGAGGACGCACTGCCCGAACTGCCCGAACTCCCCGAACTCCCCGAACTCCCCGGAAAACCCGGAGAACCCGGAGAACCCGGAGAACCCGGAGAACCCGGAGGAACCGGAGGAACCGGAGGAACCGGAGGAACCGGAGAACCTTCCGCAGACCTTTCCGTCGGCCCGCGAGGTGACCTTTCCGCCGCGCTGCCCGAGCAGTTGAGCCAGTTGACCCCGCGGACCATCACGGACCCGGAGCGCTTCAGAGCCGAACTGGACGGGGTCCGGAAGGCCGGATACGCCATGGTCGAGGAGGAGTTGGAGCAGGGTCTGCGGTCGATCGCCGTCCCGGTGCGCGACCGCGGGGGGCGAGTCGTGGCCGCGGTGAACGTCGCCATGCACAGCAGTCGCCGTACGGCCGAGGAGTGCGTCCGCGACGTGCTGCCCGAACTCCACGCTACGGCGACCCGTATCGAGGCGGACCTGCACATCGCGGGCCGCTTCCGGCGGGTGCAGCTGAGCTGAGGCGGATGACCGGAGGCGCCGTCCCGCTCGACTCCGCCCGCGCAACTCCCCCTCTCCCCCGCCAACTCCCTTCCTCTTCAGAGGGATTACCGCGATGGCGTGAAGATGATCTGCACGCCCCTGCCCCGTTGACAGACCCGAAAGCAGGTTCCTAGCGTCGCTGGCGGCAGGACAAACAGCGGCCGAACGACAAGGAGCGTCCGGGTGATCGCGTCGTGGTGAAGCAGGAGAGGTCCGAGCGAACCAGGCGCAACCTGATCCGAGCGGCCTCCACCGTGTTCGACCAGGCCGGATACGAAGGCGCCACGCTCTCCGTGATCAGCGAACGCGCGCAGGTCACCAAGGGCGCGCTGTTCTTCCACTTCGCGGCCAAGTCCGATCTCGCCCGGGCCGTCCAGACGGAGGCCTGCGTCACGTCGGGCGCCGCGCTCGTGGAGCTGACGCGGCGCGAGACCCCGGCCTTCGAGATCGCCACCGCCATGGCCCACACTCTCGTGGGCCTCCTCGAAACCGACCTGGTCGTCCGCGCGGGCGCACGCCTGACCCAGGAGATCAGAACCCCCGACGACCCCGCGCTCCACTGTCACCTCAACTGGCTCGGCGCGCTGCACGGGACCCTGCGCCGGGCGAGCCGCGACGGCTCGCTGCTGCCCGAGGTCGACGTGCGTGCGGCCGCCGCCCTGATGCTGTCCATGATCACCGGCACGGCGGCCCTACCTCGCGTCCCCACCAGCACCCCACCGCCCCTCCAGGCCCCACGCGCCCCGCACTCCCACGCCCACTCCCAGCGCGAAACGGGAGACCAGTGGCTGACCCGCATGCTCCACCTGACCCGACCGGCCCTCTCAAGACTTCCAGCCAGATGACCAAGGCCCGACGCTCACCCTTCGGCCATCGCCCTCGGCCAACCGGTCGTCGGGCAGTCGGGCAGTCGGTCCGGCCCCGCCCCACCTGCACAGACGGGAACTCTCCCAGCCTCCATCCCGCATCCGCTACGCTAGCTACCGGATCGCACACGATCCGCACGCCTTCGTAGCTCAGGGGATAGAGCACCGCTCTCCTAAAGCGGGTGTCGCAGGTTCGAATCCTGCCGGGGGCACACGATGAAGGGCCAGTTCAGAGGCTTGATCCTCTCGAACTGGCCCTTTCGTATGATCACGGCCGTGCCACACCCGTGCCATGAGCTCGGCCAAGCGATGGAAGTGCACGTCTGCCGTGACGCCTGCCTCGGACCATGTCTTACGTGGTCAGCTTGAGGAGTCGCTTGCAGCAGCAGATGCCTGCGGCGAGTCCGAGAAAGGCCAGGTAGTTGCGGGAGTGGCGCTCATAGCGGGGGCTGAGTCTGCGGTAGCCCGACAGCCAGGACATGGTCCGTTCGATCACCCACCGTCGGCGGCCCGGTCGTTCGCTGGACTCGATGCCTTTGCGTGCGATGCGGACGCCACCCTGCGGCCGCACCTTCGACGGCGGGATGAGCGGCTCCGCGATCTCCCACAGCCCGTCCGGAACAATCCGACTTCACGTACCCCGCCCCATGACTGACCCAACGACCGAACTCCACGTAGGACGCGGTCCACGTCGAGGTCGACAGGGCCTCCGAAGGCCCTACGGGTGCGAGTCGAGGCACCACAGGGCGAGACCGTAGCCCAGCTCGGAAGGCATCTGCGCTGGGCTACGGCGGAGCCGCCCGCGGGACTCGCCGCAGGCACGTCAGAGTCAGGCGGGCACTACCTCGCTGCCAGGGTCTGGCCGCCCGAGGCCGGCTTGACCTGGACCCAGCCGGCGGTGCTGGGCACGCCCTCCTCGTTCAGGAGGAAGAGCATGTAGTAACCGGGAGGGGCGGCATTGGCCGACGGCGGTGCCTGGAGTTCGAGGAAGCTGCCGCTGCGGCTCTTGATCCGCAGGTCGACGTGGCGCTGGCTGGTGTTGACCGAGTGGGTCGCGGTGGTCGGTGCCAGCAGGACGGCGCGGGTGACCTCGGAGGCGGTGTTGCTGCTCACCGTGATCTTCTCGTTGTATCCGACGGACGGGTTGAACACGGTGCCGAGGTGGGGACGGCTGCCCTGCTGGAGGTAGGCCGGCTCGTAGATCTCGATGCTGCCGTTCATGTCGTCGGTGATGTCGGGGTCGTTGGCGAGCTGCTGGAGCTCGTCACCGGTGACCATCACCCGGCCGTCCGGGAGAACCACGGCGTTCGAGTGGTATCCGCGCGGCAGCCGCTGGGCCGGGCCGAGCTTCCAGTTGCCGTTCTCGTCACGCAGTTCGATCTGGCGGTACTTCAGGTCCGCGTTGGGGTTGTACGGGCCGTTGCCGTAGTCGCGGATGTCGAAGGCGCCGTTGACGGTCATCAGGGTCGCGTCGGGCATGAGCAGGGTGTCGTCCTGGGTGCGGCCGAAGGCTCTCGCCTTCTCCTTGCTCCACTGGCCGCCGACCAGCTGATACGTGTTCGGGTCGTCCCGGTCTCCGCCGAGCACCAGCACCGAGTCCGGGCCCTTGAAGCCGGCCGGGAGCGGCACGGCCGAACCGTAGTTGCGCGGCATGTTGTCCGGTCGGGGTGCCAGATCCGTCCGGGTCTCGGCGGCAGGGTCGAACTTCCACTGCTGCTCGGGGTTGCGGCCCAGGCCGTAGATCTTGCCGTCCCGCAGCGAGAAGAGGTGCGGGTAGTCCCGCTTGAACGGGGCGTCGGCCTTGAACCCTTCCACCGTCCAGCCCTCCGGCTTGTCCGTCTTGGCCGTGGGCACGGGCTTGTTCAGGGCGGGGAAGCGCTCGACGATCGCGGTGGGGGTGCCCCAGCCGAGCTCCGACTGGCCGGACATGATCAGCTGCCGCCCGTCCGCGCCGGTCACCACCGACGGGTACCACCGGCCGACCACCATGTCCTGGTTCTGGTACCACTTCTCCTCCCACGGGTCGAAGACGAGGGAAAGCTTGGCGCCGGAACCCCCGTTGCCGCCGAGGTTGCCGCCGAAGACGCCGAGCATCCCGTTGGGCAGGAAGGAATGACCGGCACAGAAGAACGGCGCGGGGCGGGGCTGGTTGAGCCCGTCCGGCATGTCGATCACGGGCGGCGTGACTTTGGTGAACGAGCCCGGGCCGGTGCCCTTGGCCGGATCCCACAGGTACGCGCGGCCCGCGTTCTCCTTGCCGATGGTGTCGGTCGGGGCCGGCTCCTTCTGGGGGTTGCTCTCGATGCGCTCGAAGGAGAACAGCAGCACCTTGCCGGTGGGCAGCATGGCGATGTGCGCGGCGAAGTCCGGGGACTGGAAGTACTCCCGGAACCTACCGGCGTCCAGCGCGTCGAAGTCCGCGTTGACCTTGGTCTGGGAGGCCGCAAGTGCCTTGAGCCGCTCGGTGCGGGTGGACTGCGGGTATTCGCCGACGGCCTTGAGGGCCCTCCTTGTCATGGCGTGTTCCTCGGCGTGCTCCTTGCCGATGACCGCCGCCTCGTCCGGGTCGGCCTGCGCCCGGTCGGCCGAGTGGGCGTCACCGCCGTGCTCGTGGGCGGCGGCCGGGCCGGACGACAGCATGGTGAGGGTCAGCGCGGGGACGGCACACGCGGAGATCGCCGCGTACAGCATCCGTCTGGGCGACGGGCCGGTCAGGTTCCTGGGGGACATGGGACTCCTTGCGAGAGAGGGCAGGGCGCGCAGCGGTGGCGTCGCGGCCACTCCGTGTCACCGGTCCAATGGCGAGAACATGACGAGAACACATGACGTAGGCGCACGACGCAGGCATATGACTACTTACAGTGTTCGCGTGCCGGGCGGCCGCTGTCGCGCGATGCCGGGCAGGCGGGTGATCCTTTGACCGCCAAGCGGGCCAGAACCCTTGCGGGGCAGGGGTTCTGCACTACGGCACAGGATCGCGATGCGGTCGGCCCGGAGGTGTCTCATCCTCACGTCGATCACGTAGCGTAGTTTTGTGATCACTGTAATGATCTCATGGCATATGCGACTGTCACGGAGGAAACATGATGGAAGGCATCAAGCTGTGTCAGAGTGACGACATCCAGGGCGATGTGATCGCGGGCTTCAAGAAGGACCGCATGACGCTGCTCTTCCTCAAGTTCGAGGACCCCGCGCGGGCACGCACCTGGGTGAAGCGACTCGCCTCCCAGATCTCCACCACCAGACAGGTGGCCACCTTCAACGCGGCGTTCCGCAAGGCCAGACAGGCCACCGGCGGCGACGACCCGCAGACGTTGAAGGCCACCTGGACGAACGCCAGCTTCACCTACGAGGGCCTGAAGGTCCTCAACGGCGGCAAGGATCCACTGCCCTCGGTACCGAAGGGCGGCACTCTGGAGGCGTTCAAGGAGGGGTCCCACAAGCGCTCACTGGGCGACACCGGCGACAGCTCACCCGAGAACTGGCTGTTCGGGGATGGTAAGGGACAGATCGTGCACGCCGTGATCACCGTCGCCTCCGACACCGTCGAGGGGCTGCAGGACGCGTTGACCGCCCAGCGCGAGGCAGCCGCGCAGGCCAAGATCGTGATCGTCTTCCAGCAGAACGGCGCTACGCTGCCGGGAACTCGCCGTGGAAAGGAACACTTCGGCTTCAAGGACGGGGTCAGCGAGCCGGGGATCATCGGCTTCGACGAGCCCGACCCGAAGCGGCCTGAGTACGTCAAGGACCACCCGGGCACCCGGCTGATCCCGCCCGGTGAGTTCGTCATCGGGCACGACCGGGTCGGCGGGATTCCGTACGACGAGATGCCCGAGTGGGCCAAGAACGGCAGCTTCCAGGTGGTGCGCCGACTTGGTCAGGACGTCCCGGGCTGGTGGGCCCAGGTCACCGCGCAACTGAAGGTCCTGAGGAAGGCCAAGGTGGTGCCGGACGAGGCGACCACCGAATGGCTGGCCGCCCGCTTGGTGGGCCGCTGGCGCTCGGGCGCGCCCGTCGCCAAGTGCCCGCACGCCGACATGCCGGACAACGCCCTCGCGAGCCAGGACAACGACTTCGGCTACCGCAACGACCCTGAGGGGTTCACCACCCCGCTCTTCTCCCACCTGCGCAAGACCAACCCCCGGGACGGCCTGCAGGAGAAGCCCGGCACGGACCCGTTCCCCGAGAACCCGGTCATGGACCGACGCCGGATCATCCGCCGCGGCGCCCCCTACGGCGCGCCCTTCGACCCGGCCTCGGACGGCCCCGGCGGCCCCGACCACCCGCGCGGACTGCTCTTCGTCTGCTATCAGTCCGACCTCGTCGAGCAGTTCGAGTTCATCCAGAAGATGTGGATCGACAACGTCGACTTCCCGCCGAACCGCCCTGCGAAGCCCGGCCCCGACCCGGGGGTCGGCCCCACGGGCAAGGTCGCCTTCGAGAGTCCCAACGCGACGACCGAGCTGGGCTTCCATCAGTTCGTCACCACCGAGGGCTCTGTCTACGCCTTCGCCCCCTCGCTCACCACACTGCGCCTGCTGGGCGACGGCCGCCTCACCGACAAGTTCCCGGACACGGTCCGGCCGACCGACGCCTTCCTGCCGATCCCCGATCGCCAACGGGACCAGGGCAAGAGCTGGTACTGGGCTTACGGGACCGGCGGCGACGGGCCGGTCTGTCGCACCATCTCCATCGCCGACGGCGACGAGCACAAGGACGTCGTCGAGCGCCCCGACCGGCCCCTGTCCACATGGTCGTGCTACGACGGCGTGTCGAAGGTGGACGCGATCCTGCCGGTGCCGGACGAGCAGCGCGTGGGCGGCCGGAGCCGGTACTGGCTGTTCCACACCGTGGAAGGCCGCCAGGTATACCGGCTGATCTCGGTCGCGGACGGAGCGGAGTCCGGGCTCGCCCCCGAGACGGCAGCCGCCGTCGACCGGTCCGACCGACCGATCTCGGCCTGGGCCTCGTTCAACGGAATCGCGCAGGTGGACGCCTTCCTGCCGGTGCCCGACATGCAGCGCCAGAACGGGAAGAGCCACTACTGGCTCTTCCACTCCTCCCTGGGGGAGCAGGTCTACCGGCTGATCTCGATCGCCGACGGCTCCGCACACAACGACGTCATCGAACGCGGCGACCGTTCGCTCAGCCTGTGGCAGTCACTGGCCGGTATCTCCAGAGTGGACGAGTTCCTCGCCGTACCGGACATGCAACGCATCAACGGGCTGAGCCTGTTCTGGGTATTCCACCAGCAGAAATTCCGGATCATCTCCATCGCCGACGGCCGCGGGCACAGCGACCAGGTCGCGGTCGAGGACCGCCCGATCACCCTGTGGGAGTCCCTGACCGCCTGAGGCACGCCGCGCCGTCGCACCCACTGAACGAGAAACCCCAGCTCAGACGGTGTCTGAGCTGGGATTCAGTGGAGCCGCCCTCGGGTAGCGTGCCCGTAAGAGCGGACGACCACGGTCGGAAGCGGTGTTTCCAAGTACGCGCAACGCCGCGGACACGACGAGCTCCATGCACGTCAGCAGCCACATAGCCATGCAAGCGCCGTTGCCTCTCAAACTGATGGCCTGACAGCTCAGTACGGCCGCGGAATCTCGTGCTCGCCCAACGCAGCCTCGTACCGCGCCAGCAGGGCATCCAGGTTCGCCGGAAAGTGCCGCCCAGCATCGCCGCCGGGAGGCGACAGGTCTGTACAGCAGCGAAGTACAGCAGCCCCAGCAACCGTCTCCGTCCGGTGGTGTCCTGGTGTCCTTTCAGAGCCTGGTAGCGGCCGGAATGACCGTCGCTGACCAGTCTCGCCGGAGCTACGGATCAGAAGGCGTCTGACATCAACGGCTGAGATCAACGAAGTGAGGCCTCTCCGCCGCGCTTTGCTGCGGAGAGGCCCCATCGGTCCTCGCGGTCAGTGGCGCTGCTTGCTGTTCTTCACCGGCCGGCGGAGCGCATCCCTGACCCGCCACCACAGCTTGCGGGCACTCGGGGTTTCGGTTGAGTAGCTGTTGCCGACCCAGGTGTTGTCCGCGCTGCGGCCCAAGGGGGTGCCCTCGGGCGAGTAACGCGGCGGAGGGGCTTCGGCCATGCGCTCTCCTACGGATTCGGAGATCTGGTCCCGCATCCCTTGCGCAGTTCGTTGTCGGAGCGGGTCTTCGGGCCCCAGCCGATACCGCTGGCGTAGCCCTGCATTACAGGGTAGTAGGTGTAAGTGCCGCCGCCGCCGTTGCAGTCCGTCGACCACCCGTAGTCGATGAAGCTGTTCGCCGTGAGACCCGTCCCGTGCCAGTTGTTGTAGCCGCGCGGCCCACTCCACGAGCTGCGCCACATCTGGGTCTGGAGCTTCTGCGAGCCGAAGGAGCCGCTGCAGGCTTGCGAGGTCTTGCAGGTCAGCGGCCGATCGAGCCTCTCATGACCGCAGCTTCCCGAACTGAGGGCTCGCTCACTGCCGTAACGGGGCCAGGACCTGTCCTGTCGATCACCTGACAGTTCGTTGAGATCTGGCTTTGACTGACCTCAAAGCAAAATGGATCTTGGTCCGATGTTGATCGTGGCAGAGTGCTCGCATGTCCAGCCCCATCGCGTACCCGGTCTTCCGAACCACCGACCCGGTACTGGCCCTGCGCGTGGCGCGTCAGCTTGTGGCAGTGGGTGACCAGCAGTACGCGGAGGTGTCAGTGGACGTCGGGCTGTGCACCGTCCCGGAAGTGTTGCGGATGGGCGAGGCGCTGCCGGACGCCTGGTTCCGGAAAGAGGATGTCGAGGACTGGGTGCGGGATCCTTCCGATCCGACGGGCTTGCACGTCGGTGTCCACGCGCCCGAGCTCTCCAGTGATCCGGACTTCCTTGCCTCCCACCTGCCGCTTTGGGCATCGATGGAATACCGGGCCGTTGGCAGCATCGAGGAAGAGTTCGCCGCCTTGGTTGGACCGAACATCGGCGAGATCTGGTGGTCGAGTTTGATCTGGCCCGAGGTACCGGACCGTGGCATCCCCCGCGAAGCCAACAACGCCCGGGTTTCGCTGCTGTTCAACTGCCGAACCCAAAGCCTCGACGAACGCTCCGACGACCACACTGTGCTCGTCCACGTGCACCGCGGGAATCTCGATGGGTCCGAGGAACGACATGCCTCCTGGCTGGCAGAGCAGATCGGCCAGTCTGTCATCGGCCCACCACAGGAGTAACCCCCGACGAGTCCGGCCGCTCCGGGTCGACCACGTGACTGTCCCGTCTCCTCGTCGTTCGGGGATGACATGGGGCGGGGGCGATCTGACGGATGCGGAGTGGGAACGGCCGCGGCCGTTCCTGCCGGTCAGCGATCCGGCAAGCTCTCCAGCGCATGCAGCCGTACAGACGTGCAGACGTGCACAGTCTCAGTGATCCACGCCGACTCACGCATCACGTGGACGATCCGCCCAGTCCTCTTCGTGCCATTCGTCCGTCAGGGCATAGAACTCCCAATCTGTGCATCGACTTTGAGCCCTGTGTATCAACCCCGCCCTCGCTGTCCCACAGGTCCCGGAACTCAGGCGCGTTGTCCAGGATGTTGCCAGGGTCCCATTGCGAGTACTCGACGGGCAGCGGCCCCAGAATGCCGAGATCTCCGAGGCCACCCGCGCCGTAGACGGACATGAACGCCTTGTAGTCGCTGGGCAGACAGACCCCGAGAGCCTCCTCGGCTGCATGCCAGTCCACTTGCTCATCCGCCCCATGCTCAGAGG
The DNA here is from genome assembly GCF_053599975.1 of Streptomyces sp. NPDC005141. NCBI lineage: Bacteria > Bacillati > Actinomycetota > Actinomycetes > Kitasatosporales > Streptomycetaceae > Streptomyces > Streptomyces sp. NPDC005141. The sequence continues at coordinate 30,603 of NZ_JBSFYW010000026.1, read as the reverse complement.
GCACGAGACCCAGTAGCGGCCCCAACAAACTCTCGGCAGACACGGACGCTTCTTCGATCACCTCGGGCTGGGCTGGCCCGGAGTCTCCCCAGAAAGCTGACAGGGTTCACACAACGACCGTGGGGAGAGGCGACTCATGAGCCACTAAGCTGCCGCGACGTCGCCGTGCGACACGGCAATTGACCGAAGACGAACGGGGGAAGGGACATGGCAAGCGGGGGATGGGGGCCGGGCCCAGGATCGGGACAACCCGGCGGCAACGGACCGGGCGGCCAGGGCTGGGGTCCTCCCGGGCCTCCGGCCAACAACCCTTACGGGCCACCGCCTGCGGGCGATCCCTACGGTCCGCCCGCGCCGCACCCGTATCCACCTCAGAACCCGTATCCCTACGGCCGGCCGGCCCCGGTGCCCGCTCGCCCGCAGCGACGCCGCAGCCGCCTGTGGTACTTCTCCGTCCCGTTCCTCGCCGGCCTCGTCCTCCGCTCGGCGCACCGCGTCGCCACCCGCCTCTTCGTGCAGGAGGGCGACGGCCGGATCGAGGACCGCACCGTCGACCGCGTCCAGGTGGCACGCACGGTGCTCGGCGTCGTCGCCGCCCTCACGTTGATCCTGGTCTACGGCGTGGATGCCGACCGCTGGGAGAACGCGGCGACCGAAGGCGTCGCCAACCTGATCATCACCCCGGTTCTGCTGCTCTGCACCGGCCCGCTGGTCATCCTCGGCTTCATCCTCTACGCACCCTCACACCTTCGCCCGTATCTGCGCTCCCGGCTCCATGCACCGCTCAAGGCTGTCGGCTGGTACCTGCTGACGGTGCTCGTCATCGCCGGTGTCCTGTACACAACGGCCCAGGTCGCCGTCGGGGATCGGAAGGACTGGTTGGTCTATGTGATGCTCCTTTTGTCGCTGGCCGTGATGGTGTGGGGTTTCCCCTTCTTCTTCCTGGCGTCGCTGTACTCCGCCCGCAGCGCCTTCAACACCGCCCACGTCCACCCGATGCTGCCGCCCGTACTCACCGGAATGCTGGTGTGGGTGCTCGTGGTCTTCAACCTGATCGACAGCGGCATGCCGGAGGGCCCGCCGGTCTTCCAGTTCTGCTCCCTGCTGGGCGGGCCGCTGTCGGTGACCGCCGTCTCGCTGTGGGAACTGCGGCGAATGCGGACCCGGTTCGGGATCACCGTCCGCGGCGGAGCGGGGCCGGCCCCCTCCGGCATCCGATGAAGGCGGTGCGTTCAGGGCCTCACGTCCGTGCTTGGCCAGAGGCAGTCCGCGGTTGCCCGAGGACGGGCGTGCCAGGTACGTGCCAGATCCTGCGGAGAACCACGGGGAACAGCGGGGACTGACCGCAGGTGCGACCAGGGCTCCAACGTCACTCCGGCGCAGGTCAGTGCAGCACCTTCGCCGGAGGACCCGAGCTTCCCGAGCTGAGATACCAAGCGCACCGGCGCAGACGAAGCCCGTAGGGTGCCGCCCATGGTGATTGCGACTGTCCGCGAGTGGAACGACGAGGAAGGGTGGGGCGTGCTCGACTCCCCCGAGACTCCCGGCGGCTGCTTCGGCCACTTCTCCGAGATTCAGCTGACCGGCTTCCGCACGCTGTCGCCCGGACAGCGGGTGGACCTCACATGGGAAGCCCCTGGCTTCAAGCAAGACGGGTACGACTACCGCGCCGTGAGCATCGTGCCTCGGCCCGCCTGACATCAACGTCTGACATCAAAGGCGGCACACGACCACGGTCCCCAGCGGTCCGCTGCGCCACCGCACCCTTTACCGCAGTATGCAGTAACGCTCCATAGATCGAACCCCTAAGCGAGCGTCGCAGGTTCGAATCCTGCCGGGGGCACAGACAGAAGGGCCGGCTCGGGAGGTTTTTCCTCCCGAGCCGGCCCTTTGCCGATTCCGGCTCCGTGGCACTCACGTGCCACAGGGCCCTGAGCCTGCGTCATGGCACTCCCCCGCCGTGCCCAGCATGTGGAGGTGGACGACATACAGGTTCTCTCCGTCCTGACGGGTCACCGCCGTCTCCGGCCGTCTCTTTGTACAGTGCATAGCGAGGGGGCGCTGTGAGCGACGAAGGCTGGGACGACGACGCCGAGTATCAACGGGCCATAGGCCGGGCGTGGTTCATGGTGGCGGTCGCCTCGTGCTGCTCGTTGGTGGTTGTCGCGTTCGTTGCGCTCGCCGTCCTCGGTGCGGGCGTGTTCGTGGCTCTCGTGAACGTGCTCAGCAAGTAGGCCCGCTGCGCACAGCGGTGCGAGGCGAGGGGCAGCGCCCAGAGGGCGCGGTTGTACCCGGGAGGCGGCACAGGGCGCAGAGGCGGTAGGCCACGCAGGCGCGGCAGGTCGGCGATCGGCGAGTCTCAACGCGCACGTACGAACCCTCGAACCCTCGAACAAGGCTCGGAGGAAAAGGAGTTGGGGAACTTGGACGAAGAGCGGCGGCGTCCAGATGGGGCGGATCTCGTGGTCGCCGGGTGTGGATGGCTGCTCATCGTGGGCGTCGTCGCCTCGCCGGGCCTCCTGCTGAACGACGGGCCGTTGACGGCGTACATGGCCGTCGTGGGCGGCGTGGCGGGGCTTCTGTGGGTGCGCAAGAGGCTGGCCGGAGAGCGCGACCGGCACATCCGACCATGAGCGGCAGAGCCGGGGAGTCGTTCCGGAGAGGCCCCGCCGGGCCTCGGCAGACCCCGCCGCCGGGCCTCGGCAGACCCCGGCGGGCCTCGGCAGACCCGCCTCAGGAGGCTCGTGGAAGGAAATCCGGGTCCCGTTCCGTGCCGGCTCGGTTCTGGTGGACCTGGGCTCAGTGCTCGTGGACACGGGGTCCGTTCGGTGCGGGCACCTCCGGGCGTCCGCGATCGGGCGACGCCCCGCGGCGGAGCAGCGAGGGAGCCAGTGTCAGCGTCACGCCGATCGAGGCGGCGGCCATGACGGTCATCGCCGTTCCGGGCGAGGTGAGTTGGGCGATCCCGCCTGCCAGCGCCGCGCTCACGCCCTGCATCGTGAGCATGCCCGCCGTGTGGAGCCCGAGGGCATGGCCGCTGAGTTCGTCGGGGATCAGGGCCACCAGCCGTTCCTGCTGGATCAGGCTCGACCCGAAGCCGATCGAGGCGACGGCGACGAGGACGGCGGCAACCGCCACGCCCGGACGCAGGACGAAGAAGAGGTACGGCGTCGCGAGGAGCAGCAGGAAGGGGATGCCCAGGCGGGCGCGTACCCGGGGCGGCAGGAAGCGGCCGGTCGTCACGTCCCCGACGAACATGCCGAATGCCGCGAAGGCGAACAGCGCGCCGGCCCGGCTCGGCGCATACGACACGTACAGCGATTCGCAGCCGACGACCAGGCCGTTGGGCACCCAGAGCAGGAGATAGAGGGTGCGGCGTTCCGGCGAGGAGAAGAGGCGGGCGTTCGTGCGCCAGGTCCGGGCGATGGACGGCCGGCCGGTGGCGCGGGGTGCGCGGGGTGTCAGGCCCAGCCGGGCGGTCAGGGCCGCCGCCAGGTACAGGCCGGCGGCGAGGAGGAGTGTGACCCGCGGGGACAGCAGGGCCACCAGGACGCCGCCCGTCGCGAACCCCACGACCTGAGCCACTCCGCTCATCATGTTGAACACCGAACGCCCCAGCAGATAGCCCTCCTTGGCGAGGATCTCGTTGAGCAGGCCCCACTGGACTCCGCCGCCGCAGGACTGGATCAGACCGAGGAGCAGAAGCAGGGCGAAGATCGTCCACACCGGGAGACCGGGGATCGCCATGGCCGCCGTGCCGAGCCCGAAGAGGGCCGCGATACCCGCCACCGTCGCCCGCGGCGGCAGTCGGTCGGCGGCCGAGAGCAGGGTGGTCGCGCCGACCACCTGCGCGAGTGAGGGGCCGAACATGCTGAGCGCGGTGAGCAGCGGCGACTGCGTCGCCCGGTAGACCAGGGTGGCGAGGGCCAGACCGCTCACCGTCGAGGCGGCGGTCCTGAAGCAGGAGGACAGGAAGAGCGGGGTGAACTCCCGCGTGCGGAAGAGCTCGGAGTAGCTGCGCATGCGCGGAGTCTCCGGGGCCCGGCGGGCGGTCGATATTGTTTCGCGTGATGGCGAAACGTCTGGCTGGGAAGAGGTGCGGGGATGGGCTGGTGGCAGGTGAACGCCGACACGCTCGCGGGGAGCCGTTTCGTGCTGTCGCCGCTGGCGGAGACGTTCGCCTGCCTGAAGATGCTGCACGCGGGGGCCGCCACGCACCCCGGTGAGCGCGCCTGGCTGGGTGTCCATCTGCCCGCGTACCGGAAGCGGCTGGCCGCCGACCCCGTCACCGCGCTGCTCGTCCGCTGCGGGCTCGGGCGGGCGTGGATCGCCGACTTCCTGACCCCTACCCCGTACGGCGACGAGACCTTCGAGTCGGAGGTCGCCCGGGTGCGGGAGGCCTCGCCCCGGGAGGCCCGCGCCCATCTCGCCCGCTCGGTGGGCGGTCCGCTGCCCGCCGGTCTCGCGGACCGCGACGATCTGCCCGGGCGGGCCGCCGCGCTGCTCACCGCCCTCTGGGAGGAGTCCGTACGTCCCGACTGGGAACGGCGGCGGCGGGTCCTGGAGGCCGATGTGGTGGCGCGGACCGCGCAGTTGAGCCAGGGCGGCTGGGCGGCGGCGCTGGACGGACTGCGGCCGGGAACGCGCTGGCTCGGTGGCAACCGGCTGCAGGTGAACCTCCACGAGTACCCGCCGCGCGAGATCTCCGGCGCCCAGCTGGTCTTCGTGCCCGTCACGCCGAAGGCCGGCTGGGTGTCCTGGGAGGAGTGCCGCCGCTACGCCGTGGTCTACCCGTGCACGGGGGCGCTCGCCGACGTACGGGCCGAGGCGGTGCCGGAGAGTCTCGGGGCGCTACTCGGGACCGCCCGCGCCGGGGTTCTCGTCCTCCTCGACTCCCCCCTGTCCACCAGTCAGCTGGTGGCCGTGACCGGGCAGGGGCTGGGGTCGGTCGGGCGGCATCTGCAGGTGCTGCTGGACGCGCGGCTGGTGGAGCGGCGGCGGGCGGGACGGTCGGTGCTGTACTCGCGGACGGCCGCCGGTGAGGTGCTTGTCACAGCCCAGCGCGACGGGCGGACCGGTGGGACCGGTGGACCCGTCACCTACCGGAGTTAGCATCCGCTTATGACTACTGACAACTCTGTGCTCGACGTGGAGATCGGGGCCCTCCAGGGGGGCTCCGCCGATCTGTCCCAGTTCGCGGGCAAGGCCGTCCTCATCGTGAACGTGGCCTCCAAGTGCGGCCTGACCCCGCAGTACGCCGGTCTTGAGCAGCTGCACGCGCGCTACGCCGACCAGGGCTTCACCGTCCTCGGGGTGCCCTGCAACCAGTTCCTCGGGCAGGAGCCCGGCAGCTCCGAGGAGATCGCCGAGTTCTGCTCCGCGACGTACGGCGTGACCTTCCCCATGACCGAGAAGGTCGAGGTGAACGGCGACGCGCGGCACGGACTGTACGAGCGTCTGGTGGGCACCGCCGATGCCGAGGGGCACACCGGCGACATCCGCTGGAACTTCGAGAAGTTCCTGATCGGGCGGGACGGCACGGTCGTCGGCCGCTTCTCTCCGCAGACCGAGCCGGAGTCGGCGGAGCTCGTCTCCGCCGTCGAGAAGGCGATCGGCTGAGCCCTGCCGTTGACCTTGCCCCTGGGGCAAGGGGGAGCGTCCTTGTCACCGGGCGGAAGGCGCCCGGTGACGGAGGATGACAGGGTGGACAAGGACCTGCTCACCATCGGCGCGTTCGCCTCGCGGGCGCGGCTCTCGGCGAAGGCGCTGCGGCTGTACGACCGGCTGGGGCTGCTGCCCCCGGCGCATGTCGACGAGGTCAGCGGCTACCGCTACTACCGCGCCGAGCAGACCGAACGGGCCCGGCTCGTCGCGCTGCTGCGCCAGCTGGACATGCCGCTGGCGCGGATCGCGGACGTGGTGGAGGCGCGCGGTGCCGAGGCGGCCGGGCTGCTCGCCGCGTACTGGGACGGCGCCGAGGCACGGTTCGCCTCGCAGCGGGCCCTTGCCGACTACCTCCGTGGACGTCTTTCCGGGAGGAGTTCCGAGATGTACGAGAAGTTCGTCGTCGAGACCGCCGAGGTGCCCGAGCAGGTCGTGCTGACCGAGAAGCGGCACGTCCTGGCGCCCGAGCTGCCGGTGTGGATCCCCGGCTCGCTGGGACGGCTGGAGGAGGGCGCCCGGGAGGCCGGGGGTGTCACGGGGCCGCCCTTCGTCGTGTACTACGCCGAGGTCAGCGTGGAGAGCGACGGTCCCGCGGAGACGTGCGTGCCGGTCGCCGACGAGGCCGCGGCACGGGCCTGGGCACAGGGGCCGGGACGGGCCACCGGGGTGGAGGTCCGGGTCGAGCCGGCCCAGCGCATCGCCTATGTCCGCATCGCCAAGGCGCAGGTCGCCCACCCGCAGATCCTGGCCGCGTTCGAGGCGGTCGAGAGCTGGATCACCGAGCAGGGGCTGTCCTCCGACGGCCCGTGCCGGGAGATCTACTTCGCCGACTGGGACGCGGCGGGGCCCGAGGACGCGGTGTGCGACGTGGCGTTCCCGGTGAAGTGAGGTGACGTGAGGTGACATGAAGGTGTGGCGCGGTCGCCGCGCCGCGCCCACCTTCGTGTGGTGCAGCGCCCACCTTCGTGTGACATTGCAGGCTTTGCAGCCGGTAGCCGTGTACGAGTGGGAGTTTCGGTGGTCTCGTCCCCTCTCGGGAGTTCGCTGTGCCTTCTGTCGCTTCCTCGCTCAACGTTCCCGTCCAGGTGCCGGGAGGCGGGGCATCCACGGAAGTCGAGGAGCGCCCGCTCTCGTGGGAGGGGTACGCGTACACCGCCCGTGTCGCGCGGCACGGCGCCCCCGTCACGGAGCCGCTGCTCGTGCTGGGCGGTTCGGACCAGACGCGGTACTCGTGGGTGCGGCACGAGCGGTGGCTCGGGGTGCTCGGGACCGTCGTCACGGTGGATCTGCCCGGGTTCGGGGACGCGGACTTCCTGCCCGTCGAGCACGGGATCGACTTTCTCGCCGAGTGCGCGGCACACATGCTGCGCGAGCTCGGGCTCGGCCCGGTGAACCTGTACGCGGGGTGCTACGGAGGGGCGGTCGGGCTCCGGATGGCCCAGCAGTCTCCGGAGCTGCTGCGCCGGGTCGCCGTGCAGGGGATGTCGGATCACATTCCGGACTGGTTCACCGAGGCGCTCGTGGGATGGGTGCGGCTTCTGGAGGAGGGGCGCGTCGAGGAGACCGCCGAGGAGTTCGTGCGGTGCTTCGTGCCGCCGCCCGGCGACCGCATCGTACGCAAACACGCCGCGCTGACCCGGCTGATGTACCGGCAGTTCGCGGCGCAGACCCCGCGCGACGTCGCCGTGACGGTCGAGCGGAACCGGCGGCTGCTGGCCCACGAGTTTTACCGGCGCGCGCCCGTCCCCGCCGTGCCGTATCTCGCGTTCACCGGCGAGCACGACATGCTCACCACGCCCGACATGGTCCGCTCGGTGGCGGCGGACCTGCCGGGCGCGCGTTTCACCACGATCGCGGAGTGCGGCCATCTGGCCCATCTCCAGCGACCTCAGGACTTCTGCGACCTGCTCGTCCGGTTCTTCCGCGACCAGTGTCCGGAGGACGCGGGCCTGCCGTACTGCGGGCCGTTCGAGCAGTTCTAGTTCCTGTCACGTCACCCGGGCCCGGTGTCGGTCGCATCACGCCGTTCAGGTGCCGGTACGGCACCGGTGGCCGGGCCTCAGCGCAGCTCCTCCGGGCACGGGGTGCCCCGGGGGAGCTGGTACGGCGCCGCGAGCCGGTAGGTGCCCGGCTTCGGGGCCAGCAGCTCCGTCCACTCGTCGCCCGCCGGGGTCTCCTCCGTCGCCATCAGGCAGCCGTTGAGGTTGTCGTACGCCTTCGAGGTGCCGTCCCCGCGGTCCTTCGACGCCTTCGTCTCCTGCGGCGGCTTCAGGCTCTTGCCGTCCTCGTCGACGATGCTCAGCCACGGCGAGTACGGGATGCGGATGAGGATGCGGCCCGCCTTCTTCACCTCGATGGTCAGCTCACCCTGCTCGGCGCGGTCGACGACGGCGTTCGGCTCGGCGAGCGGAGTGGGGTCGGTGACGGTGAAGAGCTGCCAGTTGGCGTCGGCCCAGACCTGCCGGAGATAGGGCATGCCCCGCTGGACGAGCTCGCGCTCGCGCAGACCGCCGTCGCCGTCCGGTTCGCCCTTGGGCAGCACGACGTAGTGGATGGCCCAGCGCTGCAGCCACTCGTGGTAGTTCGCGGAGTTGAGCGTGTCGTCGTAGAAGAGCGGGTTGCGCTCCATGTCGGCCTGGCGGTTCCAGCCGCGGGCCAGGTTCACGTAGGGGGCGAGCGCGGACGCCTCGCGGTGCGAGCGGGCGGGGACCACCTCGACGCGGCCCTTCTCGGCGTTCACCACCTGGAGCTGGTTGACGAGCGGCGCCAGCTCGCGCCCGAAGGACGCCGCCGGGGTCGTGTGCACGATGTCGTCGATCGACTTGAAGCCGATCCACCCGTTGAAGACGACGAGGGCGAGGACGATGGCGTACCACTTGCGCGACTTCCGCACGGTGAAGGGCAGCGCGGCGATCAGGACGACGCCCGCGAAGAGCATCGCGAGGCGGGTGATGTTCGAACCGATCTGGGAGCTGATCAGCCAGACGAGGAGTACTCCGAGGCCGTACACCGCCGCCGTGGTCCGTACCGTCATCCACTCCCTGGGGACCAGGAGGTAGACCAGAACGGCGTAGGCGAACGGCAGGATGACCGAGTAGAACTCCATCGGCTGGGTGCCGGAGAACGGGAAGAGCCAGGCCGAGACCGCGACCACGATCGCCGGGGCGATGCCGAGGGCGTAAGCGCCGGGGCGGCGCTTCTGGAGGAACAGGGTCACCGCCACCAGACCCACGAACAGTCCGGCGACCGGTGAGGCGGCCGTCGCGAGCGCGGCCAGCGGCGCCGCGCACAGGGCCTTCGCCCAGCGCTTGTAGCGCCAGCGGTGGGGCCAGCAGAAGACGACGGCGACCGCGGCGAGCGCGAACATCGTGCCGAGGCCGTAGGTCACCCGGCCCGAGATGGCGTTGCAGAGCAGCGCGAAGACGCCCGCGAGCGCCGGAGCGGTCGGGTTCCGGACCGCCCGGCTGCGGATCAGGATCATGGTCAGCAGGCCGGCCGAGAGCGTGCCGGCGATCATCATCGTCGTCCGGACGCCGAGCACCGACATCAGATACGGCGAGACCATGCTGTACGAGACCGGGTGCATTCCGCCGTACCAGGCCAGGTTGTACGCCGAGTCCGGGTGCCGGCCGACGAACTCCGCCCACGCGTCCTGCGCCGCCAGGTCACCGCCGCTGTTCGCGAACGTGAAGAACCACACCACGTGGAGTACGCCGGCGAGGACGGTGGAGAGAATGACGGGATGGCGGCGGAAGAGGTTCAGCGGTGCGGCGCCGGCCGCCGCGGGAGGTTCGGTCCCGTCGGGGCTCTCGGTGTCGCTGGGGTCCTCGGTGTCACCGGGGCCTTCGGTGCGGCCTCCGCCGTCGTCACGGACCGCCTCGCGGGTACGGCCGTTCAGCGGTATTCGCGGGTCCGTTCCGTGGCCCGGATCGGCGTCGTCGGCGTGTGTCGTCTCCGCTGTCGCCACTGCAAGGTTCTCCCCGTGTCCCGTTGTCCGTTCTGGGCCGGGACCCGCGGCTCGCGAGCAGCCCCGATTGTCGCGACGCTAGCACGCACTCCGTAGGACGGCGCCCGGCTGGGGCGCCGTCCGACGGAGTGCGGTGCGGGTGCTGCTCCCCGGTGTACGTCACCGATGCGTGCGCGCGTACGCCATCCGTGTCCGGGTCCGCTCAGCCGACGCGGGTCAGCTTCGCGCCGAGGCCGGGCTCGGCGAGGTCCGACCGGAGCGCGACGGGGATCTTCACCGCCCGGCTCGAGCCGTCGCCGACCGTCAGCTCGCCGACGACCGTGCCCGCCTTGCCTGAGTGCGGGACCGCCGACCCGCCCTCGCCGATCGACAGCCGGGTCTTCAGACCGGGCCAGCCGACCGCCGTCATGTTCTTGGTGGCGACGACCGGGGTCCGGCCGCCGAGCTGGTCGTCCACGTAGCCGACGACCTGCCCCCTCTTCACCACCGTGGCGGTGGTCAGGCTCTTCTGGACCTTGTCGATGAGCTTCTGGCTGTTGACGAGCGCCAGGTGGAGGCTGTCCCAGACCTTGCCGGTGCCGGCGTTCTGGTTCATCACCGCGCCGTAGATCGTCTGCGTCTTGCCGTTCACGTTCTTGGTCGCGGCCCACACCAGGTTGCCGCCGGCCGGCGTCGAGGAGCCGGTCTTCAGGCCGATCACGCCGACCTGCTGCACCAGCAGGTCGTTGTTGTTGTAGATCGTGTTGTCCAGCCCCGGGATATCCGCCTTGGCCATCCCGACGACGCTGCGGAACACGTCGTTCTGCATGACCTTCTTGGCCAGCTTGATCTGGTCGACGGCCGTGCTGACCGTCGTCTTCTGCAGACCGCTCGGGTCCGTGTACGTCGAGTTCGTCATGCCGAGGTCCTTGGCAGCGGCGTTCATCTTGTCGACGAAGCCCTTGCTGTCGGAGTCCCAGCGGGCCAGCAGCCGCGCCACATTGTTGCCGGAGGGGATCATCAGCATCTGGAGCATCTGGCGCTCGGTGAACTGCTGGCCCTTCGACATCGCCGCCGTCGACTCGTCCGGCAGCTTCGACTCGTCCTCGGCCTGCTGGTCGACGGTGATCTTCTCGCCGTCCTCGTTCCCCTTCAGCGGGTGCTCCTGGAGGATCACGTACGCCGTCATGATCTTGGCGACGCTCGCGACGGGGGCGGGGGTCTGCTTGCCGTCGGTCCCGAGGCTGCCCACACCCTCGACCTCGATCGCGGACTGGCCCTGACCGGGCCAGGGCAGATCGAGGGTGCCGCCGTCGAAGGTGTACGTCTCGTCGGCGGTCAGCGTGAGACCGGGGGCCGGCAACGGACGGAAGGCCTGTGCGACTGCGAAGATCACCGCGAGCAGCAGGACCAGCGGCGTCCAGATCTTGACCCGCCGCACGAGTGTCCGGACCGGGGTCTGCGGCGGCGGCGGAGTGTTCGTCAGCTCGGCCAGCAGGTCGAGCGGGGGCTTCGGCGGAAGCGGCTGCTGGGTGGTGCGTTCGGGACCGACCCGCGGCATGGCCGTGGTGGCCGCCGCCGGCCTGTCGGTGCTCCCCGGAGCGGTTGCGGGCTTCGGCCGCGGCGGGGCGGCGGGCTCGTCGGACCGCTTGAGGGGGACGAACCTGCTGGTGCGCTCGGGGTCACCACCGGGCTTGGCGCCGGGCCTGGCGACCCGCTCGTCGGCCTTGGAGGCAACCTTGTCGTCGGCCTTGGCGGGCTTGTCGGCGGGCTTGTCGGCGGGCTTGTCGGCGGGCTTGTCTGTCGGCCCGGTCGCGGGCTTCCCGTCGGTCGGCCTTCGGGTGGCGCCGCCCAGCTTGAGCATGGTGGTGGGCTGGTCCACGGCCGGAGGCCGCGGAGCCTTGAAGATGGCGGTGGACTGATCGACGGGGGGCTGATCGACGGGGGGCTTGGGAGCGGAGTCCGCGTCCGTGTCCGAGGTCTCGTCGGTCTTGGCGTCCGGAGTCTCGTCGGTCTTCGCGTCCGAGGTCTCGTCGGTGGAGTCGGAGTCGCTGCCGGGACGGCCCTGGGGCGTGTCCTTGGGCCGGTCGTCGGCCGGGGCCTCGGGCGCGTCCTCGGGCGCGTCCTCGGGCGCGGGTGCGGCTGCCCGCGCGGAGGCGGCTGCGGGCCGGTCCTCGGGCTCGTCGTCCGGCGCGGCCTGGGGCTCGTCCTGGGGTTCGTCCTGGGGTCCGGGCCGGATCTCGTCCTCGGCCTCGGCGGCGGCTTCGGGCGCGGCCTCGGCGGCGGCTCGGGACGCGAGAGCGGCGTCCAGCGCGGATGTCGGGCCGGGCTTGTCCTCGGGCTCGTCCTCGGGCTCGTCCACCGCGGGGGTCTCGCCGGAGGCGGCTTCCGGCTCCTGGTCGGCCTCGCGCTCCTCGTCGGTGTCGAGGTCGGCGGCGGGTGCGGCGGCGGTCTCCGCATCCCGCTCGGACCCCACGCCGGACGCGTCGGACGCGTCCTCGGCCCTTCCGGGCTCCTCTCCGGCGTCGTCGGCACCGTCGCCGGTGGCGTCGGCCGTCGGGTCGGCGCCGTCTGTGCCGGCGTCGGTCGTGGCGCCGTCACCGCCCTCGGGTCCGGCGTCCGCGGCGGATTCGTCCGCGCCCGCCGGAGCGGGCTCGTCCGGTCCGGCGACCCACGCGGCCACCGCCTCGCGCAGCCGGGTGTCGCCCTCGGCGCTCTTGCCCCCGGCGGCGTCGGTGTCGGCCTCGGACTCCGAGGTCCGCCCGGACTCAGCCGTGCGGGAGGCGTCCGCCGACAGCGCCTTCGTGGAGAACACCGCCGTCGCCTGATCCACCCGTACCGTGGCGGCCCGTTCACGGGCCATCGCCATCCGGGGGTCGGCCGAAGCCGAGCTCTGGGCCGACGCCACCGCGCCCGACCGCGCCGGACCCGGAACCGACGCCGGGGTCACCGGCGTCGCTTCTGCCGACGACGCCGACGACTCGTGCTTCTTCGACCTGTCGGGGGACTCGCCCGCCACCGATGCCTCCTCCATGCGGCGCACGCCCTCCGCGCGCCGAACCGAACCGTCAAACCCTTGAACCGCCGCCCGGACACCGCTGTCCGAACCATGTACCAGTGTCCTGTGTGGGGGCCTGACCCCTGTGGTAGACGAGAACGACATACCTGCCGGTTCCCATATATTCCGGTCACGCGCTCTCGACAGACCAATGTGAGAGGGGTCACCCTGTCATTCATCCACGCGGGGAGGCATGGATGGGCAAGAGCCGCAGAACAATTCCGGAGGAGCTTCTGCTGCTGGCGTTGGACCCGACCACGGGTACCACCGCGCAGCCGCAGTCGCTCGACCTCGGTCTGGCCGGAGCACAGCTAGTGGAGCTGGCGCTGGCCGGACGGATAGCCCCAGACGGGGATCGTATCGCCGTGGTGGTGCCACGGCCGACCGGAGATCCAACACTGGACTGTGCGTTGGAACTGCTTCGCCGACGCGGAGCACCCGTACGCGCGGTCAACTGGATTGGCGGACCCCGCCTGGGGCTTCGCCAGACCTACCTCTCGCATCTGGAGAGGTGCGGCATGGTCCATGCCGTGGCCGGCCAGATGTGCGGGGTGCTTCCGACGACTCGCTACCAAGCGACGGACACGGATATCAGCCGGGAGATCAGAACCCGGCTGGACAACGCGATCCGCACCGGCGTCCCGCCGGACCCGCGGACCGCGGCGCTCGCCGCGCTGGCCCATGCGGTCGGTCTCGGCAAGCACCTGTATCCGGGGAACGAGGGACGTTCGTCCCGATCCCGGTTGCGGGACCTGATCAGGCACGACCCCATGGGCGGCCTCGTGGCGCACGCCGTGATGGACGTTCAGAACGGTGTGGCCGCACAGCCACGCCGCAGCCCGGCACCGGCAGGCCGTCCGGCCACCGCCGGAGTCAGGTCCGCGCCGGAGACCGCACGCGGTGTTCCGATGCAACCGCGCCATGGTTCGATGGCGCGCGCCGTGGCCCACTGAGCCGCAGTCCCACGGCAGCCCGCACCACCACCGCACCACCGCGGTGCCAGCAGTACCCGCACCGCCAGCACCGCCAGCACCGCCAGCACCGCCGTAAGCATGAGCGCCGCACCGCAGTCCCCATGATCCGGTTCGGGAGCCGCTGGCTCGCGCGGGGTGGTGGGACCGTACGTCCGGACGACGACACGGCCCCAACCGCCCCGCGCGGCCGCATCCGAAGACGGCCGCATCCGAGGAGAGCGCTTCTCCAAGGGGACCCTGTCCGCCTCTGCGGGACCTCATCGGCGATCTCCCACGGGAGTTCGCGGGCCCGCGGAGACCGCGCAGGGCCGCGTATACACGCCGAATCCGCGAACGTGCGCCCACCCAGCGCATATACGCCGTTTCCCAGCGGTAGAAAGCACCTTGGTGGCAATCTGCTCAACAGCAGATACGCAAAGTACAGGCTCGTAGCCGGAGGTGCACGTCCCGTGGCGTCAAGTGTCAATCCCACCGTCCGGCGGCGTCGGCTGGGTCAGGAGCTGCGCCGGCTCCGCGAACTCAAGGGCATGACGGCCGAAGAGGTCGCCGAGCGCCTGCTGGTCTCGCAGTCGAAGATCAGCCGCCTGGAGAACGGCAGGCGCAGCATCAGCCAGCGCGATGTCCGCGATCTGTGCGGGGTCTACGAGGTCGAGGACCACCGGATCGTCGACTCACTGATGCAGATGGCCAAGGACTCGCGCCAGCAGGGCTGGTGGCACTCCTTCGGCGACATCCCGTACAGCGTCTACATCGGTCTGGAGACCGACGCCGCGAGCCTGCGCGTGTACGACCCGCAGGTCGTCCCGGGCCTGCTGCAGACCCGGCCGTACGCCGAGGCGCTGATCGCGGGGGCGCTGCCGGAGACCGCGGCTGCCGACATCGACAAGCGCGTCCAGGTGCGGCTGAAGCGGCAGGAACGAATCTCCGCCCCGGACAACCCGCTGCGCCTGTGGACCGTTCTCGACGAGGCCGCGCTGCGCCGTGCCGTCGGCAACCGCTCGCTCATGCGCGAACAGCTGGAGTACCTCGTCGAGCAGTCTCAACTGCCGCACGTCACCGTGCAGGTGATCCCCTTCGACATGGGCGCGCACCCGGGCCTGAACGGCCAGTACGCGATCCTGGAGTTCCCCGACGCGGCCGACTCCAGCGTCGTCTACATCGAGGGCGTGACCAGCGACCTGTACCTGGAGAAGGCGAACGACGTCCAGAAGTACAGCGTGATGTACGAGCACCTGCGGGCGCAGGCCCTGAACGTGGAGCAGTCACGTCAGTTCATCGCGGACCTCGCGAAGGACTACGCGCGCTGAGGGGCCCGGGGGCGGCCTCGTGAGGGCGCCCCCGCCGATGAGGTGCCGGACAATACACCTTGGTCACCTCCGCGCGGAAGACCCCACTGGAATATGCCATCCAGTCGAGTGAATAGTCGCTTCGTCAGCCGATGTTGGCGAGTAGCGTCGATCACGCCACCAAGCAACAACGTTGGCGCAAACCGAACTGCGGGTCACCTGACGGATCCGCAGCCCGGTGACAGCGCGGCGATGGCGTCGATGGCGGCAACTCATCGAAGAACGACTGCTTTCTGGAGCGATCATGGCAATTCAGCAGGGCGCCACCGACACGTGGACCAAGTCTTCCTACTCCACCGGCAACGGCGCCTGCGTCGAGGTCAAGTCCCCCGTTCACTCGGCGATGGCCGTACGGGACTCCAAGGTCCCCGCCGGGCCCACGCTGGCCTTTCCCGCGGACGCGTGGAACACCTTCGTGGCCGAGGTGAGCCGAGGGTCTTCCGACCTCGTCTGATCCGTCCGGCGCCACATGGCCCCGTACAACTTCATACGTTCCACAGACAGAGCCCTCTCGACCGGCCCGCCGTCCTGGCCGAGGGGGCTCGGCTTATCGGCCGGTCGCCTCGTCCGGTCCCCGGCGCAGCCGGTCCACGTACGTGTCCGTTCCCGGCACCGTGGGGATGAAGGGGGCCACCAACTCCACCCGCCCGAGCCCCGATTCGGCCACCGCCTCGTCCAGGCCCGTGAAGGACGCCTCCCAGCACTCCCGCGGGTCCGCCTCCAGGAACCACAGCAGGGTCAGCCGGGTATCCACGCCCTCGACCTGCTTGACGTAGGTCATCCGGTCGCCGGGGAGCGGGGTCGGCCGGAACAGGGTGACCAGGGCGGCGGGCGAGCCGGCCAGCCGCCGGGGGAGATGGCGGGAACGCAGCCACTCCAGCAACTCGGCCCGCCTGTCGGCGGATTCGGCGTCGACGACCTCGACCACGAGCCCCGCGTAGGGGTGGTCGAGGGCGTGGAAGTCCCGGGGGCCGGCGGCGCCGTCGCGGTAGACGGTGGCCTCGTGGTCCTGGAAAGCCGTGAAGACGTGCGTACGGTCCTGGTAGACGCGGCCGTCGCGGTTCAGCCGCTTGTTGATGCCGACGGTCCACTTCATGTGGTCGTCGTAGCGGCCGTCGGTGACCCAGTAGGTGGAGATGTAGCAGCCCGCGGTGACCGGCTGGGCGACCGCCGACTTCTCGGGGTAGCGAAGCAGTTGGAGGTCGCGGGTGGCAACCCAGCGGCGTCCGGCGTACATCCAGGGCATGGCCATCGCGCCGGCGTAGTAGTGGTCGTCCTCGTACCAGCGGTTGTAGGCGTACTCGTGGCCCGGGTGCGGTTCGACCATGGTGATCAGGGCGTGGCCCGGGTGAACGCCGTACGGGCCGAGGGCGGCCAGCTCCGCGTAGGTCTCACTGCGGGTCTCCTCAGTCATTGACGGTCCCCTTCCTCGGTGGAGCGTGCGCGGGACTTCCTTCCTCCGCCGGACGCCCATACTCTGACGCTCCGTCAGGAAAATCGCCAGAGTCCCGGAGGTATGCGATGTCACTGCTCACCGGCAGGACCGTCGTGGTGTCGGGTGTCGGAGCGGGACTCGGCCATCAGGTGGCGGCTGCCGTGGTGCGCGACGGGGGCAACGCGGTGCTCGGGGCGCGCACGGAGGCGAATCTCGCCAAGTCGGCGGCCGAACTCGACCCGGACGGCGCACACACGGCGTTCCGCGCGACGGACATCACCGACGAGGGGCAGTGCGAGGCACTGGCGGCGCTCGCGGCGGAACGCTTCGGACGGCTCGACGCGGTGGTCCATGTCGCCGCCTGGGACAGCTACTTCGGCGGCCTGGAGGACGCCGACTTCGCGACCTGGCAGTCGGTCATCGATGTGAACCTGCTCGGCACGCTGCGGATGACCCGGGCCTGCCTGCCCGCCCTGAAGGAGCGCGGCGGCTCGGTCGTCATCATCGGCACCCAGTCGTCGGTCGCCGCGCCGAGCCAGGTGCGGCAGGCGGCGTACGCGGCCTCGAAGGGCGCGCTGACGAGCGCGATGTACTCCCTGGCACGGGAGCTCGGTCCGCACCGGATCCGGGTCAACACCGTGCTGCCCGGCTGGATGTGGGGTCCGCCCGTCGAGGCGTACGTGCAGTTCACGGCGTACACCGAGAAGGTGCCCGAGGCCGACGTGCTGAAGCGGCTCACCGAACGGATGGCCCTGCCCGAGCTCGCCACGGACGGGGACGTGGCGGACGCCGCCGTGTTCCTGGCGTCCGACCGGTCGCGGGCGATCACGGGACAGTCGCTGCTCGTGAACGCGGGCGAACTCATGCGGTAGGCGGTGCGGTCGGCGCGGCCCCTCTCCCAGGCGCACGGGACCCGCATCCCGTACGGCTGCCGGTTTGTCGTTGCTGCTGTGGTGCTGCTGTGGGTGTTGCTGCGCTCTGGCGAAGTGCCCGCTCATCGTGGGTTCCACGTCATGAGCGCGACAACAGCCCTACGGGTAAAGTAGAGGCAAAATCGTTCTGCTTTCTGATCTGCGTTCATATCTGTGACCGTGAGAGGTCTTGACCGGCTGGTCGAACCAGCGGTTCAATCCCCGAAGTCCCCGCTCCCGCACGGGGGCGCCGCCCTCCCCCGAACTCTCGGCTTCGCTCGAGCAGGGGGCCCATGCGTACTGGCGAAGTGCCGTCCGGTATCTGCAGGTTCACAAGGCGGACCCCTGGAGGGGGCACATGAACGGTCTCGACTGGGCCGTCCTGGTCGCGTATTTCGGTGTCATGACCGCGATCGGTGTCTGGTCCCACAAGCGTGTGGACGATGTCAGCGACTTCTTCACCGCGGGCGGCAAGATGCCGTGGTGGCTGTCCGGCATCTCGCACCACATGTCGGGCTACAGCGCGGTGATGTTCACCGGTTACGCCGGCATCGCGTACACCTACGGCATCACCTCGTACGTGACCTGGGCACTGCCCATCGCCATCGGCGTCACCATCGGCGCCAAGGCCTTCGCGCCCCGGCTCAACCGGTTGCGCTCACGACTGCACGTCGCCTCACCGCTCGAATACCTCAAGGACCGCTACAACGTGCCGACGCAGCAGGCGCTGGCCTGGTCCGGCATCCTGCTGAAGATCGTGGACGTCGGCGCGAAGTGGGCGGCCATCGCCACCCTGCTCAGCGTCTTCACCGGCGTCACGCTCACGCAGGGCATCATCATCACCGGCGGCATCACGGCGGTGTACTGCACGATCGGCGGGCTGTGGGCGGACGCGCTGACCGAACTCGGCCAGTTCATCATCCAGTTGCTGGCCGGTCTGGCGATGCTGATCATCGCGCTGAACAAGATCTCCGACCAGGGCGGTCTTTCCAAGGCGCTGGACTCGCCGAAGCTGCACGGTCACGCGGACGGGTTCGCGGGCCCGTACATGACGGTGTTCTTCATCGCGTACCTGTTCATCAAGCTGTTCGAGTACAACGGCGGCATGTGGAACCAGGCCCAGCGCTACATGGCGACGGGCAGCGCGAAGCAGGCCACCCGGTCCGCCTTCCTCTCCGCCGGTCTGTGGTTCGTGTGGCCGGTCATCCTGTTCATCCCGATGTGGCTGTCGCCCCTCCTCGTCACGGCGCAGAAGCCGGACGGCTCGGACGCGTACGGCCTGATGACCGAGCAGCTGCTGCCGCACGGTCTGCTGGGCCTGGTCGTGGTCGGGTTCTTCTCGCACACGATGGCCATGTGCTCCTCGGACGCGAACGCCATCGCGGCCGTGTTCACGCGTGACGTGATGCCGGTGTTCTCCAAGGCCGCGCGCGCCTGGGACACCCGTGCGGGGCTCATCGCCGGCCGTGTCACCACCGTCGCCTTCCTCGGCTTCTCCATGGCGGTGGCGACCCAGGTCAACTCCCCCACGTTCAAGGACATCATCACCGTCGTCATCAAGTGGGTGGCGGGACTCATGGGACCGATCGCGATCCCGTTCATCCTGGGTCTGCTGCGGCCGTTCCGTAAGTCCGGCCCGACGGCGGCGCTGACCAGCTGGGCCTGCGGTCTGCTCGCCTTCTTCTTCGTCAACTACAACCTGGACTTCTCCCAGCGCACGGACGTCAAGCTGGAGTACCAGGTCTCCGTGCCCATGGCCATCTCCCTCGTCCTGTACATCCTCATCGGCTTCCTGAGGCCCGAGGACACCCCGGAGCGGGACGCCCTCATCGAGATCATCAACACGGACGACGACGGCTCGACCGCCGCTGCGGTCCCGGCCCCGGCGGGGGCGTCGGACGGGGTGGTGGGCACCCCGGTGAAGGACTAGAACGCCGAGCCGAGCGGACAGGTACGGGAACTCCGGGGCGTACGGGGCGTGCGCCGCGGGAGGGCTCAGGCGCGCGGGTAGCGGGCGAGCCAGCCCGGGGACGAGCCGGCGGGCCCGTGCAGCGCGGGCCCCTGGGTCATCTCCATCGCGAAGTCGTCCGCGAGGACCAGCACCGAGGGACGGCCCTCCAGTTCGGCCAGCCAGGCCGGCGGGAGGGCCGTCTCGCCGTGCAGGGCGCCCAGCAGACCGCCGGTGAGGGAGCCGGTCACCGCGGAGGGCCCGCCGTGGTTCACCGCGAGGCACAGCCCGTGCCGGACGTCCTCGCCGACGAGCACGCAGTACACCGCGACGGCGAGCGCCCCCTCGGCGGTGCCGCCCCCGGCGAGCTCCTCGACCCGGGCCGCTGACGGCATCCCCTGCCGTACGGCCCCCAGCGCGTGCTGGAGCGCGTCGGCGACCGGCTGGTGCCCGGGGCGGGTCGCGAGCAGCGCGAGGGCCTGCTGCACGGCCGCGTCGAGGTTCTCGCCGCGGGCGAGCGCGTGCACGATCACGGCGTACGCGCCCGCTGTGAGGTAGGCCGTGGGGTGACCGTGCGTCTGCGCGGCGCACTCGACGGCGAGCTGCATCACGAGCTGCGGTTCCCAGCCGACGAGCAGCCCGAAGGGCGCGGAGCGGGCGGCGGCCTCGGGGCCCGGCTCGCCGGGGTTCTTGGGCGCGTCCAGCGTGCCCATGATCTCGTCGGCGAGGCCGAGGATATTGGCTCTGGCCGGGTCGCGGCGCGCGTAGAGCCACTCCTCGCGGGCCAGCCAGCCGTCGTCCTTGCGGCGCTCGTCGGGCCCCCAGTCGCTCTGGGTGGCCGCCCAGCGGCGGTAGGCGCGGTGCACGTCGGACGGCGGATGCCAGGCGCCGGTGTCGCGGCGCACCTGGGCGCGGATCAGCCCGTCGACGCTGAACAGGGCGAGCTGGGTGAGATGCGTGACGGCGCCGCGCCGGCCGTACGCGGAAACCAGGTCGAGGAGGCCCTCCGCGCCGTACGCCTCCCGGATCCCCTCCAGGGAGAGCGCGTCGAGCGGCGCGCCCAGGGCGTCGCCGAGTGCCGAGCCCAGCAGCGTTCCGCGGACCCGGCTACGGAAGTCCTGCTGCTCACCACGGCCCCAGACGGCACCGGCTGTCGCACCCACCGAGACCTCCTGAGGCACCGTCCGTACGTCCGACAGCTAAGCACTGTAATCGAACGGGAACGGTCGGTTGACGCCGCGGATCCATAAAGGGCTTGGGGTCCTGGTGTCCCCAAGTGGTCAGGTATGGGCGATGTCCGGGAGAAATCGCAGGCTTCGGACACCGCCCGCGTCAGTCCGCGTAGCGCGCCCGGATCCCGTCGCGGGCCGCTGTGACCGTCGTGAGGCGCGGGGCGAGGCGGGAGGGATCGGAGTCGGGGCCGAGGAGGAGTTGGCCGAGGATGTCCGCGAGGTCCGCGAGGTCGTCCCAGTCGGGGTCCGTGGCCAGGAACTCGGCCAGTCCCCGGTCGGCGTCGGCCCAGTCCGCGAGGGCCCACCCGACGATGCACCGGCCCGACAGCCGTGTGAGCTCGTCCGCTGCTTCCGTGTCCAGGAGCCGTGCCAGCTCACGCCACAGGGGTTCCGCGGCCCCCGGGCCCAGGGACCGGGTCTCGGTCATCGCCAGTTGGAACGTGCCCGGCACCGCGTCCTCGGCGCGCATACGCTCGGCGAGGCGTCGGGCGGACGTCCACCGACCGGTGTGCCGGAGGACCTCGAGGCGCATGCAGTCGCGGTCGAGGTCCAGGGGTTCGTCCTCGGTCGGCGCCGGGTCGGCCTCGGCCATCCGGGCCGTCGCCTCGTCCCACCGGCCGCAGTGGATCAGCGTCTCCACGATCTTGTAGCGTGCCGCGTCCCCGCCCAGGGTGACCAGGCGTTCCCAGTCGGCGAGGGCCCGCTCGGTCCGCCCGGTCGCCAGGAAGAGGTGGGCTCGCTGGTCGTAGGCGTAGGCGTAGTCCGGGTCGGCCGTCAGGGCCCGGTCCAGCCAGGTCAGCGCCTCCGCGTGGTCCTTCAGGTCGCGGTAGGTCGCTCCCAGGCAGCCGAGCGCCGAAGCGTTGTCGGGTTCCCGGTCCAGTACGTGCCGGAAGACGGCGATCGCCTCCTGGTGCCGGTCTTCGATCCGGTGGGCGTTGCCCAGCTCGATCTCGATCCAGTCGGCGTCCGGACTCGCCGCGAGCGCGCGCCGCAGGTCCTCGTGCGCGCCGGGCATGTCGTCCAGCCGCCGCCTCACCCGGGCCCGCATCACCAGGGCCCAGGAGTAGTCCGGCACCAGCGCGACGGCACGGTCGAGGTCGGCCAGCGCCCGCGCGCTGTCGCCCAGCTCGTGGCGGGACACTCCGCGGCCCGCCAGGGCCGAGGCGTAGTCCGCTTTGAGGTCGATGGCCCGGCCGAGTTCGGCGACGGCCTCCTCGAAGCGGCCCGCGAGCCGGTAGGCGTCGCCCCGTTCCGACGCGACCCAGGCGGAGTCCGGCTCGAGGCGGGCCGCCCGGTCCAGATCGGCGAACGCCTTGTCCCACTCGTCCGTGTCCCGGCGCAGCCGGGCCCTTCGGACGAGCGTCCAGAGGTGGTTCTCGTCGATGCTCAGCGCACGGTCGAAGTCGGTGCCCGCCGCCTCGAACTGGTCGAGAGCGTGCCGGCACACCGCCCGGGAGGCCAGTGAGTCGACGTCCGTCGGATCGAGGGCGGCGGCCCGGTCGAAGTCGGCCACCGCTTCCTCGAAGCGGCCCGCCAGGCGGTACGTCTCCGCCCGCTCCGCGATGATCCACCCCGTGCCCGGCCGCAGCTCTTCCGCGCGGTCGAAAGCGGCCAGCGCCGCGGGGAAGTCACCCAGCAACTGGTGGGTGAAGCCACGGCCGTAGTGCACCCGCGCCTCGTCCGGATCGATCTCGACCGCCCGGTCGTACTCGGCCAGGGCCCGCTCGTACTCCCCGCCGTTCCGCAGTTCCCTGGCCCGCACCCCGTGCGCCAGGGCCCGGCCGGGGCCGTGCAGCGCGGGGCGGGCCAGCAGCAGATCCATCGCCCCGGCCACCCCGGCCTCGTCGTCGGCGAGGGCCTCGGTCAGTCTCCGGCCGAGTTCGCGCAGGGCCGGGTCGCCCGCCGCTTCTCCGGCCTCCTGGAGCATCCTGGCCCAGTCACGCCCGGCCACCTGATCGGCGCGGCACGCCTCGACCACGTTGCGCAGCGCGTCACCCAGCGCGGTGAGCGGCCGGGCACACAGCCGGTGGTACGTCTCCTCCAGCAGCAGCCGACGCCACGGCTCGTCCTTCCACACCTCGTCGGGAGCGAACAGGCCGATCCCCGCCTCGCCACGCCAGCGGCCGAAGACCTCCGCGAGCCTCTCGTGGCGCTCGGTCCAGCCGCGCGGGGAATGGCGCCGCTGCAACCGGAGCATCGGCTCGCGGACCAGGCCGTGGTACCGGACCCGGTCACCGCGGCCGTCCACGAACGGCAGCCCGCGCAGCCAGCCGAACAGTGCGTCGGCGTCCTCGTCGGCGCACTCCACGGCCGCCCGGAACACATCCAGGTCGAGACTTCGGGGAAGGGCGCACGCGAGGGCCACCGCCCGGCGGACCGGGTCCGGTTCCCACTTCAGGAAACGTTCTACGGCGGTGGCCGAGGGGTCGCCGATGTCCTCGGGGTCCGCGGGGCGCTGCTCGGCCAGCGTCGAGACCAGCAGGGGCAGTCCGCCCGTGAGGCGCAGTACCTCCTCGACCACGGGCTCCGCCACGACCCCCTTGTCCGCGAGGAGGCCCCGCGTCTCGGTCTCCGTGAAGGGGCCGAGCGGCAGGTCGGTGACGAAGTCGGTGAAGCCGCCCCAGCGGGAGGTGTCGAAGGGGCGCTGCCCTGCGGTCACCACGACGACCGTGGCGGGCAGCAGACCGTGCTCCCGGGTTGTCATCACCGTGTGGAGCCATGCGTCGAGGAACGGTCCCGTCCGTTCGTAGGTGTCGAAGAACAGGACGATCCACGGTACGGCCGACGCCGCCTCGGAGAGCTCTCCGATGAGGACCGGGGTGAGCACGGCGTGCGGCGACAGGACCAGCCGGACGTCCTCCTGATTGCGGAGGCGTGCGCTGAGTCCCGCCCGCAACCGGTCGGCACCCTGGGCCAGTTGAGCGGGGTCCAGGACTCCGGCGAGGGCGCCGACCCCGGGCACCATCCCCAGTCCCACCAGTCCGGCCCGCGCCACCGTCAGGCTGCCCGCCGAAGGGCCGGGCCGCTCGGGCTCCGGCGGGGCGAGGACGGCGGCCTCCGCCTCGTGCCGCCGCTCGTGGTACGCCGCCAGCAGGCGGTCCAGTTCCTTGAACCGGTGCCCCTGCGCGGCGAACCGACGGCTCATCGCGGCCATGGCCTCGGGCAGGCTGCCGACGCTCTCGTCGACGTAGGCCGTCAGCGCGCCGTACTCACGCGCCAGTTGTTCCATCTCGCGGACCAGGAACGTCTTGCCGACGCCGGCGTTGCCGTGCACGTGGAACAGGAACCGGTGCCGCTCGTCCTCGGGAGGCAGCTCGAAGTTGGCGCGGAACGTGGCTCGTTCGGCCCCGCGCCCGACGAATCCGTGTCGCCGCCGCCCTTCGATCAGCTCCTGCATCGACGGCCGCGCCCGCACCATCGGCCCGCCTCCTCCCCCAGGACACGCACCCCGTGCGCCCCGGCCCGTCCGGTCCGCCCTCCAGTCTGACGCAACTCGCCCTGGAACGAGCGGTGGTGACACGGGCGGCGTGCGGCGGGAACGGGGTTCCGGCGGCGCGCCCGCGCCACCCGAGGTCAGAGCCTCGGGGCTTCCTCTCAGTCCAGTACCGGGAGCAGCTCCGGGAGGTGACCGTCGGAGGCCGCCGCGGCCCTCTGGCGTTCCTCGGGGACCTCGCCGTACACGGTGGTGCGCGGCCTCGCCGGGCGGCCCGCGGCCTCGGCGACCGCGATCAGGTCCTTGACCGACTTGTAGGAGCCGTAACTGGAGCCCGCCATGCGGGAGATGGTCTCCTCCATGAGGGTGCCGCCCAGGTCGTTTGCGCCGGAGCGGAGCATTTCAGCCGCACCCTCGGTGCCCAGTTTGACCCAGCTCGTCTGGATGTTGGGGATGTACGGGTGCAGCAGGAGGCGGGCCATCGCCATGACCGCGCGGTTGTCGCGGGTCGTCGGGCCGGCCCGGGCGATGCCGGCCAGGTAGACGGGGGCGTTGGTGTGGATGAAGGGGAGGGTCACGAACTCCGTGAAGCCGCCGGTCTGCTGCTGGATGCGGGAGAGTGTGCGGAAGTGGCCGAGCCAGTGCCGGGGCTGGTCGACATGGCCGTACATCATGGTGGAGGACGAGCGGATGCCCAGTTCGTGGGCCGTGGTGACCACCTCGATCCAGGTCGCCGCCGGCAGCTTGCCCTTCGTCAGGACCCAGCGGACCTCGTCGTCCAGGATCTCCGCGGCCGTGCCGGGGATGGTGTCCAGGCCCGCTTCCTTGGCCGCCGTCAGCCACTCGCGGATCGACAGGCCGGTGCGGGTCGCGCCGTTCACCACCTCCATCGGGGAGAAGGCGTGGACGTGCATGCCGGGGACGCGTTCCTTCACCGCCTTCGCGATGTCGAAGTAGGCGGTGCCGGGCAGGTCCGGGTGGATGCCGCCCTGCATGCACACCTCGACCGCGCCGAGGTCCCAGGCCTGGGCGGCGCGGTCCGCGACCTGGTCCAGGGAGAGCGTGTAGGCGTCGGCGTCGGTGCGGCGCTGAGCGAAGGCGCAGAAACGGCAGCCGGTGTAACAGACGTTGGTGAAGTTGATGTTGCGAGTGACGATGTACGTGACGTCGTCGCCGACCGCCGCCTTGCGCACGTCGTCGGCGATCCCGCACAGGGCGTCCAGCGCCGGTCCGTCGGCGTGCAGCAGCGCGAGTGCCTCGCCGTCGGTCAGCTTCGTCGGGTCGTCGGCCGCCGTCGCCAGTGCCGCGCGTACGTCCGTGTCGATGCGCTCCGGCACCATGCCGGGCGCCGCCGCCTCGCGCAGGGCCTCCCAGTCGCCGTACACCGCGTCGAAGTCGTCGCGGCGGTCGGCGGTGCGGCCCTCGGTGTCGATGGTGTGGTGCAGGTCCGTGCGCCCCGAGGAGGTGAAGACCTCCTCGGGCTCCTGCCAGGGGTGGCCCTCGACCACCGCGTCCGGCACCGCGAGGCCGGTCTCCGGGTCCGCCAGCGCCCGTACGTGCGGCAGCAGACGAGGGTCCAGCCAGGGCTCGCCGCGCTGCACGAACTCCGGGTAGACACAGAGGCGTTCGCGGAGCTCGAAGCCCGCCTCGGCCGACTGCTCGCGCAGCAGCTCGATCTGCGGCCAGGGGCGCTCGGGGTTGACGTGGTCGATGGTCAGGGGCGAGACCCCGCCCCAGTCGTCGATGCCTGCCCCGATGAGCCGCCCGTACTCGCTGTCGACCAGGTTGGGCGGGGCCTGGAGACAGGCGGCCGGGCCCATGATGTGCCGGGCCACGGCGACGGTGGCGACCAGCTCGTCCAGCTCCGCGTCCGGCATCCCGCGCATCGCGGTGTCCGGCTTGGCGCGGAAGTTCTGGATGATCAGTTCCTGGATGCCGTGGTAGGCCCGGGAGACGCGGCGCAGCGCGAACAGGGAGTCGGCGCGCTCCTCGTACGTCTCGCCGATGCCGATGAGCAGCCCGCTGGTGAAGGGGACGGAGGAGCGGCCCGCGTCCTCCAGGACCCGCAGCCGGACGGCGGGCTCCTTGTCCGGGGAGCCGTGGTGCGGGCCGCCGGGCTCGGACCACAGCCGGGTCGCGGTCGTCTCCAGCATCATGCCCATCGACGGAGCGACCGGCTTCAGCCGCTGGAAGTCGGTCCACGACATCACACCCGGATTGAGGTGCGGCAGCAGGCCCGTCTCCTCCAGGATGCGGATCGAGATGGCCCGTACGTACGCGATGGTGTCGTCGTAGCCGTGCGCGTCAAGCCATTCGCGGGCCTCGGGCCAGCGGTCCTCCGGCTTGTCGCCGAGGGTGATCAGAGCTTCCTTGCAGCCGAGTTCGGCGCCCCGGCGGGCGATGTCCAGGACCTCGTCCGGGGACATGAACATCCCGTGACCGGCCCGGCGCAGCTTTCCGGGGACGGTGACGAAGGTGCAGTAGTGGCACTTGTCCCGGCAAAGCCGGGTCAGCGGGATGAAGACGCTCTTGGAATAGGTGATGACACCGGTGCGGCCGGCCGCTTCCAGGCCCGCGTCCCGCACCCGCGCCGCGGAGGCGGTCAGGTCGTCGAGGTCCGCGCCGCGGGCCTGGAGCAGCACCGCGGCCTCGGTCACGTCGAGCGCGACGCCGTCCCTGGCGCGTTTGAGCGCACGCCGCATGGAGTTCGCCGTCGGCCCGGATCCGGGAGTCGCGCCCGTCGCGGAGGTCGTCATCCTTCGAGCATACGATCGCGTTGATCAGGCGTTACAGGGCATGGCCGATTCCGCTCGCGCTTCGGCTCGTCACGGAATGGTCCCGGTGCCACTCACCTTCCCGTGTCCCGGCGTTCACGGCCGGATACCAGGCTTGCCGGTGCCACCGCCCTCCCCCACCATGTCATGTCACTGTCACACCTGATCCCGGGAGCAGCCGCATGCGCCAGGACGACCACGGAAACGGAATGCCACGACGTGCCCTGTTCGTGACGGGAGCCGCCGCGGCCCTTACGTTGGGAAGCGTGACCTTCGCGAGCGGTGCCGACGCGGCCGACGGTTCCGGGACACCCGTCGGCGGTTCCGAGACCCGGACGGTGCGCGGCACCCTTCCCACGGGCTCGCCCGACTTCGTCTACCTCCCGGTCGAAGTCCCGCGCGGCGTAAGGGAGATCAAGGTCTCCTACACCTACGGGAAGCCGGCCGTCCCGGCCGGCACCCCGGGCAACGCCCTGGACATCGGCATCTTCGACGAGCACGGCACGGAGCTAGGCGGCCGGGGCTTCCGGGGCTGGTCGGGCGGCGCGCGCACGGAGTTCTTCATCCGCTCCGACGACGCGACCCCCGGCTACATCCCCGGCCCGGTGCGCCCCGGCACCTGGCACATCGCGCTCGGCCCGTACACGGTGGCGCCCCAGGGACTGCCGTACGAGGTCATCATCACGCTGACGTACGGGGAGCCGGCCGCGGCCCCGGAGCCGGTGTACCCGCCCTCGCGTGCCAGAGGCCGCGGGCGCGCCTGGTACCGCGGCGACTGCCATCTGCACTCCTGGTACTCGGACGGCCGCCGGACGCCCGCCGAGATCGCGGCGCTGGCGCGGGCGGCGGGCCTGGACTTCATCAACTCCTCGGACCACAACACGCATTCCTCGCACCCGCACTGGGCGGACCAGGCGGGGGACGATCTGCTGATCATGCTCGGCGAGGAGGTCACCACGCGCAACGGGCACGTGCTGGCGCTCGGCACGGACCCGGGCACCTTCGTCGACTGGCGCTACCGGGCCCGCGACAACCGTTTCGGCCGGTTCGCGCGCCGTGTCCGCGGTGCCGGCGGGCTCGTGGTGCCCGCCCATCCGCACGCCACCTGCGTCGGCTGCGGCTGGAAGTTCGGCTTCGGGGAGGCGGACGCGGTCGAGGTGTGGAACGGCCCGTACACCCCCGACGACGAGATCGCCCTCGCCGACTGGGACAGCATGCTGGTCGCGTCCGTACGCCGGGGCCACGACTGGCTCCCGGCGATGGGCAACAGCGACGCGCACCGCGACCCCGACCCGGTCGGCACCCCGCAGACGGTCGTCCTGGCCGACGACCTGACCCGCGAGGCCGTCCAGGAGGGCATCCGCGCGGGCCGCTCCTACGTCGCCGAGTCGAAGCTGGTCTCCCTCGACTTCACGGTGTCCGGTGCGAAGGGCGAACACGCCGGGATCGGGGAGCGGTTGAGGGTCGATCCGGACACCCCGGTGACCGTCCGCCTGGAGGCCACCGGCGCCCCGCGCTGCACCGTCCGCTTCGTCACCGACCAGGGCGTGCTGTTCACCAGCGCCCCGCTGCCGGTCGCGGGCTCCGGCACGGTCGAGTGGCGTACGACGGCGGCGTACGCGGCGTACGTGCGCGCCGAGCTGCGGCACGAGGTGGCGATCGGCCCGCTGCCGGGGGCACTGGCCGCGTTCACCAACCCGATCTTCCTGGGAGACGCCCGGCCGGCCGAGTGAGCGAGCGGTTCACCCGGGGGGCGCGGCCGACGGGATGGCGGCGGTCGCCTCGCCCGGACACCTTCGACCGATGACGGCAGCCGTCTCCTGCGGGCGCCTTCGACCGGACCGTTGCCGTCCCGTGCGGGCGCGGCGGACGGGTGGTTGCCGTCCCGCGAGGGCCGGTCGGACGGGCCGTCAGACCAGCCCGCCGGACCGGCCCGGGGCGGCTTCGGGGGCGTCCGGTGTCGTGCCCGGGGCGTCCGGTGCCGTGCCGGAGGGGTCCGTCGCCGTGTCGGGGGCGTTGGAGAGGCGGTCGAGCCACTCGGTGAACATGCCCGCCTCGGCGGGGGTGAGGGCGGGGCTCGGGTTCTGCCGGAGCAGCGCGCCGAGGCGGGTCGCCGCGGCCGGGACGCCCGTGGCTGCTGCGGCGTCCGCTCCCGTCCCGGACGCGGTCACCTCCGGGGTGAAGACGACGGCGTGCACGGCCTCACGGACCCGGCGGGAGACCGTCCGGTCGGTGAAGGTCGCCGGGCGGGAGACCAGCATCAGGCAGACGCCCACGTTCGCGGACATGATCATCTGCGCGGCGAGTTCGGGGGCGAGCCGCACCTTGCCCTGTTCGGCGGCGCGCCGCAGGTCGGCGGTGAGGATCCGGTGGGACTCCAGAGCCGCGGCCGGCGGGGTGCGCATCGCCGGGGAGTTCATCAGGCGGTAGAGATTCGGGTTCCGCAGGGCGAATTCGGTGTGGCTGTCCCAGCCGTCGCGCAGGTCCTGGACCGGATCCGTACCGGGGTGGCGTTCCCGCTTGGTCGCCAGATACCGCTCCCACCCGTGGTCGACGACCGCCGACAGCAGGCCTTCCTTGTCCCCGAAGTGCCGGTAGAGGGCCGGGGCGCCGACCCCGGCGGCCTCGCACACGGCCCGGGTCGAGACATCCCCGTCCGGGGACCGCGCGACCAGCTCGGCCGCCACTGCGAGGATGCGCGCTTTGGTACTCACGGGGGCGACGCTAGCCGAGGCCGCACCCGAGGCCGCACCCGGTCCGGAAGCCGCACCCGCCCCCGGGACCGCGCCCGGACCGAAGGTCGCGCCCGGACCGGAAGCCGCACCCGGACCGAAGGTCGCGCCCGGGCTGGAGGCCCCGCCCGTCATGCCGCCGTCCCGTGCGGGGTGAGGACGTCGGCCAGGCCGATCCGGGTCAGGAACTCGGTGCGGACGCGGTCCGCGACGGCGCTGACCTCCGCCGACCCGTCGTCCGCCGGGTCGACGTGGACCCGGAACGGCCGCTGCCCGTGCGGGGTGCCCACGACCTCGACGATCGCGTCGGCGACCAGGGAGACATCGGCGTCCGCCGGTGCGAGCGCCGCGAGCCGGGCACCGACCTGGTCCATCAGCGCGCCGTACCGCTCCTCGTACGCCGGGAGCACGGTCCGCTCGGCGGGGTGGCCGCCGGAGGCGAAGTGGTTCGTGCCGGAGGTGAAGGCGCCCGGCACGACGATGGTCGTCTCGATGTCGAAGCGGGCCAGCTCGGCGGCGTACGACACGGCGAGCGCGTCCATGGCGGCCTTGGCGGCGAAGTACGGGGCGAGATAGGGCGGGGTCCCGCCCCTGCTGGAACTGGACCCGACCCAGAGCACCAGGCCGTGCCCGCGGGCGCGCAGGTGGGGCAGGGCGGCCCGGTTGACGCGCTGGGTGCCGAGCACGTTCGTGTCGTAGACGGCCGCCAGTTCCTCGGGGGTGAAGGCCTCGGTGGGACCGGTCACCATGTGGCCCGCGTTGTGGACGACCACGTCGAGCAGGCCGGCCTCCGCGAGGACCGTGGCGACGGCGGCGTCGGCCGACTCCTGGGAGAGGACGTCCAGTTCGACCGTCCGCAGGTCCACCCCGTGCTCTGCGGCGTACGCGCGGGCCTCGGCGGCCCGGGGCGCGTTGCGGCCCGCGGTGTCGCGCATCGCCGCGTAGACGGTGTGCCCGGCGCGGGCGAGCGCTCGGGCGGAGAGGGCGCCGAAGCCGGAACCGGCGCCGGTGATGAGAACGGTGCTGCCCGGCGCGGCTGTGCCGGGGTCGGTGGTGTCGCTCATGGCGGAGCTCCTGAGGTTGTCGGGACGGCGGGCGGGGCGGCCGGGGTCAGACGATGCCGCCGTTGGCGCGCAGGACCTGACCGTTG
>NZ_JBSFYW010000025.1:0-114359 GCF_053599975.1 Streptomyces sp. NPDC005141 | reverse complement strand
AGGTCCCGGATCGCCTGCGGCGGCGGACCGATCCAGATCAGCCCCGCGTCGAGAACGGCCTGCGCGAAGTCCGCGTTCTCCGAAAGAAAGCCGTAGCCCGGATGAATGGAATCCGCGCCCGAGTCCTTGGCGGCCTGCAGCACCTTGGCGATGTCCAGGTAACTGGTGGCCGGGGTGTCACCGCCCAATGCGAACGCTTCGTCCGCCGCACGGACATGCAGAGCGTCCCGGTCCGGTTCCGCATACACGGCAACGCTCGCGATCCCGGCATCCCGGCACGCCCGGGCCACGCGGACAGCGATTTCGCCACGGTTGGCGATGAGCACCTTGCGCACGATGGCTCCCTCCTTGAAACAAGCCGAGTTTAGGGACAGCCAACACGACGTTTCGACCCGTCCCCAGTGGTGAGCTTGCCCACACGGAGCGTGATACGAGGCTCGCCCTACCCGCGAAATCCCTTGTCGTGCCAAGGCACGCGGGAATCCCTCCCTGAACCCTAGCCCTCCGGTGTGGCCAAGGTCTCTGTGACTCCGTGCTGCGGCCCACAACGATTCTTTGTCGAGTCCCTACGAATGGCCCAACGATTCTTTGCCCTCGGCAGAACCCTTGTCCCGGGGTTTACCCGTTAGTAGCGTTCGGGATGTCTCGAACGTACTTGGGGTAACAGCACGCGGAAGTGGGTGGGGCCGGTGGTGCGCAGACCGGTGGCATGGGTGGCGGCGATCGTGCTCTTCGTGGAGGCGATAGGTATCGCACTCCTCAACTGGTTCCTGGGAGTGGTCGTCGACCGCCAGGACATGTCCCTGGCGGGGCTCGACTCCGACATGATGTCGGTGTCCTCGAAGGTCGGCGGACTGGTCTTCGGGCTCTACTTCGCGGCGTGTGCGGTGTCCGCACTGCTGGTCGCGCTCCGCGATCGAGCGCCGGGTCTCCTCGGGCGTGTCCTGCTGGTCAGCGCGGCCGTGGTGCACGCCCTGCTCGGCGCCTTCACGGTCGGTCTGGTGGGCTGGGGCGCCTTCGCCTTCATGATGGTCGTGCTCGGCCTGATCGTGTTCACCCTTCTGGCGTACGACCGCCGGGAGACCGGGCCCGTCGACGCCGCGCCGCAGGGTGTCGGGAACGGCGACGGTGAAGGGGAGGGTGTCGACGAGGGGGAGCCCGTCGACGCGAGCCGGCCCGTCGACGCGGGTCAACCTGTCGAGGGCCATCGTGCCGACGAGGGGAAGAGTGTCGACCTGGGGAAGGGTGCCGACCTGGGGAAGGGTGCCGACGCGAAGAGGGTCGGTGAAGGGGAAGCCGCCGTCACGCCGCCGCCCGCCCCCTCGACCACCTGACGCCCCTCCCGGCGAGCCGAACTCACCGAGCGGATCGACCGACGCCCCGACCGGCCGGCCGAGCCTTCCGGGCCGGTCGAGCGACGCCCCGGCCGGCCCTCTCGTCCGTCCGGTCGGCCTCTCGGTCGGCTGCGCTTTCCGGGTCGGTCGGCCAGGCGCTCTCGGTCGGTCGAGCCTCCTCGCCCGGCTGGCCGTCTTCATGGCCGGTGAGCCCTTCGTGCCGACCGACCGGTGCTCCGACCTGCTGAGCCCTCCGGGTCGGTCGGCGGAGCCCTGTTGGCCGCCCGGCCCTCTCGTCCGGCCGGTCGGTCTTCCGGTCGGCCCGAGGGTTCCCGGTCGGCCGGGCGTTCCCGTTCCGGTCGTGCGGCCGTCAACGCGTCCCGGCTGAGGGCTCGTTACCCCGGCCGTTCGGGTGTTCCCTCGGCCTCCCGGTCGCCCCCGCGGTTCTCACTTCTCCCGGGGCGTCCACAACTCCGTGATGCCGACGCCCAGTTTGCCCAGCAGCCTGCGCACCATCGGCAGCGAGATGCCGATGACATTGCCGTGGTCGCCGTCGATGCCCTCGATGAAGGGAGCCGAGCGGCCGTCGAGGGTGAACGCGCCCGCCACGTGGAGGGGTTCGCCCGAGGCGACGTAAGCGGCGATCTCCGCGTCGGTCGGCTCGCCGAAGCGGACCACGGTCGAGGCGGTGGCGGACTCCCACCGCTTCTGTGTCGTGTCCCAGACGCAGTGTCCCGTCTGGAGTGTGCCCGCCCTGCCCCGCATCGCCTTCCAGCGCGCGGTGGCCTCCTCGGCGTCCGCGGGCTTGCCGAGGGCCTCGCCGTCCAGGTCCAGCACCGAGTCGCAGCCGATCACCAGCGCGCCCTGGACCTCGGGGCGTGCCGCCACGACGGAGGCCTTCGCCTCGGCGAGCGCGAGGGCGAGTTCGGCGGGGGTGGGTGCGGATACGGCGTCCTCGTCGACCCCGCTCACGATCACCTCGGGGGCGAGTCCGGCCTGCCGCAGCAGGTTGAGTCGGGCGGGGGACTGCGAGGCGAGCACGAGACGGCGGCGCGGCTGATCGGTCATGGGGTCAGGGTATCGGCGCCGATCGGCCCTTGCCTCGGCCGCCGTTCGCTCCATGCGGGCGGTTCGGGACCGTCCGATGCCGACTGCGGACCGGACCGGCGGGAATCCCGGTCGGCCGACCGTCGGACGCGGGGTAGCGCCGCGGATGCCGACGGGGTCAGCGGACGCCCAGAAGGATCATCGCGACCACCATGGCCAGCGCCATGAGAACGCCCAGGCGCCGCAACATGTCCTGCATGTCGCGGAGTTCCTTGGGAGGTTCGTTCTCCGGATCGGACCACAGCATGTCCTCGATCGTGCGACGGCGGGACGGCCGGGCGCCTGAGTACGCGTACTCAACTTGCGGGCATCCTGTGTAAACGGGTCTGGGGTTTCTTTAGTGCGACAGGGCCTGCTACGGTCATGGGTGTCACTAAAGGAACTCTAGTCCCGTTTGAGTGGCAGGAGAGGGAATCGCCATGTTCACCACCGCCTGGACCGCATCGCCCCAGCTCCCCAGCGAAGGCTTCACCCCCAACTGGTCGCGCGAGGGCTTCTGGCGCCAGTCGCTCCGCCAGGTCGTCCGCCTCACCGCGGGCGGCGACCGGCTCCGCGTCCGGCTCTCCAACGCGTACGGCACCTCGCCGCTGCGCATCGCGGGCGCCACCGTCGCCCGTACGGCGCGCGGGGCGGCCGTCGAGGCGGGCTCGGTGCGGCGGCTCACCTTTCGAGGGTCCGCCTCCGCCGAGATCCCGGCGCACGGCCATCTCGTCAGTGATCCCGCCGAACTTCCCCTGGAATCACTGGAATCAGTGACCGTCACCCTGCACTTCGACGCCGTCACGGGGCCCGCGACGTTTCACGCACAGGCCTTCGCGACCAGTTACCGGGGCGCCGGGGACCGCCTCCACGACCTCGAAGGGCACGGCTTCACGCAGGACACCGAATCCTGGTACTTCCTGTCCGCCGTCGAGGTCGACGCGGGCGGACGCGGGGACGGGATCGCGCTCTTCGGCGACTCCATCGCCGACGGCTTCGGCTCCACCCCGGGCGCGGACCGGCGCTGGACCGACGCGCTCGCCGAACGCACCGGAAGGCCCGTCCTCAACGCCGGCATCGGCGGGAACCTGCTGCTCAACGACTCCGCCTGGTACGGCGAGAAGGGCGTCCACCGGCTCGCCCGCGACGTCCTCGGCCACCCGGGCGTGGACACACTGGTCGTACTCCAGGGCGTCAACGACATCGGCTTCAGCGAGACGGACGAACAGCCGACCTACCGGCCGGCTCCGGTGGTCGAGGCCGATGAACTCATCGCCGGATACCGGACGTTGATACACGCGGCCCGCGCCCGTGGGCTCCGGGTGATCGGCGCGACTCTGCTGCCCTTCGGCGGCTCCGACCACTGGGGCGAGCACGCGGCGAAGGTGAGCCACGAGGTGAACGCGTGGATCCGCGACCCGGCGCGGGGGGAATGGGACGCGGTCGTGGACCTGAACCGCGCCCTGGCCGATCCGGCGGACCCGGACGGGCTGCACCCGGCGTACGACTTCGGCGACCACCTGCACCCCGACGACGCCGGGTACGCGGTGATGGCCGAAGCCGTCGCGACGGTGCTTCAGGGCCTGTCGGCCCCGGTCACGCCCTAGCCGGGCCAGTAGCTGCGGCCCCAGGTCGTCGGCCCCGGCCGCGGGAGCCGGTGCGCGGCGATGCGGGCGGGGTCGGACCAGGAGTCGCGCGACCCGGACGCGCCGGACGGGGCGGATGCCGCCGCCGCGGCGCGTACGCGGACCACCGCCAGTGCGGCGGCCAGCTCCTCCGGGGTCGGATTGCCCCGTACGACCTTGATCGTCATGTCTGCTCCCAGGATCCGGGTCTGCGGGGACTAGAGCGGAATGTTGCCGTGCTTCTTCGGGGGCAGTGATGCCCGCTTCGTGCGCAGCTGACGCAGTCCGCGCACGACGTGGGAGCGGGTCTGCGACGGCATGATCACGCCGTCGATGTAGCCGCGCTCGGCCGCCGCGTACGGGTTCAGCAGCGCGTCCTCGTACTCCTGGATCAGCCGGGCCCGGGTGGCCTCCTGGTCCTCGGCGGCCGCGATGGTGCGGCGGTGCAGGATGTTCACCGCGCCCTGCGCGCCCATCACGGCGATCTGCGCGGTGGGCCAGGCGAGGTTGAGGTCGGCGCCCAGGTGCTTGGAGCCCATGACGTCGTACGCGCCACCGAAGGCCTTGCGGGTGATGATCGTGATCAGCGGGACCGTCGCCTCGGCGTAGGCGTAGATCAGCTTGGCGCCGCGGCGGATGATGCCCGTGTGCTCCTGGTCGACGCCCGGGAGGAAGCCGGGCACGTCCACGAAGGTGAGGACGGGCACGTTGAACGCGTCGCACGTCCGCACGAAGCGCGCGGCCTTCTCGCTCGCGTCGATGTCCAGACAGCCGGCGAACTGCATCGGCTGGTTGGCGACGATGCCCACCGGGTGGCCCTCGACCCGGCCGAAGCCGGTGAGGATGTTCGGCGCGAACAGCGCCTGCGTCTCGAAGAACTCGGCGTCGTCCAGGACGTGTTCGATCACCCGGTGCATGTCGTACGGCTGGTTCGCGCTGTCCGGCACGATCGTGTCCAGCTCGCGGTCCTCGTCCGTGAGGGCGAGGTCCGCCTCCTCCGCGAACACCGGGGGCTCGCTGAGGTTGTTGGACGGCAGGTACGACAACAGCTGCTTGACGTACTCGATGGCGTCCTTCTCGTCGCCCGCCATGTGATGGGCCACGCCCGACACGGCGTTGTGCGTGCGGGCGCCGCCCAGCTCCTCGAAGCCGACGTCCTCGCCCGTCACCGTCTTGATGACGTCCGGACCTGTGATGAACATGTGCGAGGTCTGGTCGACCATGACCGTGAAGTCGGTGATGGCGGGGGAGTACACCGCGCCGCCCGCGCACGGTCCGACGACCAGGCTGATCTGCGGGATGACGCCCGACGCGTGCGTGTTCCGGCGGAAGATCTCGCCGTACATGCCGAGAGCGCTGACGCCCTCCTGGATCCGCGCGCCGCCCGAGTCGTTGATGCCGATGACCGGGCAGCCGGTCTTCAGCGCGAAGTCCATCGCCTTCATGATCTTCTGGCCGAAGACCTCGCCGAGGGCACCGCCGAAAACGGTGAAGTCCTGGGAGAACACGGCGATCGGGCGGCCGTCGACCGTGCCGTAGCCGGTGACCACGCCGTCGCCGTACGGGCGGTTCTGCTCCAGCCCGAAGTCGGTCGACCGGTGCCGCGCGAACTCGTCGAACTCGACGAAGGAACCCTCGTCCATCAGCAGTTCGATGCGCTCACGAGCCGTCAACTTGCCCTTGGCGTGCTGCTTTTCGACGGCGCGTTCCGAGCCGGCGTGCGTCGCCTCTTGGATGCGGCGCTGCAGATCCGCGAGCTTGCCCGCGGTGGTGTGGATGTCGGGGTGTTGCAGCTCTTCCGGCTCGGACATCGGGGTGCGGCTCCCTGCCTGCTCTAAGGGGACGTAAGAGTGAGGTGCTCAGAAGGGGGGCTTGCTACTCATCCGTAGCGTAGTGGTGTGCCTACCGATCGGCAGTGCGGCGTTTACCACACCTAGGGTGGGTTGCATGACGCCGCGAGATGCAGCAGACGCGAACGACAATCGGTGGTCCGACCTGGACCGTCCGCCGCTGAACGGGGCCGCCCTGCGCCGGGCACTGGTCCGTGACGACGGCTTGTGGAGCGACGTGGAGGTGGTGGAGCGCACCGGGTCCACCAACTCCGATCTGGTCGGCCTCGTGACCAAGGAACGGGCGGAGGAGGGCGCGGTCCTCGTCGCCGAGGAACAGAACGCCGGGCGCGGCCGTCTGGACCGCCAGTGGACGGCGCCGGCCCGCTCCGGCCTCTTCTTCTCCGTGGTGCTGAAGCCCACCGGTGTTCCCGTCGAACGCTGGGGCTGGCTGCCGCTGCTCACCGGCGTCGCCGTCGCGACGGCGCTCTCACGCTCCGCCGGGGTCGACACGGCACTCAAGTGGCCCAACGACCTGCTGGTCACCGTGGACGGCGAGGAGCGCAAGGCCGGCGGCATCCTCGCCGAGCGCGCGGGCACCGACGCGGTCGTCGTCGGCATCGGCATCAACGTCTCGCTGCGCGAGGACGAACTGCCTGTGCCGGGCGCCGGATCGCTGGCGCTGGCGGGCGCGACGACCACGGACCGTGACACCGTGCTGCGGGCCGTGCTGCGCTCCCTGGAGCAGTGGTACGAGCGCTGGCGCGCCGTGGGCGGCGACCCCGCAGCCTCCGGCCTGCAGGAGACGTACGCGGCCGGGTGCGCGACCCTCGGGCGCGAGGTGCGGGCCGAGCTGCCCGGAGGCCGGTCGATCGTCGGGGAGGCGGTGGCCGTGGACGGGGACGGGCGGCTCGTCATCGCCACGGAGGAAGGCGTGCAGGAGCCGGTGGGCGCCGGAGACGTGGTGCACCTTCGGGCGGTGTGAGGTGGGTCCGCGGGCGGAGCGACGCGATGGGTCCGCGGGCGGAGTGACGTGACGGGCCGGCGGAGGTGCGAGGCGACGGGCCGGCGGGCGGTGTGACGCGACGGGGCCGAGGGTGGTGTGACGTGGTGCGTCCGCCGGCGGTGCGACATGGTGTGCCGGAGGGCGGAACGACGTGGTGCACTCGACCTCGGCACCGTCCCCGACCTCGGTCCCGGCATCGGGAGTGAGCCAGCGCACACCTGCCGTAGAGTTGAGCGCGGTCGATACCTGACCACGGCAGATCGGAAGGGCAGCAGGCGTGAC
This sequence comes from Streptomyces sp. NPDC005141, assembly GCF_053599975.1. NCBI lineage: Bacteria > Bacillati > Actinomycetota > Actinomycetes > Kitasatosporales > Streptomycetaceae > Streptomyces > Streptomyces sp. NPDC005141. The sequence goes on along the minus strand of NZ_JBSFYW010000025.1, from coordinate 107,197 downwards.
CGTCGACGACACCGGCTCCGGCACGGGTGCCCACCCCGCCCCCGACGGCGAGCCGGGCCGTACCGCCGGGCCGGTCACGGACGCGACACCCGCACGGGCCGCCGCGGACGGCGACACCCGGCAGGACGACCGTCCCGACACCGGGACCGGCACCGGCCCGGAGCACCGCCCGGACCTCCGCCCGGAAGACCGCTCGGACGCGGGAACCGGCATCCGCAGGGACGACCACTCCGACGTGGGGAGCGACATCCACAGGGACGACCGGCCCGACGCACGACCGGACGTCCGGCCCGACGCTCGGCACGAGGCGAACGGCCGGGTGGACCCGCAGGCCGAGCCGGACTCCGGGGAGGACCCGCTCGCGCTGCGTCTGGAGGGGCTCATCCTCGGCGCGGAGCGCCGCTACACCCCGTTCCAGGCGGCCCGCAGCGCCGGCGTCTCCATGGAGCTGGCCTCCCGCTTCTGGCGGGCGATGGGGTTCGCCGACATCGGCCAGGCCAAGGCGCTGACCGAGGCGGACGTGCTCGCTCTGCGACGCCTCGCCGGTCTCGTCGAGGCGGGCCTGCTGAGCGAGGCCATGGCCGTCCAGGTCGCCCGGTCCACCGGGCAGACCACCGCCCGTCTGGCCGAATGGCAGATCGATTCCTTCCTGGAGGGTCTGACCGAGCCCCCCGAACCGGGGATGACGCGCACCGAGGTCACGTACCCGCTGATCGAACTGCTCCTGCCCGAGCTGGAGGAGTTCCTCGTCTACGTCTGGCGCCGCCAGCTCGCCGCCGCCACCGGCCGGGTCGTGCAGGCCGCCGACGACGAGGAGATGGTCGACCGCCGTCTCGCTGTCGGCTTCGCCGACCTGGTCGGCTTCACCCGGCTGACACGCCGCATGGAGGAGGAGGAGCTCGGCGAGCTCGTCGAGGCCTTCGAGACCACGGCGGCGGACCTGGTGGCGGCCCACGGGGGACGGCTCATCAAGACCCTGGGCGACGAAGTGCTCTACTCCGCGGACGACGCCGGTGTCGCCGCCGAGATCGCGCTGCGGCTCATCGAGACGATGGCGAACGACGAGACGATGCCGGAGCTGCGCGTCGGCATCGCCTTCGGCACGGTGACCACCCGCATGGGCGACGTGTTCGGTACGACCGTGAATCTGGCGAGCCGCCTCACGTCGATAGCTCCGCGCGACGCCGTCCTCGTCGACGGCGCCCTGGCGGAGGAGCTGACCCGTACCGGCGACGCTCCGGCCTCCGAGGCGGAGGCCGCCGAGGCCGCGGCCACCGCGGAGAAGGAGGGCGAGGAACCGCCCTCGTACCGCTTCGCGCTCCAGCCGATGTGGCAGCGGCCGGTCCGCGGACTCGGCGTCATCGAACCGTGGCTGCTGGCCCGCCGCGACAACCAGACCTAGCGGGACCCCGCGCCCGGCCGATCCGGGGCCGGGCGAGCCGGGCCGTGCGCACACGGCCGGCGCGCGTCTGCCCGGTGCCGCCCTGCCCGGGTCGTCACTGGTGGCCGGGTGACAGCAGCCCGTTCACGCAGATGCCGACGATCGGTACGCACACGTTCGGCGGCTGGTGCGACGGCGCCGGTGCGGGGGCCGTCGGGGACGGGGTGGTGTGCCGCGGGGCCGTGGTGGTGGGGGCGGACGTCGGCGCCGGTGGCGGTGGAGTCGTCATGGCGGCCGTGGGGATACCGGTGGTGTCCGGCGCGGTGGTGACGGGGGCGTCGCCGCGGGCCGCCGGGATCGCGGCGGGTGCCGTCGGGAACGGCGTCGGGTTCACGCTCACGCCCGAGGTGGGTGCCAGGCTCTCCCCGCCCATCACGGCGCTCCCCGTGGCGCCCGTGGCGCTCCCCTGGGCGGTCCCGGGGTGTCCGGAGGGGGGCGCGGTCTCGACGGCGTTGACGGCGTCGCCCGCCGTGTCCGTGGCCGTCGCGGCCGGCTCCGTCTCCGGGGTTCCGCCGCCCCCGATCATCGACTCCGGTGTCATCCGGGCGAAGCTCAGCACTCCCGCCGCGAGCGCGAATCCCCCGACGGCGAAGAGCACGCGTCGCGGCCGGGGCCGGCGGTGCCTCCCCCGGACCGTACGGAGCCGGACGGGAGCGGGGTCGTTGTCGCCGGGTGCGTCCACGGGCCCGTGGACGCCGGCCGACCGCGGCGCCGGAACGATCCCTCGCGCCTGAGCAGCGGGATTCCCCCCGCCCTCCGGCACCTGAACGCCCGCCGTGGCCTCGGCTCCGCGCGTTCGGGCGCCTGCCGCGGCCCCGCCTCCCCGTGTCCTGGTGCCCGCCGCGCCCTCGGGCGTCACCACCCCTGGTGCGGTGCCCCAGATCTTCGCGGCCCTGTGGGGTACGGCCCCGGCGTTCGCGGAGGCGGCCGCCACGGACCCGGCCGCCACAGAGCCGGGCTCCGTGACTCCGGCCGCCGCGGCGAGGGTGTCCGGAGCACTGGTCCTCGCGACACCGACGGCCGTGGGTCCGATCCTCCCGGTACCGGCGGTCCCTGTGGCTCCGGGCGGGGCGGCCTCCGCGTTCGCGCTCCCGTCCTTCTTCCCGTTGCCGACGGTCGCGGACGTGGCGCTGCCGGCGTCCGCGGCCGGTGTCGGCCGGGTCCCCGTGGGCCCGGTCTTCGTGGCCGCCGACGGGGTGGACCCTGTCGCCTCGGCTCCGGGGGCCACGTGCCCGGTCCCTGCGGGTGCGGCCGTCGTGGCCCCGGCGTCGGCACCGCTCGCTTTCGCGGAGTCGGCCGTCGCGGACCGCGCCGGCGTCACGCCGTCCTTCGGGGCGGCGGCCCCGGCGGCTCCCGTCGCCACGGTGGCTGTCGTCACGGCGCCCGCGTTCAGCGCGCCGTACGCGGTGGCGCTGAACGGCGTGGGGGCGGGCATCGCCTTGCTGAGCGGCTTGACGCGGACCCACCGGGAACCGGCCGGTGCGGCGGCTGCCGCGGCGGCCCCGGTCGCCGTGGCCCCGGTCGTCCTGGAGCCGGACCGCGGAGGGCCCACCTTCGTGGAGAGGGACGGCGCCGAACCCGCCGTGCCGGCCGGGGGCGGGCAGCCGGGCGAGGTGTCGGGCGGAGTCGCCCCGGACTGTCTCGGGGCCATCGGCCGCGTGGCGATGGCTGTGGCTCGTGGGTCCGGCCGGGTGCTGCCGGCCTGCGGTGTCTCGCGGTTCGTCATGGTCGTCCCTCCCCGGTGTGCCGGCGTCCCGAATGCGCTGTGGCGGTGCGCAGGTTATGCGCGCTTTGAGGGCCGCGAACCGGAGTTGGGCGGGATGTCACTCGAACGAGGAGGTACGGGGCGAGGGGGCGGGTTTCGTCGAACGGCCTCGGCTGCGATGATCGGGGCGTCGATTGTTAACCCGCGTTAACCGGGAGGGTGTCATGGCGCAGCAAGGGGCGGAGCGAGGCGCGGAGCAGGGGACGGAGCCGGGCGAGCGGAGGTTCGGGGAGTTCGTCGCCGTACGGCGGCACGGGTACGTCGCCGAGCTCGTCCTCGACCGGCCCAAGGCCATGAACGCCGTGTCCACGGACATGGCACGTTCGATCGCCGGTGCCTGCGACGCCCTCGCCGCCGACCGGGACGTCCGGGTGGTCGTGCTGACGTCCACCCATGAGCGCGCCTTCTGCGTCGGCGCCGACCTGAAGGAGCGGAACTCCTTCACCGATGCCGAGCTGGTGCGTCAGCGGCCGGTCGCGCGAGCCGCGTACACCGGTGTCCTGGAGCTGCCGATGCCGACCGTCGCCGCTGTTCACGGGTTCGCGCTGGGCGGCGGGTTCGAGCTCGCGCTGTCCTGCGATCTGATCGTGGCCGACCGCACGGCGGTCGTCGGGCTGCCCGAGGTGTCCGTCGGCGTGATCCCCGGCGGCGGCGGTACGCAGCTGCTGCCGCGCCGGGTCGGTGCCGCGCGCGCAGCCGAGCTCATCTTCTCGGCGCGGCGTCTGGAGGCGGGCGAGGCGCGGGAGTTGGGGCTGGTCGACGAGCTGGTGGAGGCGGGGCAGGACCGGGCCGAGGCACTCGCCCTGGCCGCCCGGATCGCCGCGAACTCCCCGGTCGGGCTGCGCGCGGCCAAGCGTGCCCTGCGTCTCGGTCATGGACTCGACCTGCGGGCCGGCCTGGAGGTCGAGGACGCCGCCTGGCGGTCCGTCGCCTTCTCCGGGGACCGGGCCGAGGGCGTCGCCGCCTTCAACGAGAAGCGCAAGCCGGAGTGGCCGGGGGAGTAGGCCTCGCGCCGCGCCGTCCCCGGCCCGGCCCTTCCGGCCCTCCGGGTCCGGACCCCTGTTCGCCATGCCAATGTCCCAAATATGGGCAAATATCCCTAGCCTGGGGTGATGGGTGAGGACAGTCGGCTGAGGGCCGTGGTGGCGCTGGCTCAGGGGATGGCGGCGGCGCACACTCCGCGGGAGTCGTGGCGGGCCGCGGCGCTCGGCGCGTGTCACGCGCTGACCGGGAGCTTCGCCGCGCTCTCCGTGTGGGAGCGTGAACTCGGCCGGCTGCGGGTGCTCGCCAACGTGGGCGACCGCGCCCCGGACGAGGACGAGTTCCCCGACGGGGAGGCCTACCCGGTGCACCAGTTCCCGGAGATCACCGAGTTCCTCCATGAGCGGTGGGCGGGCGGCGGCGAGCCCAACGCCTGGGTCGAGACCGCCGACGGCCCGGCGGCCGGCCCCGCCGGGTACTGCCACCAGCGCGTGGCCGCCCTGCGCAGACGCGGGCGCGGCTGCTGCGTCGTCGCGCCGATCGTGCTGCACGGGCGGGCGTGGGGCGAGCTCTACGTGGCCCGTTCGGCCGGCGCCCCCGTCTTCGGCCCGGCCGACGCCGACTTCGCGACCGTCCTCGCCTCCGTCGTCGCCGCCGGGATCGCCCAGACCGAGCGCCTGGAGGAAGCCCGGCGCCTCGCCTACACCGACGCCCTGACCGGACTCGCCAACCGCCGGGCCGTGGACGTACGGCTCGACGAGGCCGTCGAGCGGCACAAGAGCGACGCGTCCGTGGTCAGCCTCGTCGTCTGCGACCTCAACGGGCTCAAGCGCGTCAACGACACCCGGGGGCACGCCGTCGGAGACCGGCTCCTGGAACGGTTCGGGTCGGTGCTCTCGCTGTGCGGGGCCATGCTTCCCGGCACCCTCGCCGCGCGGCTGGGCGGCGACGAGTTCTGTCTGGTGGCGGTGGGTCCGCCGGCCGACGAGGTGGTCCGCATCGCCGACGAACTCTGCCGCCGCGCGGCCGAGTTGGAGCTGGGGGAGGGGGTGGCGTGCGGGGTCGCCTCGACCGAGGACCCGATCGGCCCCGTGCGGTCGGCGCGCCGGCTGTTCCGGCTGGCGGACGCGGCCCAGTACCGGGCGAAGGCCGTCCGGGCCGCGAAACCCGTGGTCGCCGGGCGCGAGGGCCCCGACGATCCCGTCGTACGCCTCGCGGACGCGCCGTCCCCCGCGGCGGGCGAACGCCGCAGGTTCCGGGGGCGGCACGGGCGGCCCGGCCCGTGAGACGGCGCGGGCGGCCCGCCCGTGAGGCCGCACGGGTGTCCGCTGTGACGTAGGCCGAGGTAAGGGGTCAACCGGCCACCCGCTAGTGACATCATCGAATTCACTGCGTACGCTCCTGAATATGGATATGCACACTGTGGTGGTGGGGACGTCCGGAGTGACCGCGTCCGACGTTCTCGCCGTGGCGCGCGACGGCGCCCGGATCGAGCTCTCCGACCAGGCGGTGACGGCCCTCGCCGCGGCCCGCGCGATCGTGGACGCGCTGGCCGCCAAGCCGGAGCCCGTCTACGGCGTCTCCACCGGCTTCGGCGCCCTGGCGAGCCGGCACATCAGCCCGGAGCTGCGTGCCCAGCTGCAGCGCAATATCGTCCGCTCGCACGCCGCCGGCATGGGCCCGCGGGTGGAGCGCGAGGTCGTCCGCGCGCTGATGTTCCTGCGGCTCAAGACCGTCTGCTCCGGGCACACCGGTGTACGGCCCGAGGTCGCGCAGACCATGGCGGACATCCTGAACGCCGGCATCACCCCGGTCGTCCACGAGTACGGCTCGCTCGGCTGCTCCGGTGACCTGGCACCCCTTTCCCACTGCGCCCTGACTCTGATGGGCGAGGGGAACGCCGAGGGTCCCGACGGTGTCGTGCGGCCCGCGGGCGAACTGCTCGCCGAGGCCGGGATCACCCCCGTCGAGCTGCGCGAGAAGGAGGGCCTCGCCCTTCTCAACGGCACCGACGGCATGCTCGGCATGCTGGTCATGGCCCTCGCCGACCTGGAGACGCTCTACAAGTCGGCCGACGTCACCGCCGCGCTCTCCCTCGAGGCGCTGCTCGGCACGGACAAGGTCCTCGCCCCCGAGCTGCACGCCATCCGCCCGCACCCGGGCCAGGGTGCCAGCGCCGCCAACATGCTGGCCGTACTGAAGGGTTCGGAGCTCACGGGCCACCACCAGGACGACGCCCCGCGCGTCCAGGACGCCTACTCCGTGCGCTGTGCCCCGCAGGTCGCCGGCGCCGGCCGGGACACCCTCGCGCACGCCCGAACGGTCGCCGAGCGCGAGCTGGCCTCCGCCGTCGACAACCCGGTCGTGCTGCCCGACGGCCGCGTCGAGTCGAACGGCAACTTCCACGGCGCCCCGGTCGCCTACGTCCTCGACTTCCTCGCCATCGCCGCCGCCGACCTCGGCTCGATCGCCGAGCGCCGCACCGACCGGCTGCTCGACAAGAACCGTTCGCACGGTCTGCCGCCGTTCCTCGCGGACGACGCCGGCGTCGACTCGGGCCTGATGATCGCCCAGTACACGCAGGCCGCGCTGGTCAGCGAGATGAAGCGGCTCGCCGTACCGGCGTCCGCGGACTCCATCCCCTCCTCCGCCATGCAGGAGGACCACGTCTCCATGGGCTGGTCGGCCGCGCGCAAGCTGCGCACCGCCGTGGACAACCTGACCCGCATCGTGGCGATCGAGCTGTATGCCGCCACGCGCGCGATCGAACTGCGCGAGGGCCTGACCCCGGCCCCGGCGTCGCGGGCCGTAATCGACGCCGTGCGCGCGGCCGGCGTCCAGGGCCCCGGCCCGGACCGCTTCCTCGCTCCCGACCTGGAGGCGGCGGACGCGTTCGTGCGCGCGGGCCGTGTGGTGGCCGCGGTGGAACCGGTGACCGGCCCGCTCGCCTAGGACCTGTCCCGACAGCATGGCGTCGTACGTGGGCCGGGCAACCCCGGCCCACGTATCCCGCCTCGCACCCCCGTCCCAGGGTGTGCTACTGTCTCATTGATACGTTTTTGGTACCCATTTACTTTGTGCGCCTGATCGGAATCCTCCGCAGGCGCGTTTTGTTTTACCGGCATCTCCGGCATTACCCGGTGCATCTCCGGATGGGGGCCCACTACCTGTTCAGGAGAACAACATGGCTACTGGCACCGTGAAGTGGTTCAACTCGGAAAAGGGCTTCGGCTTCATCGAGCAGGACGGCGGCGGCCCCGACGTCTTCGCCCACTACTCGAACATCGCCAGCTCCGGCTTCCGTGAGCTCGTCGAGGGCCAGAAGGTCTCCTTCGAGGTCACGCAGGGCCAGAAGGGCCTGCAGGCGGAGAACATTCTCCCCGCCTAGTTCGAGCGCGCTTTTCCAGAGCCGGGTCCCGCGCCTTCGGGTGCGGGCCCGGCTCGCGCTGTGACAGCTCATGCAGGTGGTGAGCGCTGTGTGTGCAGTCCGTGGGGCCCAGGAAGGAAATCCAGATCCAGCATGACTCGATCCGAACGTCCCGTCCGTAAGCGGCCGGCAAACGCACGCGCCGCACAGACCGGCGGCTCCGCGCAGAGCGCCGGCCGCAACACCGGCCGGGGCGCGGGCCGCGGTGGCGCCCGCAAGGTCGCCCCGCCGCAGGAGTTCTCCCTGCCCGAGACCATTACACCCGCGCTGCCCGCCGTCGAGTCCTTCGACGCGCTGGACATGCCGGCCGCCCTGACGAAGACCCTCGCGGCCCAGGGCGTCACCGAGCCCTTCCCGATCCAGGGCGCCACCCTGCCCAACTCCCTCGCCGGGCGCGACGTGCTCGGCCGGGGCCGCACCGGTTCGGGCAAGACGCTGGCCTTCGGGCTCGCCCTCCTGGCCCGCACGGCCGGTCGCCGCGCCGAGCCGAGGAACCCGCTCGCCCTCGTCCTCGTCCCCACGCGCGAACTCGCGCAGCAGGTCGACGACGCGTTGACGCCGTACGCCACCGCCGTGAACCTCCGCGTCGCCACGGCCGTCGGCGGGATGTCGATCGGCAGGCAGGCCGGTTCGCTGCGCCGCGGCGTCGAGGTGCTCGTGGCCACCCCCGGGCGGCTCAAGGACCTCATCGAGCGGGGCGACTGCGCCCTCGGCCAGGTCGCGATCACCGTGCTCGACGAGGCCGACCAGATGGCCGACATGGGCTTCATGCCGCAGGTCGTCGCTCTGCTCAACCAGGTCGAGCCGGGCGGCCAGCGACTGCTGTTCTCCGCGACGCTCGACAAGAACATCGACCGGCTCGTCCGGATGTTCCTCACCGACCCCGTGGTGCACTCCGTCGACCCGTCCGCGGGCGCGGTGACGACCATGGAGCACCACGTGCTGCACGTCGCCGACGAGACGGACAAGAAGGCGGTCGCTCTGCGGATCGCCGCCCGCGACGGCCGGGTCATCCTCTTCGTCGACACCAAGCGCGGCGCCGACCGCTTCACCAAGCGGCTGCTCGCCAGCGGTGTCCGGGCCTCGGCCCTGCACGGCGGGCGCAGCCAGCCGCAGCGCAACCGCACCCTCGACCAGTTCAAGAACGGTCAGGTCACCGCGCTCGTCGCCACGAACGTGGCGGCCCGCGGCATCCACATCGACGACCTCGACCTCGTGGTCAACGTCGACCCGCCGACCGACCACAAGGACTACCTCCACCGCGGCGGCCGTACCGCCCGCGCCGGAGAGTCGGGCAGCGTCGTCACCCTGGTGCTCCCCGAGCAGAAGCGTGAGATGACCCGTCTGATGGCGGACGCCGGCATCACGCCGAACACCGCCCGCGTCAAGTCCAGCGACGAGGAGCTCGCCCGCCTCACCGGCGCCCGCGAGCCCTCCGGCGTGCCGGTCGTCATCGAGGTCCCGCAGCAGGCCGAGCAGCCGAAGTCGCGGCCCAAGGCGCGCCGTGCCACCGGGGGCGGGGCCAGGCGGCCGTCGGTCGCCGCCACCGGCACGCGCACGGGCGGCGGGTCGGACGGCCAGGGGCGCCAGCAGCGCGGCGGACGTCCGGTCACGGGTGGCGCGGCGGGTGGCGCGGCCACCGGCCGCCGCACGGGCACGGGCACCGGCGGAGCGGTCGCCGGCCGACGTACGGAAGGCGGCGGCGCGAGCCGTCGCACGGAAGGCGGCGGTGGCGCGGGGCGTCGTACGGAAGCCGGCGGCGGCGCGGGCACCGGTCGCTCCGGCGGGCGTGGGCGCGCTCCGCAGCGCGGCGGACAGAACGGCGGCCAGAGCGGTGGCGGCCGCAGGGCCGCGTAAGCACGACCCGATCGGCCTCGCCGCGGCCCCGCACCCCTTTCGGGGCGCGGGGCCGCGGCATGTCCGGCCCGGCGCCCGTCCGTCGTCGGTCCCCTCCGCGGGGCGACACACGGTGGTCCCGTCGCGGGGCGTGGGGCGCGGGGCGCGAGACGCGGGGCGTGGACAAGACTCAGCACCCGGGGCGGCGCGTGCGGTCCGGCCTCCCGATCGCTGTCGGTGACGTGCCGAGCGTGCCGCGTGGGCGTCCCGGGGCACAGGGCGGGGCGGGAGCGCCCGAAGACGTCAGAGCGCTACGGGTGTCCGGTCGCGGCATGTGACCCGACGGTCGCCGTGCGTGGACGCCGTGCCACCCGGTGGGTTCAGATGTCGCCGAGGAACCCCGGGTCCACCTTGTCCAGTTTCAGGCCGAAGTCGCGGTGCAGGGCGAGGAGTTCGGCCAGCGGCACCGCGCGGCGGCTCGTCGACATGAGGTCGCGCCGTGCCTCCGCCGACCACAGGAAGGGCATCACGGACAGCCCCTGCGTGCCTGTCAGGGCGCCGGACTCCGCCCGCCAGCCGGGCCATCGCAGCGTGTCGTAGAAGTGGTCCGTGCCCTCCCTGAGGAGCCACTGGAGCCAGGCCCCGTGGCCCACTTCGAGCGCTTCCCACTTCAGTGAGTCCGGCGCGAAGTACACGACCTCGCCGGGATGTCCGGGGCGCCCCACCGACTCCGGGTCGGCGCCGTTGAGCACGAACACCCCGCCCAGCACGTCGTGACCGACGACGAGCCCGCCGTCCCGGGGGCGCCAGGCCGGATCGAACCGCTCGGGGAATTCGTTGACCTCGGCCAGCGAGGGAAGGTCCGTCGAGCCACCGGGCAGCCCCGCGGACAGGTCCTCGGCCGGACTGCCGTAGATCCGCAGCCACCCGCTGTCCAGCACCACCCCACCGCAGTTGAGCACCATCCCGCCCAGCCAGGACCGTGCGGTGATCTGGAGCTGCAGCAGGCTGGCGCGGCCCAGATCGGGGTCCACCGGAAGTACTTCCATGGACACGCCGCTGGCGGCGAGTGCCTTCGACAGCAGGGGCCAGGCAGGTTCCTCGACGTCGGTCAGCTCGCTCAGCTCTCGCATGGCTTCCCTGTGCTGTGGGTTGTCTGTCCGGAGTGCGGTCGGTGCGCTCAGTAGGCCATCGTGCGCTCACGGCGCACGGAATACGTCACGAATCCCGCGCCGAGGCCGAGGAAGAGCGTGCCGCCGACGAGATACGGCGTCGTATCTATGCTGCCGGTGTCGGCGAGCAGGGTCTGATCACCGTCGGACTCCGTGTCCGGCGCGGTGTCCGACTCGGTGGAGATCCGTGTCGCGGTGGTACCCGCCGGTGCGGACGCAGGCGCCGACCCGCTCGGAGCGGGTACGTCCTGGGTCGCGTTGGCGGACGGGACGAACCACAGGGCACCCAGGAGGGTCCCCGCTGCGGTGGCGGTCAGCAACGATCGACGTGCGGCGGACACGAAATATCGATCCCCTTGTGGCGCTGGCGAATTGGCCGTGTGGGGCGATGCTAATGAAAGGCGCGGGTCGTGGGAAAGTCGCGCATCGCGTGGGCCGTACGCTCCCTCTCATGAGTACCTCTGAGACATCACGGTTTGTCCGACTTCGGGTCGAACTGGTGCTGGAGATCGACGACGCCGACGCCGTCACCAAGGCGGCACTGCGCCGGATCGGCGACGACGCGGCCATGCCGGCCGACGAGCGGTCGCACGCCGAGGGCGCAGTGACGGAAGACACGGCCGAGGCCCTCGCCTATCTCGTCGACCCGTTCGACCTGGTCAGCGAGGTGCCGGGGATCGAGCTCGCCCAGGCGTCCTGGAGCAGCGAGCCCATCGACTACGACCCCGATTCGCCGGAATGGGACCTCGACGAGGATGATGCCGACGAGGACGACGAGGAAGACGTACGCGGCTGACGCGGCCTGGGAAATTCGTGACCCCGGTCGGCAACCGTCGCCGGGGTTTCCTCGTCTCATGAGACGCACAGGCCGCCTCGCGTCACTCCCGTCCCGTTCGCCCGGACGTGGCGTGGACCACACTTTCGCGAGAAGTGGAACGGGACGAACCGGTCCTGGCGTTGGAGATCCTTACGGGGCTCTCGTGTCTTTTCGGGATTCGGCAACGATGGAGAAGCGTGTGATGACGAACAGTAAGCGGCGCAAGCGTCTGATGACCGCGTCCGCACTGCTCGGCGGGGTGCTGGTGCTCTCTGCGTGCGGCGGAGGCGACGACAAGTCCAGCGCATCGGACGGCGGCGACAGCACGTCGCAGGCCAAGGTCGACGAGGCCGCGGCCAAGAAGACCTCCGAAGCCCAGATCAAGATCACGCCCAAGGACGGCTCCGACAACGCCTCCATCAACAACGGCACCGCGGTCACGGTCAGCAAGGGTTCGCTCACGTCCGTCACGATGAAGACCGCGACCGGCACCGCCGTCGCCGGTCAGATATCAGCGGACAAGAAGAGCTGGAAGCCCCTCAACCGACTGGAACGCGCCACCGCGTACAAGATCGCCGCCGAGGCCGCCGACTCCGAGGGCCGCACCGCCCACGAGAACGCGTCGTTCACCACGGTCTCCCCGTCCAACAGCTTCATCGGCAACTTCACGCCGGAGGACGGTTCCACCGTCGGTGTCGGCATGCCGGTCTCGATCAACTTCGACAAGGCGATCACCGACAAGGCCGCGGTGCAGAAGGGGATCTCCGTCTCCTCCAGCAGCGGCCAGGAGGTCGTCGGGCACTGGTTCAACGCCAACCGCCTGGACTTCCGGCCCGAGAGCTACTGGACCGGCGGCTCCACCGTCACCCTGAAGCTGAACCTCGACGGTGTCGAGGGCGCGAACGGCGTGTACGGGGTGCAGCAGAAGACGGTCACGTTCAAGATCGGCCGCAACCAGGTCTCCATCGTCGACGCCCAGACCAAGACGATGAAGGTCACGCAGGACGGCAAGACGATCAAGACCATCCCGATCTCCGCCGGTTCGCCCGAGAACAAGACCTACCAGGGTCAGATGGTGATCTCCGAGAAGTTCAAGGAGACCCGGATGGACGGCTCGACGGTCGGCTTCAAGAAGGACGACGGCAAGGGCGAGTACGACATCAAGGACGTGCCGCACGCCATGCGGCTGTCGAACTCCGGCACCTTCATCCACGGCAACTACTGGGGCGCGAAGTCCATCTTCGGCTCCGTCAACACCAGCCACGGCTGTGTCGGCCTGTCCGACACCAAGGGTGCCAACGACGCCAACACGCCCGCCGCGTGGTTCTACAACAACACGCTGCTCGGTGACGTCGTGGTCGTCAAGAACACCGGCGACAAGACCATCGCCCCGGACAACGGCCTCAACGGCTGGAACCTCGACTGGGCGGCCTGGAAGGCCGGTTCGGCCGTCTGAGACCGACGCACGACCTGACGGTCCGGGACCGAGACTCGATCTGACGGTCCGAGACCGAGATACGACCCGACGCCGATGCGGCGGTGGCCCCCACGGGCCGCCGCCGCATCGGCGTTTCTCAAAGATTTCTGGGCCCGGCCACAGCCTTCTCATCATTCTCTTATTTCGGCCTTATGCCTTCATCACGCGCCGTACCTAGCTTGCGGCCATGTTCTTCACCTACCTGAGGCGCGAACTGCGCCGCCGCAGAAAGGCGGCCCTCGTCGTCGCCTCCGGGCTCGCCCTGGGCATAGCCCTGGTCATCGTGGTCAGTTCCGTGTCCTCGGGCATGGAGAAGGCCCAGGGCAAGGTCCTCCAGTCGCTGTACGGACTGGGGACCGACATGACGGTCACCAAGGCCGCCGCGCCGGCCACCAGCACCAGCGAGCGCCCGCGCTTCAACTTCGACGCGAGGGAGAGCGGTTCCGACAAGGAGCAGAGCAGCGACCGGGTCATGGTCCAGGGCTTCCAGACCCTGGCGTCCTCGACCGTCGCCAAGGTCGACTCCCAGAAGGGCGTCGCCGACTCCGTCGGCGGACTGAGCCTCCAAGTCATCCGGGTCAACGGCCAGTTCACCCGCGGTCAGTTCCAGCAGGACCCCAGCAGCGGTAACCAGCAGGGCGGTCGGGGCGGCGGCGGTGCCCAGCCCTCGCCGCAGGGCACCGTCAAGGGCGGCGGCGCCGACTTCGACGTCAACAACTACTCGGTCTACGGCACCGACGTCACCAAGCCCGCCCTGGGCCCGCTGACTTCGTCGAAGATCACCAGCGGTCGTACGTTCAAGACCTCCGAGACGAACGCCAAGGTCGTCGTCGCGGACAAGTCGTACGCCAAGGAGAAGAAGCTCAAGCTCGGTGGCACCGTCACCGTCAAGAGCGTCAAGTACAAGATCATCGGGATCGCGACGCCCGACAGCGGTGACGCGGCGGCCAACCTCTACATCCCGCTCAAGCAGGCGCAGACGCTCAGCGACTCCAAGAACAAGGTCACCACGATCTACGTCAAGGCGTCCGACTCGCAGCAGATCGCCGGCGTCAAGAGCACCATCCAGAAGAACATCTCGGGCACGACGGTCACCACCTCCGCCGACCTCGCGGACACCGTCTCCGGTTCTCTGTCCACCGCCTCCGACCTCGCCTCGAACGTCGGCAAGTGGCTGTCGATCGCGGTGCTCGTGGCCGCGTTCCTGGTCGCCGGCCTGCTCACCTCCTCCGCCGTCTCCCGCCGGGTGCGCGAGTTCGGCACCCTCAAGGCGCTCGGCTGGAAGTCGAGCCGGGTGACCCGCCAGGTGGTCGGCGAGGCCATCGTCAACGGCCTGGTCGGCGGCGCCCTCGGCATCGCCCTCGGCCTCGCGGGCGCCTACGTCGTCACCGAGATCAGCCCCAACCTCCAGGCACAGCTGGGGAACACGGGAGGCGGCGGCCCGGGCGGCGGCGGTCCAGGCGGCGGCGGCTTCGGCGGCCCGGCGCGGCAGACCGCGTCCAAGGCCCTCGACGTCGCGCTCACCGCGCCCGTCAGCGTCAACACCATCGTCGTCGCGGTCGCCCTGGCCGTCGCCGGCGGCCTGATCGCCGGCGCCTTCGGCGGCTGGCGCGCCTCCCGGCTGCGCCCCGCGGACGCCCTGCGCCGCGTCGAATAAGCCCCGCCCCTTACGTACTTACGTATCCCAGGAGTTGCACCATGTACGAACTCAGAGGCGTCACCAAGCGCTATACCCGGGGCAAGGAAACGATCGACGCGCTCGCCGGGATCGACCTGACGATCGGCGACGGCGACCGGCTCGTCATCCAGGGCCCCACCGGTGGCGGCAAGTCCACCCTGCTCCAGATGCTCGGCGGGCTCGACCGTCCCACCGCGGGCAGCGTCGAACTCGACGGCACCGACATGGCGAAGCTGTCCGAGGCGAAACTCACCAGGGTGCGCAGCGAGAACATCGGCTTCGTCTTCCAGAGCTTCAACCTGATCCCCACGCTCACGGCCAAGGAGAATGTCGAGACCGCGCTCGTACCGCTCGGTGTGAAGGCGAAGGAACGGCGTGAACGGGCCGCCGCGGCACTGGAGTCCGTGGGGCTCGCCGAGCGGCTCGGACATCTGCCCGCCGAACTGTCGGGCGGCCAGCAGCAGCGTGTGGCGATCGCCCGCGCCCTGGTCAAGCAGCCCAAGGTGCTGCTCGCCGACGAGCCCACCGGAAACCTCGACGAGTCCATGCGCGACGAGATCATGGACGTACTCGAAGCCATGTGGAAGGAGCACGGGCTCACCTTCATCATGGTCACGCACGACTCCTCGATCGCGAAGAAGGCCCCGCGCGTCGCGACCATCCGCAAGGGGAAGATCACCGTCAAGGAGAACGCGGGAGCGTAGCCGGGACGGGCCGATCCCCTCCGTCCGCGACGCGGGCGGGGGAGATGTGCCAGGAGCGAACGGGCCACCGGAAAGAAGGCTTCCGGTGGCCCGTTCGTGTTTGTGTGGGGCATGACCGTTTCGACAGTCGAATACATCCGCTACCGGATTTCCGAGCAGCAGTCGGCGGAGTTCCTCGCCGCCTATACCCGGGCCGCGGTCCAGCTCGCCGCGGCCCCGCAGTGCGTCGACTACGAACTCGCGCGCTGCGAGGAAGATTTCGAGCACTTCATCCTGAGGATCACCTGGACCTCGACGGAGGACCACGTCGAGGGTTTCCGCAACTCCGAGCTCTTCCCCGACTTCCTCGCCGAGATCCGCCCCTTCATCGGCGACATCGAGGAGATGCGCCACTACAAGCCGACGTCGGTGCGCGGCCGGGGCGCCTCCGTGCCCACGCTCTACGCCTGGGCGGGCGGCGCCGAGGCCTTCACCCGCCTCACCGAGGCGTTCTACGACAAGGTCCTCAAGGACGACCTCCTCGCGCCTGTGTTCGCGGGCCTCGCCCCCGAGCACGCCGCTCATGTCGCCCTCTGGCTCGGCGAGGTCTTCGGCGGACCGCCGGCCTACTCCGAGACCCAGGGGGGCCACGGCCACATGGTCGCCAAGCACCTGGGCAAGGGCATCACGGAGGTGCAGCGCCGCCGCTGGGTCAATCTGCTCCAGGACGCAGCCGACGACGCGGGACTTCCCACCGACGCCGAGTTCCGCTCCGCCTTCCTCGCGTACACCGAGTGGGGCACGCGCCTGGCCGTCTACTTCTCCGGCCCGGACGCGAAGCCGCCGGCGGAGCAGCCGGTACCGAAGTGGACCTGGGGGGCCGCGCCGCCGTACCAGCCGTGACCCCCAGCCCGGGCCCCGGCGTCTGCCCCGTCGCCCCTCACCGGTGCGGCGGGGCGACCGCCGGGCCACGGCCCGCCCCACCCGGCGCGGCGGCGGGACGACGGCCGCCGGGGCACGGCCACGGGGTGACGCGTACCCGGTGAGACCTGCCGGGGTGACGCGTACCGGGGTGAGGCCTGCCGGGCTGACGCGGGGGTGACGTCACTTGGGGGTGTCGTCTGCCGAGGGTGACGTCTGCCGGGGGTGACGTCTACTGCGGTGAGGAAGTGCCCGCGCGGGTCGCGTCGGTCCCCCATGAGGCCAGCAGCCGCAGTGCCTCCGCCGAACTCGACCCCGGCTCCGCGTGATAGGTGACCAGTGCCAGCTCGGCATCGCCGACCAGCCGGAACGACTCGAACTGCAGCGCGAGGTCGCCCACCAGCGGATGCCTCAGCAGCTTCACCCCGTGGCTCTTCTCCTTCACGTCGTGCGTGGCCCACAGCCGCCGGAAGTCCTCGCTCTTCACGGACAGCTCACCGACCAGCGCGGCCAGCCGCGGATCGTCCGGATGGCAGCCCGCGTCCATGCGCAGCAGACAGACGATGTCGATCGCCTTCTGCTCCCACTCCACGAACAGGTCCCGGTACTCGGGCCTGAGGAAGACCATCCGCGCCCAGTTCCGCTCCTGCGGCGGCAGCTCCGACCAGTCCCCGAAGACGGCCGCGGCCATCCGGTTCCAGACGAGCACGTCCGAGCGCCGCCCGGTGATGTACGCGGGAACGCCGTCGAACGTGTCGAGCAGCTGACGCAGGGCACCCCGCACCTGCTGCGGCCGGGCCGCCTGCTTCTTCTTGTGCTGCTTGGGCTTCGCGAGGTGCGTGAGGTGGTTGTGCTCGGCATCCGTCAGGCGCAGCGCCCGCGCGATCGCGTCCAGCACCTCCGCCGACACATTGCGTCCATTGCCCTGC
The DNA here is from genome assembly GCF_053599975.1 of Streptomyces sp. NPDC005141. Taxonomy (NCBI): domain Bacteria; kingdom Bacillati; phylum Actinomycetota; class Actinomycetes; order Kitasatosporales; family Streptomycetaceae; genus Streptomyces; species Streptomyces sp. NPDC005141. Next base: position 90,070 of record NZ_JBSFYW010000025.1, on the reverse strand, counting down.
TCGAGGCGCGTGTAGTAGGCGACGGACACCCCGGCCAGCTGGGCCAGCTCCTCGCGGCGCAGCCCGGGCACCCGGCGGTGCCGCCCGAAATCCGGCATGCCGACGTCCTCCGGCTTCAGCCGGGCGCGGCGGCTGCGCAGGAACTCGCTGAGCTCGGCGCGCCGGTCCAGCGGGTGGGCCGCCTCACCGGCGGGCCCCACAGAGGGCTGTTCATCCATCCATCCAGTATTCACGGTCGTACGCTGCCGAGCCTGACCCCGCCAGTAGTAGGACCAGCGGACATACGCAGAGCCGTGACCTGGGTGAACGCCGAGGGATCGGGCAGGCTGAATGCCGTGCCCGACGGAAGACAGCCGGGCACGGTCCACCCCCCTCCCGAGGAGAACCCCGGCATGACCACTGTCGCCGCGTACGCCGCTCCCGCCGCCAAGGCTCCGCTGGAGCGCACCACCATCGAGCGTCGTGAGGTCCGAGAGCACGACGTCCTGATCGACATCAAGTTCGCCGGCATCTGCCACTCGGACATCCACCAGGCCCGCGAGGGCTGGGGAGAGGCCATCTTCCCGATGGTGCCGGGCCACGAGATCGCCGGCATCGTCTCCGAGGTCGGCTCCGGCGTCACCAGGTTCAAGGTCGGCGACCGGGTGGGCGTCGGCTGCCTGGTCGACTCCTGCCGCGAGTGCGACAACTGCAAGGCCGGACTGGAGCAGTACTGCACCGGCGGCGGCGTGGGCACGTACAACGCCGTCGGCAAGGACGGCGAGCCCACCTACGGCGGCTACTCCGAGAAGATCGTCGTCGACGAGAACTACACCCTCCACATTCCCGACGGCATCTCCCTCGACGTGGCCGCGCCGCTGCTCTGCGCCGGCATCACCACGTACTCCCCGCTCAAGCACTGGAACGCGGGCCCCGGCAAGAAGGTCGCCGTCCTCGGCATGGGCGGTCTCGGCCACATGGGCGTCAAGATCGCGCACGCGCTCGGCGCCGAGGTCACGGTCCTCTCCCAGTCGCTGCGCAAGAAGGACGACGGGCTGAAGCTCGGCGCCGACCACTACTACGCGACCAGCGACCCGAAGACCTTCGAGGAGCTGCGCGGCACCTTCGACCTGATCCTGTCCACCGTCTCCGCCCCGCTGGACCTGGACGCCTACCTCGCCCTGCTGCGCACGGACGGCGCCTTCGTGAACGTGGGCGCGCCCGAGGAGCCCGTCCGGCTCAACCTCTTCTCGGTGATCGGCGGCCGCAAGACCCTCGCGGGCTCCGGCATCGGTGGCATCCAGGAGACCCAGGAGATGCTGGACTTCTGCGCCGAGCACGGCTTCGGCGCCGAGATCGAGCTGATCAGCGCGTCCGAGATCAACGAGGCCTACGAGCGGGTGCTCGCGAGCGACGTCCGCTACCGCTTCGTGATCGACACTGCCACGATCTAGCAGTCCTGATCGATCTGGCCGATCTGGCAGTCCTGACCGGCCTGGCAGCTCTGGCAGTCAACTGATCGACCTTGCAGTCCTGACCGGCCGGATACGCATGGCCTCCGGGCGCCGTTCCCGTCGTACGACCGGAACGGCGCCTTCGTGCTTCCGGCGCGGGCGCGCGCCGTCCGAGTCATGTGACCTGCGTCGATGCCCCGCGTGGACGGGCCTCGCAGAGTGGATGTGCGGGACGTCGATTACTGGATAGAGTCGCCTCCTTACACATGGTTGTGGGGACAACCAAGGGGCCGTTCGGCTGCCGACACCTGGGGAGGGCCTGCAGCACATGAGTCGTCGCTCTGCCGGTTTTGTCGGCGTCTGGGCCGAGGTGCAACGGCAACAGCAGCGCCAGCAGGAGCTCGAGGCCAGACGGCGGAGACAGGAAGCTCAACAGGCGCGGGCCCACCAGCGGCGGGCCGCCCAGGAGTACCGGGAGTACCGGCAGGCGGAGGCGCAACACCGTACCGAGGAACTGGACGCACAGGTCGCCTCGCTGCAGGGTCTTCTCGCCTCGGGGTGCCGGGCTCCCGCCTTCCGGGCCGCCTCGCTCATGCGCCCGGAGCAGATCCAGCCGTTCGCCCCCGGGCCGTTGGCGCAGCCGGTGGCCATGCCGGACATCGGCCAGTACCAGACGCAGAGCGGCTGGACCGCGAGCCGCCGGGCACACACGCAGGCCGAGGCGCAGGCGCGCTTCGAGCGGGACTGGCACGCGGCCCAGGCCGCGGAGGCGCACCGGCTGCGGCAACTGGCGTCCTACCAGCGGGAGTACCAGCAGTGGGCCGATGCCCAGCTGGCGGACGTACGACGGCACAACGCCGGTGTCGCCGAAGTGTCCGAAGGGGTTCGCCGCAAGGACCCCGACTCCGTGATCGAGTACTTCTCCGCCGCCCTGTACTCCTCGTCCGCATGGCCGGAGGGATTTCCGCGGCAGATGGCCGCCGCCTACGACGCCGCGTCCCGGCAGTTGGTGCTGGACTGGGAACTGCCCGCCTACAGCGTCGTCCCCGAGGTGAAGTCCGTCCGGTACCTGTCCGGGACCGATCAGGACAAGGAGACGCCGCGTCCGGTGACCCAGCGCCGGAGCCTGTACCGGGAGGTTCTCGCGCAGTGCGCCCTGCTCGTGCTGCACGAGATCTTCTCGGCGGATGAACAGGGCGCGCTCGAGTCGGTGGTCCTGAACGGCTTCGTGGACGGACACGACCCCACGACCGGCAGGCCGGGCCACATCTTCCTCACGACGGTCATGGCCTCCCGCTCCTCGTTCCTCGAACTGCACCTGGCGCAGGTGGACGCGGGCAGCTGCCTGGCCGACGGACTGCGCGGGCAGCTCTCGGCCCGGCCGGGCCAGCTCACTCCCGTACGGCCGAGCCGGCGTCCGCAGGATGTCGGGAACCGCGTCGTCGCCCACGGCGGCGACGAGGATCCGGACCTGTACGCCATGGATCCGATCGCGTTCGAGGAGCTCGTCGCCGATCTCTTCCGGGCCATGGGGATGCAGGCGGTGACGACCCAGCGCTCGAACGACGGCGGCGTGGACGTCGACGCGCTGGACCCGACCCCGATCCGGGGCGGCAAGATCGTCGTGCAGGTGAAGCGCTACCGCAACACCGTGCCGCCCACCGCCGTACGCGACTTGTACGGGACGGTGCAGGACGCCGGCGCCAACAAGGGGGTGCTCGTGACGACGTCGGCGTTCGGTCCCGGCTCGCACGCCTTCGCCAACGGCAAGCCCCTGGAGCTCATACCGGGCCCTGAACTCGTCGACCTGCTGCACCGGCACGGACTGCGCGGGCGACTGGGCGAGGGCGGCCGTCCGGCCGCGGCGCCGTCGGCACCGTCGGCACCGTCGGTTCCGTCGGTTCCGTCGGCGGAGCCGGATCCCCGGCTGCCCGACGTCTACAACATCCTGGGAATGTCGTGGACCGGAAACGTCGCCCTGGACATCTGCGCGCTCGTCTGCCGGGGCGACCGTGTCCTCAGCGACGATCACTTCGTCTTCTTCAACAACCCCCGGACACCGGACGGTTCGGTGCGCGCACTGGCTGCGGCGGCGCCCGACAAGGCCGCGATCCGCGTCTCCTTCGACAGGCTGCCGGCGGAGGCCGACCGGTTCGTACTCGTGGCCGCCGTCGACCCCGAGATCAACCCGGACGCCGACCTCTCCGGTTTCACGGACGCCGGCATCCGGCTGCTCGATCCGGGCCTGGCCGAACTGGACCGGCTCGACGTCTCCGACGGCCGGCCGCGCGAGACCGCCCTGGTACTCGGCTCCTTCCGCCGACGGGCCAACGGCGACTGGAAGTTCGTCCTCGGCGGCAAGGGCTACCCGGGCGGTCTGGAGGAACTCGTGCGGGACTTCGGCATCGTGGTGGAGTAGGCGGACTCCCGCACGCGTTCTTTGCCGGGGCATGAACGACGCCGAGCGGGAGCCGGGTCAGCGTCCCGAGCGGGAGCCGGGTCGGCCATCCTGCTCGGGAGCCGAGCCGGCGTCCCGGTCGGGGATCGGTCAGGGATCGCCGGAGATCGCCGGAGAACGTCGGAGAACGTCGGAGGGACGGGTGAGTCGCTGGGGCCGGCGCCGGGCGGGAGGGCCGGCGGGGCGCCTGCCGCTGCTCCTGATCGCCGGCCTGTTCGCCGCGGGCGCCGTCGTGACCTGGCTCGCGGCGACCCATCTCGGCTATGCCACGGGTCTGGCGGGCACGCCGGGGCATCTCCGGGTCGAGAGATGCGTCTGGGACCCTGCCGGAGGCGGCCACCGCTATCGGCACTGCATCGGCGTCTTCCGCTCCTCCGACGGGACCGTCGTGGACGCGGATGCCACGATCGACGCGAGGCTGCCCGTCGGCACCTCGGTCGCGTTGCAGCGGACGGCTTCCGCCGGATACGAGCACCCGGGTGTCGCCGCCTCGTGCGGGTGGCTGGCGATCTCCCTGCTCGGCCTGATGGTGCTGTTCCTGGGTTTTCTGGGCGCCCGCGGCAGGTCGGGTGAGCGTCGGACACCCCGTGGCCTGCTGGTGCTGTTCGGCGCGCTGAGCGCTGCGATGCTGCTCAGCGCGCTCGCCGGGGGAGTGGCGGGGATGGTCGCGGGATTCTGAACGGTCGGCAGCCGACGCGGCAGGGGCACGACCGGGAGCGGGTGACAGCCCCTGCCGCGCCCCTGTATCCCCTGCCGTGCTCCGGCCGCCGGCTCTCCGGCCGTGCTCCGGCCTCTCCGGACGGGGTGCCTAGTTCGGGGTGATGTTCCCGGCGTAGACGTTGTTCGGGGTGACGATCTCTGTGATGGCCCTGGCGAGCAGCGTGGACGGCTCCTGGCCGTCGTGCGAGGCTTCGGTGTTGAGCATGAGTACGAGGGTGGCCTTCTTCGACGGCAGGTAGACGGTCACGGTCTCGTATCCCGGCAGAGAGCCGTTGTGCCCGATCCATCCGCCGGCGTTGAAGATGCCGAGGCCGTAGCTCGTTCCGGGGAAGCCGGTCGGCAGCGTCTTGAGGCGCTGTGCCTGGGTCTCGGGGCTGAGCAGTGTGCCGGTGGCGACGACCTTGGCCCAGCGGCGCAGGTCGTGCAGGTTCGAGATCATCGCTCCGGCCGCCCAGGCCCAGCTGGGGTTCCAGTCGGTGGCGTTCGCGATACCGCCGGTCAGCGTCTGGTCGGTGTAGCCCTGCGGGTGCGGCTCGGGGAACTCGTTCCCCTTCGGGAACAGCGTGTGGCGCAGGTGAGCCGGGCGGAGGACCCGCTTGTCGATGAAGTCGGCGAGCTTGTGGCCGCTGACCTTCTCGATCACCAGGCCGAGCAGGATGAGGTTGGAGTTGGAGTACTGGAACTCCGCGCCGGGCGCGGAGGTGTTCGGATGCCTGAAGCCGTACGCGAGCACTTCCCGCGGGGTGAAGGTGCGCCGCGGATTGCTCAGCAGGTCATGGATGAAGTCCGGGTCGGCGGTGTACGGGAACAGGCCGCTGCGCATCTCGGCGAGCTGACGCAGCGTGATGTGGCGGCCGTTCGGCACGCCCTGGATGTAGTCGGAGATCGGGTCGTCCAGCCCGATCCGATGGTCGTCGACGAGCTCGAGCAGCGCGGTGACGGTGAAGGTCTTGGTCTCGCTGCCGATCCGGACGTAGGAGTCGGCCGCCATCGGCTCGCGGGTGGCGGTGTTCGCGACACCGGTCGCGCGGACGTAGCTCCCCTTGCCCGGCATCCACAGTCCGGCGACCACACCGGGGATGTTCGCCTCGCGGCGGACGTCCTCGATCGCCTTGTCGAGCCGGGCGGTCAGCTCGGGGCCGAGACCGTGCCGGGGACGGTCGTCCTCGCCGTACCGGTCGGCGCCCGCTGTGCGGAGGGCCGCTGTGGGGGCGCCCGGTGTGTGGACGGCCGGTGTGTGGACGGCCGCGGCGGGGGTCGCTGTCAACGGGGCCAGCACGGACGCCACCATCAGGGCTGCGGCGAACGGACGGCGGTAGGTGGTACGTCGCATGTCGGGGCGCCTCTTCCGGGTCAGGGGAGCAGGCGGCAACACGACCACCCGGCCCCTCGGCGAGACCCCCTGCCCGATCCGCGTTCCGGCGAGTCCACTCGATCGGGGCCACACGGTTCGGCGACCCGGACCTGACCGGACCGCCACGGTTCCGGGTCAGCCGGCCCGTTCCCAACCCTGGGGGCGAGTTGAGGCGTTCAACGCCCATCGCTCGCCATCCGCTTCGGCATCGCCCGTACCCGCGAACTACGGCGGGGCCGTCGCTGCGGCCCCTTCCGCCGGCCAGTCGGCTGTCGCGGTGGGCCGTGGTCGTGGAAGACGTGGAAGTCGTGGAAGACGTGGAAGTCGTGGAGGCCGCGGGTGGTCAGGAGGGCGGCAGAGGCTGCTCCGTCCAGACTGTCTTGCCGTCGTGGGTGTAGCGCGTACCCCACCGCTCCGTGAGCTGCGCGACCAGGAAGAGCCCGCGTCCGCCCTCGTCCGTGCTGAGGGCCCTTCGGAGGTGAGGGGACGTGTGGCTGGCGTCGGACACCTCACAGATCAGACTGTGTGTACGGATGAGGCGCAGGGTGACGGGGCCGTCCGCGTACCGGTAGGCGTTGGTCACGAGCTCGCTGGCGACCAGCTCGGTGGTGAAGGCCATTTCCGGCAGCCCCCATTCGGCCAGTTTCGCCGTGGTCAGCTCCCTGGCGCGGCCAGCAGCGGTCACCTCCAGAGGCAGGTGCCAGGTGGCGAAGTTCTCCGGCGGCAGTACCCGGGTACGGGCCATGAGCAGCGCGATGTCGTCGGTGGGGCGGCGGTCCGTGGGCAGCAGCGCTTCGACCACCCCGTCGCACGTGCGCTCCAGAGCGTCGGCACTGTGGGCGAGACATTCCTCCAGGCTCTCCAGCGCGGCATCGATGTCGCCGTCGCGCGCCTCCAGGAGGCCGTCGGTGTAGAGCGCGAGCAGGCTGCCCTCAGGGAGGTCCAGGTGGTACATCTCGAACGGCAGTCCGCCCAGGCCGAGCGGTGGACCCGCGGGCAGGTCGAGCACGGTCACCTGGCCGTCCGGTGTGGACACCAAGGGTGCAGGGTGGCCGGCGCGTGCCAGGGAGCATTGCCGGGAGACCGGATCGTAGACCGCGTAGAGGCACGTGGCCCCGAGCACCTGCTCGATCGCCGACTGGTTGCCCTCGGCGTTCGCCTCCACCTCGGCGGCCAGCAGACTGACCAGATCGTCCAGCCGGGCCACCACCTCGTCCGGTTCCAGGTCGAGGCTGGCCAGGGTGCGCACAGCGGCGCGCAGGCGCCCCATCGAGGCCGCAGCGTGGATTCCGTGGCCGACCACGTCTCCCACGACGAGGGCGACTCGGGCCCCTGACAACGGGATCACGTCGAACCAGTCACCACCGATGCCCGGTTCACCGCTCGCCGGCAGGTACCGGCAGGCCACCTCGACGGCCGGCAGGTCGGACACCGTGCCCGGCAGCAGACTGCGCTGCAGAGTCAGAGCGGCGCTCTGTTGCTGGGTGAAGCGGCGCGCGTTGTCGATACAGACGGCCGCACGCGAGGAAAACTCATGGGCCACTGCGGCATCGTCGTCCTCGAAAGGCTCCGAATGGCGCACCCGCCACAGGCTCACTACGCCCAGTACCAGGCCGCGTGCCATCAGGGGCACCGCGATCAGGGAATGAACGCCGAGACCCAGGGCGACCTCGATCCGCCGCCGGTCCATGGCGTACCACTCGGGGCGGAGGGACAGCAGCCGCTCGAGAATCGGGCGACGCTCGGCCAGGCACCGCGCCTGCGGAGACTCCGGAAGGAGCGGGACCACGTCGCCCTCCTGGAACGGGACCCGTGGTTCTGGGGGCGAAAAGGCCACTCGCAGTAGCGCACCAGCCATGTCCAAGGGCAGTTCGTCACCAAGTGCCACCGGCTTCAGGAGGTCCACCGAGCAGTAGTCGGCCAAGCCGGAGACGGCCACCTCGGCCAGCTCCCGGGCCGTCTGCGTCACGTCCAGCGAGGTTCCGATCCGGGCGCTCGCCTCGTTCAGCAGAGTGAGCCTGCGGCGGGCTCGGTGGCGCTGGGTCACGTCCTCGATCGTCTCCGCCACGCCGAGAACCCGGCCCGAGGAGTCTTCCATCCGGAACGCGGAGACGGACACCATCCGTTCCCGCCCCGGAGCATGGCGTGTGCGCGCCGACTGCTCCGTGAAGATCAACGGCTCGCCGGTCTCCAAGACGTGTCGTACCCGCTCCTCGGCCGGACCCGCGTCCTCGTCGACCAGGAATTCACCGGAACTACGGCCCACCAGCGCCTCGGCCGTGATGCCGCTTGCCTTCTCGATCGCACGGTTGACCCGGATCACCTTCCTGTCCGGGCCGTGGATGGCCAGACCGATCGGGGACCGGCGGTACAGGCCGTCCAGCAGCGCACGGTCCCGCTGCCAGGCAACGACTTCCGTGGCAGGGGCGCCGACCAGGAACCACTCTTGACGATCTCCGTCGCGGGTGATCGCACGGGCCCGGAAACCCATCTCCACACGCCGTCCGTCGTGGTGCCGGACGGGCAGGACTCCGAACCAGCCCTCTGCCCTCATGGCGTCCACGACGACGGACCGCGCGACAGGCAGGTCACGGGCATCGACCAGGAGGTCCCGCCACGCCCGTCCGATCACTTCCTTGGCGCGGTAGCCCAGCAGCTCCTGCGCACGTGCGCTCCAGCCGACCACTGTGCCGTGATCGTCGAGCACGGCCGAAGCGGCATGCCCCAGGGCGAACGGATCCTCCGGACTCTCACTGAAATGCATCGACGGCATCCCCATAAGCACCACTTTGCCTCCGTGACTCCGATGTTCCTCCTCCCGGTCTCCGTCCGCGACTCTCCCGTTCCTCTCGGCTCGGCGGTTCGACAGGAGTGACATGGCGGCGCTCGGCGTGTGAAGGCAGACGCCTGCAGCGAAGGGGGTGCCCACGGCTCGGGACCACTTCGTCTGTGAACGCGGCATGATGATCCATGTCGGCCCTCGCTCACAGACCTCTCCATTTCCAGGATGTCCCTCGCCCTGGCCGTAGCGCTCGGCGGAGACTGCCTGGCCGGCATCGGCGTGCTGCGGGCCGAGCCGGGCGTGTCCGGCCCGGTGGCTTCCGATCCGACGGTCTCCCGTCTCGTCGACGCGCTCCGCGCTTCCGGCCCGAAGGCCCTTGCGGCCTGCGGTTGTTCTCTGTTGCCGTGCGGATCGTGAGCACCGGCCGCCACCGCCTGCCGGCCCGGTGGCCACGGACGGGCCCGTTCGCATGCGCTAAGGCTTTCGGGTGCTTCTGCTGCGCGATCATGAGACCCGGCGCGCCACTGCCCGTTTCGGCATATTCCGAACTAATCTCCCGGAATTGTAAAAGTCGATCTTCCGCAGATCGCACCCACTCACTCCATCGGAGATGACATGCGCAAGCTTCGCAACGTGGCCGTCCTGATCGCCGCGATCGGCAGCATCGGACTCGTGGGCGGCACGGCCCACGCCGGCGGCCACGGTGACGAGTTCGACATCAAGCAGCACTCCACCTGCAAGTCGCACGACCTGAACGTGGACGTCCTCGGCCAGGTCGGCCTGCTCAACGGCCTGGGCGGCAACCTGCTGGGCGGCGAGGGCAACCCTGGTGCCCAGTCCACCGACATCGGCTCCACCATGGGCTGCAACAACAGCGCCTTCTGAAGTCCTGGCCGACGCGAAGTCGCCGGCCGATAGATGGTCCCGGCCCCGGGCCTCAGGCCCGGGGCCGGGACCATATGCTTGCGCCGGCAGGGCTCCGAGGTGAGCTTGATCCCCGCTTTGACGGACACCATCGGTGTGGTGGTCAGGCTGCGATGGGCGCCGGCCATGTGGCGCTGTCCGGCCGACATACCGCACAGCAGGTGGACCGGTTCACCGAAGGACTTCACCCGTGCCGCTGCGCCCCTTCCGGCCGTGGGCCCCCACGCGTTACGTCGCCCCAGGGCTTGTCCTGCACATCTCGGACGAAGGTGACGACAGCTTCAGCATTTGGGCCGGCGCCACCGACCGCAGCGCTCTCGCCCCGCTGGCCGAGGCCGCGGTGGAGTGGGCCCAGTTCGACGGCTGACACGGTCAATTTCTCTTTCAGAGGCCGGCTGGGTTGCTGGGGGAGCCATTCGGTGCACTGCCCGCGCAGTCGGTCTCGCTCTGCGGGCGTGGTGAGGATGACGTCCGCGCCGCCGTCGTAGGGATGTTGGATGCGTCGTGGTTCCGTGTCGCAGCGGTCCGCGTATGTACCGCGGAACATGTGGGCTACGGGAGCACCCGACGGCCGTCGCTCCTGCCACAGCCTTGCCAGCAGGGCGGGGGCGGGGCTCACCCATCCGCCTTCGCGACACCGATCGGGCAGGACACTCCAGTCCCGCCGATTCCGCAGTAACCTCCCGGGTTTTTGTCCAGGTACTGCTGGTGGTAGCCCTCTGCCGGGTAGAAGGGGCGGGTTTTCGCGGGGAGGATTTCTGTGGTGATCGTGCGGTGGCCGGACCTTGTGAGGAGCTTCTGGTAGGCCTCGCGGGAGGCGGTCGCCGTCTCGGCCTGGGCCGGGGTGTGGGTGTGGATGGCGGAGCGGTACTGGGTGCCCACGTCGTTGCCCTGGCGGAAACCCTGGGTCGGGTTGTGGGACTCCCAGAAGACCTGGAGGAGCCTCTCGTACGTGATCAGCCCGGGGTCGTGGACCACGCGGACCACCTCGGTGTGGCCGGTCAGGCCGGAGCAGACCTCTTCGTACGCGGGGTGCTCGGTGAAGCCGCCCTGGTAGCCGACCAGCGTCGTGTACACACCCTCCGGGAGCCGCCAGAACGCGCGCTCGGCGCCCCAGAAACAGCCCATGCCGAAATCGGCGATCTCCAGGCCGTCGGGGTAGGGACCCCGCAGCGGCGTACCGAGGACGGTGTGCCGGTCGGGGAGTGTGAAGAACGGTTCGGGGCGGCCGCGCAGCGCCTCCTCGGCGGTCGGGAGCCGAGGCGTACGGCTTTCCGGGAACATGCGCTCTCCACGGGGTGTGAGGACACAGGGCCCGGGCCTCGGGGCCAGAGGCTCGGGGACACCAGGACCCGGGGCACCACGACATGGGGTCACGGTCGCAGGGCGGGCGGGGCGTCGGTCAGTCCAACGCTTGTGCGTGGACGGGCATTCCGCGGGGCGCCCGCTCTCACGTCCCGCCGGCCAGGGGCGCCCCGCGGAATGCCTTCGTCGCTCGCTCAGTGCGACAGCGTCGCCGGGTTTCCGCCGTTCGCCTCGTAGCCCGCCACCGCCAGGGCGCGGTATATCGCGTAGTCCGCGGCCGGATCGTGGGTCAGGGTCCAGGGCAGGGCGCCGACGTGGCCGTCGACGTGCACCAGCTGGTTCATCGCCTCGGACCAGCGCTCGCCGCGGACGAGGAAGAAGACCAGCAGGTGGCGGACGTGGGCGAGCATCGGGTCGTCGGGGCGGGCCGCGTGGACCGCGTACAGCGCGCCGTGGACGGCCTTGGTCACGACCTCGCTCTGGTAGAAGCTGCGGACCAGGTTCACCTCGGGGAGGTGCTCGAAGACCGCGAAGAGCGGCATCGCCGCGAGGAGGGAGCCCTGCGGCGCGCGTGCCGCCGCGGCCTCCGCGAACGCGTACGCCGTCTCCCGCGAGCCGTGCCACTTCTCGCACCAGTAGTGCAGGGCCGCCAGATGCGCGCCCATGTGGGAGGGCGCGCGGTCCAGGATCTTCATCCAGAGCTTCTCGAACTCCGGCTGGGAGTAGGCCAGTCCACGGGCCACCGACAGCTCGACGATGTACGGGACCGGGTCACCGGGGGACAGCAGCGCCGCCTCGCCGCACGCGGCCCGCGCCTCCTCCATGATGATCCGGAAGTCGTCGGTCCCCGGCGTCGACGTCCGCCAGGCCTGCTGCACCAGGAACTCGGCGTGCACCGCCGCACCGCCCGCGTCCTTGGGGGCCTCGGCGCGCCACACCCGCAGCCACTGCCCGCCGGGTGTCTCGCTGACCCCGCCGGGGCGCTGCTGAAGCTCCAGCGACGCGGCTCCCGCGAAGGCCTGGATCCGCTGCCAGCGGGTCTCGCCCTCGATCTCCGTGCCGGCCAGCAGCTGCGAGGCCGCGCGGTAGTCCTGGGTCTGCTGCACCACGTCCAGGACGTTCAGCAGATCCGCGTCCGGGCCCGGCATGCGGATGTCCAGCTCCTCCTGCCGCAGGAACCCGTAGTTCGCCGGGTCCGCGGCGTCCGGGTCCCCGGGCGAGACCAGCTGTACACCGGTGCGCCTGCGCCGGAACACCGGCAGCAGGACCAGGCTGAACAGGGCCAGCGCCATCAGGATCCAGAGAATCTCCATGGCTCAAGCGAACCAGACGGGTCCGACAATTGGCCAACCGGTCCCACAACGGGTCTCGCAACCGCTCCCGTCACGGCCTCGGCATCGGTCTGTCGCCGCTCCCACCACGGCCTCGGCATCGGTCCTGTCATCACTCCCGTTCTCCCGCCACGGCCTCGGCATCGGTCATCCGGAGCGGCCCGCGGCCCGCTCCAGGCAGGGCGGGCCGTCGCCGGAGGGGTGTACGCCGTCATGAGCCCCGGGGGAGCACTACGCTCGGGACTCATGAGCGACAGGCACATCAGTCAGCATTTCGAGACCCTCGCGATCCACGCGGGCAACACCGCGGATCCCCTCACCGGCGCGGTCGTCCCGCCGATCTACCAGGTCTCGACCTACAAGCAGGACGGCGTCGGCGGGCTGCGCGGCGGTTACGAGTACAGCCGCAGCGCCAACCCGACCAGGACCGCCCTGGAGGAGAACCTTGCCGCCCTCGAGGGCGGCCGCCGCGGCCTCGCGTTCGCGTCAGGACTGGCGGCCGAGGACTGCCTGTTGCGTACGCTGCTGAGCCCCGGCGATCACGTGGTCATTCCGAACGACGCGTACGGCGGGACCTTCCGGCTGTTCGCGAAGGTCGTCTCCCGGTGGGGCGTGGAGTGGTCGGTGGCCGACACCAGCGACCCGGATTCGGTGCGGGCCGCCCTCACCCCGAAGACCAAGGCGGTCTGGGTCGAGACGCCCTCCAACCCCCTCCTCGGCATCACGGACATCGCCGCGGTCGCGCAGATCGCGCGCGAGGCGGGCGCCCGTCTCGTCGTCGACAACACCTTCGCGACGCCCTACCTCCAGCAGCCGCTGGCGCTCGGCGCGGACGTCGTCGTGCACTCCCTGACCAAGTACATGGGCGGCCACTCGGACGTCGTGGGCGGTGCGCTGATCGTCGGCGACCAGGAACTCGGTGAGGAGCTGGCGTACCACCAGAACGCGATGGGCGCGGTCGCCGGGCCCTTCGACTCCTGGCTGGTGCTGCGCGGCACCAAGACGCTCTCCGTGCGCATGGACCGGCACAGCGAGAACGCGGGCCGGGTCGCCGAGATGCTCACCCGGCACGCGCGTGTGACGCGTGTTCTGTACCCGGGCCTCCCGGAGCACCCCGGTCACGAGATCGCGGCCAAGCAGATGAAGGCGTTCGGCGGCATGGTCTCGTTCCAGGTCGAGGGCGGCGAGGAGGCGGCCGTCGAGGTCTGCAACCGCGCCAAGGTGTTCACTCTCGGTGAGTCCCTGGGCGGTGTGGAGTCGCTGATCGAGCACCCGGGACGCATGACGCACGCCTCGGTGGCAGGTTCGGCGCTGGAGGTCCCCGCCGACCTCGTCCGCATCTCCGTGGGCATCGAGAACATCGACGACCTGCTCGAGGACCTTCAGCAGGCTCTGGGCTAGGAGCGGGCGATCGTCCGGCCGGAGGGTCACCAGCCCGTCAGCGGTGGAGTCGTCTCGGACGGCGGCTCCACCCAGGGACGGGCCATCGTCGCCCAGACGACGAAGGCGACGGCTGCCGTGCACAGCAGCAGCCACAGCAGCCGCCGGGCCGCCGTCCTGCGGCGCAGCATGCGCCCTCCGCGGCGTACGGCTTCGCCGTACAGGTCGTGCGGCACCGGGGGCGGGGTCTGCTCCAGCATCCGTCGTACGGCCGCTTCGCGCTCCGGCAGGTTCATGACGATGCCACCTCCACCCTGGTGGGCGCCGGGCCGCTCGGCGGGTGCAGCAGCGTCGCCATCGCCCGGGCGCAGATCACCCGGACACGTTCTGTGGGGAGGCCGAGCAGGGCCGCCGTCTGCTCCTCGGCGACCCCCTCGTACAGCCTGAGGACGAGGACCAGCCGTTCCTGGGGGGTGAGGCGGGCCAGGACGCTGTCGGGGGAGGGGCGCAGTCGCCCGAAGCCGCCGTACTGGTGCCAGGCGGTGCGCTGGAAGCGCACCGCCAGTTGCCGGCGGGCGCTGTCGTAGGGGTCCTCACCGTGCAGCCGGTCCCAGGAGGCGTAGGTGTGGGCGAGGGCCAGCGTCAGCAGCTTCCGCGCGCGCGGGTTGGCGTCCCGGGGTTCCGCCGTGAGCAGCGTGGCGGCGTGCAGCAGCCGCCCGGCCGCGCCCGCGACGAATGCCTTGAACTCCCGGGCCCGGCGGACGCCTTGGGAGGCACGCCGTTCTCGCACCACGCCTCCCCCCTGAGGGTGACCTGAGGAAACGGGTCCGCGGCCGCGTGCGACCCGCCGCACCGCGTACGACGAGGACCCGGTCTCATATGAGGCCAGGTGCCGCCTTCCGGTCAAGGGTCCGGCGCACATGCACGCGCGCGTGGAAGGACGCGGAGGGCACGGAGGCCCGAGGTCACCGGGTCCGGCAGACAGTTCCCGCGTGGTTCAGGAGGCGGGCTCGGACTCCGGCGCCGGCATGCCCTGGGCCGCCTGGCGGGCGGAGAGCGCGCTGTTGAAGCGCGTCAGGAGCGCGCAGAACGCCTCGCGCTCCTCCGGCGCCCATTCGTGTGTCAGCTCGGCCATCAACTGACGCCGGGAGGTGCGCACTTCGTCCAGGCGGGACTGGCCGCGCGGGGACAGCTGGAGCACCACGGCGCGTCCGTCCTCGGGGTGCGAGGTGCGCTTGACGAGCCCCGTGTCGACCAGCGGGGCGACCTGCCGGGTGACGGTCGAGGAGTCGATCCCCATGCTTGCCGCGAGCGCCTTGACGCCCATCGGGCCTTCCTTGTCGAGGCGGTTGAGCAGCAGGTACGCGGCACGGTCCATGGAGTTGCGCACCTGCCCCACCCCGCCGAGCCGGGTCTGTTCCGCACGGCGCGCGAAGACCGCGACCTCGTGCTGAAGGGCTTCGAGAAGACCGGTGTCACCGACGGTCGTCATGTCCATCGACATTTCTGGTGTTGTGGGCATGGCCGGGGGCTCAATTCATGCGTGGGGAGCTGGGTTGGGGGACAGGTTACGCGGCCGGGGCGCGGGCCGTACCGGGGCTGCGCAAACCTGGTCTCGGAGCGTGGTCACCACGGGAGTGCGCCCGCGTGAACTGGGAGACTGGTGGTCATGAGCTACAGCACGGCTGACTCCTTTCCCAGCGTGACCCTCGACGACGTACGCGGCGCGCAGAAGATGCTCACGGGTGTGTCGCGGGTGACCGCGATGGAGGGCAGCCGGTACCTGTCCCAGCTGGTGGGCGCACCGGTGCAGTTCAAGTGCGAGAACCTTCAGCGGACCGGATCGTTCAAGCTGCGCGGCGCGTACGTGCGGATCGCGGGCCTGCTTCCGGAGGAGCGCGCCGCGGGTGTCGTCGCCGCGAGCGCCGGCAACCACGCGCAGGGCGTCGCGCTCGCGTCCTCCCTGCTCGGGGTGCGGTCCACCGTGTTCATGCCGACCGGTGCCCCGCTGCCGAAGGTCGCGGCGACCCGTGACTACGGCGCCGAGGTCAGGCTGCACGGGCAGGTGGTCGACGAGACACTGGCCGCCGCGCAGGAGTACGCGGCGAAGACGGGCGCCGTGTTCATCCATCCCTTCGACCACCCCGACGTCATCGCGGGCCAGGGCACGGTCGGCCTGGAGATCCTGGAGCAGTGCCCCGAGGTGCGCACGATCGTCCTGGGGATCGGCGGCGGCGGGCTGGCGGCGGGCGTCGCCCTCGCGGTGAAGTCGCTGCGTCCGGACGTACGGATCATCGGGGTGCAGGCGGAGGGCGCGGCGGCGTACCCGCCCTCGCTGGCGGCCGGACGGCCGGTGGCGATCGAGAACCCGGCCACGATGGCCGACGGCATCAAGGTCGGCCGTCCCGGCGACGTGCCGTTCCGCCTCGTCGAGGAGCTGGTCGACGAGGTCCGTACGGTCTCCGAGAACAACCTCTCCAGCGCGCTGCTGCTGTGCCTGGAGCGCGCCAAACTGGTCGTCGAACCCGCCGGCGCGAGCTCCGTCGCTGCGCTGCTGCGCGCTCCGGGGACCTTCGAGGGCCCGGTGGTGGCGCTGCTGTCGGGTGGGAACGTGGATCCGCTGCTGATGCAGCGCATCCTGCGGCACGGCATGGCGGCGGGTGGCCGCTATCTGGCGGTCACCCTGCGGCTCACCGACCGGCCCGGCGCCCTGGCGACACTTCTCGGGGTGTTGTCAGTGGCGGACGCTAACGTCCTCGATGTGAGCCACGTACGGACCGATCCACGGCTCGGGCTCACGGAGGTGGAGGTCGAACTGCACCTGGAGACGAAGGGGCCCGAGCACTGCGCCGAGGTGACTCTGGCGCTGCGCGAGGCGGGTTACACGGTCATCGGCTGAGGCCGGATCCGCCGTCACGGTCCCGGTCGTCCCGTGTAGGGAAAATCCATTGAACGACGCGATACATCGCGTTAGGGTGTGCGCGTCTCGGTCGGCGCCCGAGTGGGGTCGAACCGGCAAAATATGCTCATTGCGTAAAAAGACCGAAAATCCCCAACGACGTGGAGAACTCTCATGCCGGGCGCCATCTACGCCGAAGGCCTGGTGAAGACCTTCGGTGACGTAAGGGCTCTGGACGGCGTCGACCTCGATGTTCCGGAAGGCACCGTGCTCGGTCTGCTCGGGCCGAACGGCGCGGGCAAGACGACCGCGGTCCGCTGTCTCACCACCTTGCTCCGCCCCGACAGCGGCAAGGCCGTCGTCGCGGGCATCGACGTGCTCAAGGACCCCGACGCGGTACGGCGCAGGGTCGGCCTCTCCGGGCAGTTCGCGGCGGTCGACGAGTATCTGACCGGCCGCGAGAACATTCAGATGGTCGGTCAGCTCTACCAGATGAAGGCGAAGGCCGCGAAGGCCCGCGCGGACGAGCTCCTGGAGCAGTTCAACCTCACCGACGCCGCCGACCGCACCGCGAAGACGTACTCGGGCGGTATGCGCCGGCGCCTCGACCTCGCGGCGGCCCTGGTCGTGTCACCTCCGGTGATGTTCATGGACGAGCCGACGACCGGCCTCGACCCGCGCAACCGCCAGCAGCTGTGGGACGTCATCAAGAAGCTGGTCTCCGGCGGTACGACGCTGCTGCTGACCACCCAGTACCTCGAAGAGGCCGACCACCTCGCGCACGACATCTGTGTGGTCGACCACGGCCGCGTCATCGCCCGTGGCACCGCCGACGAGCTCAAGGCGCAGACCGGCGGCGAGCGCGTCGAGGTCGTCGTGCACGAGCGCGAGCGCATCGAGACCGCATCCGAGGTGCTGCGCGGCTTCGGCAAGGGCGAGACCACGGTCGAGGAGCACACCCGCAAGCTCACCGTGCCTGTCGCCGGCGGCGCGAAGCTCCTCGCGGAGGTGATCCGCGAGCTGGATTCCCGCGGCATCGAGATCGACGACATCGGTCTGCGCCGCCCCACCCTCGACGACGTCTTCCTCTCCCTCACCGGCCACGTGGCGGAGGAGAAGGCCGAGGAGAACGGCCTGCCGGCGGACGGCAAGACCGACAAGCGCAAGAAGGAGGCCACGAAGTGAGCGCCGTCACCGACGCCGTGCATGTAACGGCGCCCTCGAACCCGGTGAGCCAGTCGATCCGGGATTCCCTGGTCATCGCCAAGCGGAACCTGATCAGGATGTCCCGCATCCCCGAGATGGTGATCTTCGGACTGATCCAGCCGATCATGTTCGTGGTGCTGTTCACCTATGTGTTCGGCGGTTCCATGAAGATCGGCGGCAGCACCAGCGCCGACGCCTACACCAACTTCCTGATGGCGGGCATCTTCGCGCAGACGGTCACCTTCGCCACCGCGGGTGCCGGCGCGGGTATCGCCGACGACATGCACAAGGGCCTCATCGACCGCTTCCGCTCGCTGCCCATGGCGCGCGGCGCGGTGCTGACCGGCCGCACCCTGGCCGACCTCGTGCAGACCGCGCTGACCCTGCTGGTCCTCGCGGTGGTCGCCCTGATGGTCGGCTGGCGGGTCGGCTCGTACGGCAGCACCAACGCGTTCCGTGTCCTCGGAGCCTTCGGGCTGCTGCTCCTGCTGGGATACGCGTTCACCTGGATCGGCGCGCTCATCGGCCTGTCCGTGCGGACGCCCGAGGCGGCCACCTCCGGCGGACTGATCTGGCTCTTCCCGGTCACGTTCATCTCGAACGCGTTCGTGGACACCACCAACATGACGCCCTGGCTGCGGCATGTCGCGGACTGGAACCCGTTCAGCGCCACCGTGCAGGCGTGCCGCATCCTGTTCGCCAACCCCGGGGTGTCGCCGTCCGACGCCTGGCCCATGCGGCACTCGATCTGGGCCTCGGTGATCTACTCGGTCCTGATCGTGCTGATCTTCCGGACGCTCGCGGTCCGCAAGTACCGCTCGACGACGGCGTAACGCCGGCACGGACACAGGCACAGACATGACGGTGCCCCCGGCGTGCGGCCGGGGGCACCGTCGTCGTCTCTGGTCCTGGGCTCAGCCCTGGTACGGCACGGCCTTGAGGATCTTCACCGAGGCGAGCTTGCCGTTCGGCAGCTCGTACTGGGCGTCCTCGCCGACCTTCTTGCCGTTCACACCGGAGCCCAGCGGGGACTGCGGAGAGTACGTCTCGATGGCGGAACTCGCGTACTCGCGCGAGCCGAGCAGGAAGTCCAGGGTGTCGTCCTCGTCGCCGTCGAAGGCGATGGTCACGACCATGCCCGGTGCGACCACGCCGTCCGCCGCGGGAGCCTCGCCGACCTTGGCGTTCTCCAGGAGCTGGGTCAGCTGGCGCACACGGAGCTCCTGCTTGCCCTGCTCTTCCTTGGCCGCGTGGTACCCGCCGTTCTCGCGCAGGTCGCCCTCCTCGCGCGCGGCCGCGATCTTGGCGGCGATCTCCGTGCGCGCAGGACCAGACAGGTGATCCAGCTCGGCCCTGAGCTGGTTGTACGCCTCCTGGGTCAGCCAGGTGACGTTCTCGCTGGTCTGGGTCACAGGTGCTCCTCGTAGGTACTGGGAATACAAAGCATCGCCCTACCCTGAAGCATGTTCTCTCACGGGTGGGCGAAACCACGAGCCTAACAATTCAGTGGCTCGGAGGGGAGGACATAAGACATCAGAATTACATCGATGCAGGTCAGTCACTGGTTGCCGGGAGTGATGCCGACCTGTGTCGATGCCGTCGGATGCGGGTGGGCGGTGCCGCTCAGCCCGAGTGACAGCCGAGGAGTTCCGCCGTGGAGCCCCGGGCCGTCGTACGCAGGGTAACCACCTTGTCGACGCGTGAGGAGTCCTGGTCGAAGCGGAAGTCGGCGCGGCCCACCTCGACGCCCTCGGCGCTCTGCGAACGCAGCGTGCAGTAGCCGCTCACGCCCGCGTCCTTGCGTACTTCCAGGTGTGCCTCGACCGCGCTGTCCGAGACCGGCTTGAAGCTGATCACCTGAGCGCTGATCTCGGTCCCGCCGATGTAGTCGTAGCCGAACCAGCCGACCACGGCGATGAGGGCGACGCCCAGGACACCACCGATGATCTTGAGCTTCCGGTCGGCGCGCTCGTCCGCGGAGCGGCCGTACCGGCCCTCGGGCAGCTGCGTGCTCGCCGTGCTCATGATCGTCCTCTCGGCTGAGGTCCGTGAGGGAGGACCCCGGAATTATTCGCCCCCCGATTCCGTCACTATAGAAGCCGCCCACAGCGCTGATTCACGCCGGGCGCCGACAGCCGACCTACTCAGGCGACAGCCGACTGACCGAGGATTGAGTCTTGACTGACCAGCTGCGACTGATGGCCGTGCACGCCCACCCCGACGACGAGTCGAGCAAGGGCGCGGCCACCATGGCGAAGTACGTGTCCGAGGGGGTGGACGTGCTGGTCGTGACCTGCACGGGCGGGGAGCGCGGCTCCATCCTCAATCCCAAGCTTCAGGGCGACAAGTACATCGAGGAGCACATCCACGAGGTACGCAAGAAGGAGATGGACGAGGCCCGCGAGATCCTCGGCGTCGAGCAGGAGTGGCTCGGCTTCGTCGACTCGGGCCTGCCCGAGGGCGACCCGCTGCCGCCGCTCCCCGAGGGCTGCTTCGCCCTGGAGGACATCGACAAGGCGGCCGGTGAGCTGGTCAAGCAGATCCGCTCGTTCCGCCCGCAGGTGATCACCACGTACGACGAGAACGGTGGTTACCCGCACCCCGACCACATCATGACCCACAAGATCTCGATGGTGGCGTTCGAGGGCGCGACGGACACCGAGAAGTACCCGGAGTCCGAGTTCGGACCGGCGTTCCAGCCGCAGAAGCTCTACTACAACCAGGGCTTCAACCGCCCGCGCACCGAGGCGCTGCACAACGCGCTCCTGGACCGCGGCCTGGAGTCGCCGTACGGGGACTGGCTGAAGCGCTGGAGCGAGTTCGAGCGCACCGAGCGCACGCTGACCACGCACGTTCCGTGCGCGGACTTCTTCGAGATCCGTGACAAGGCGCTGATCGCGCACGCCACGCAGATCGACCCCGACGGCGGCTGGTTCAAGGTCCCCATGCACATCCAGCGGGAGGTCTGGCCGACCGAGGAGTACGAGCTCGCGAAGTCCCTCGTCGATACATCCCTCCCCGAGGACGACCTCTTTGCGGGCATCCGCGACAATGCCTGACATGAGCGCAAGCCTGGCACTGACGCACCTCGTCCCCCTCGCCAAGGAGGTCGACGAGAACAAGGTCACCCCCGGCGTCCTCGGCTTCATCGTCTTCGCGGTGATGGCCCTGGCCGTCTGGGGCCTGATGAAGTCCATGAACCGCCACATGGGCAAGGTCACCTTCGAGCAGGACCCCGAGGACAAGGCGGCGGGCTCCGGGGGCGCGGAGCGGACCGGCTCCGGCTCCGGGGGGAAGGCCGCACCCGCGAAGGGCTGACCCCGCACCCGCGGGGTCACCGGCCCCGCGGGACTTTCCGCCGTGGCCGGAGCCCCCGGAAGCGCCAGCCGTGGCGGTCGCCGGCGGGCGCCGCCACGGGCGCTTCAGCCATGGCCGGCCACCGCCGGACCTCCGTCCCGTGGCCGGCGCCCCGGCGTGAGGACCCCCACCAGCCCTCACGCCACCACCTCACGCCACCACCGTCACGCCCATCACATCGCGCGCGTGCCGTCCCGGCACCATGCCCAGGCGCCAGGCCTGCCACCCGGCGTCCAGGTCCACTCCCCGCTCCAGCAGCAGCTGATACGCCTCGATGAAGTCGTCGAGCCTGCCGTCGCGGGTCGAGTGGCCGGTGCGGGAGAGCTGCGACAGTTCCTCCTGGGCCACCGCGGCGCCCACCTCGTAGCCCCCCGGGGCCGCGTACGGGAGCAGGGTGCACCGCAGGAAACGGGCCCAGTCCTCCCCGCGATGGTCGCCGTACGAGGCGAACAGCCCGGCGGCCTCGTCGCACAGGGACAGAGCCTGCTGGGTACGGGCGTTTCCCGCGTCGACGACGGCGAGCTCCAGGCACGTCCACGCCTCGCCGTGGGCCACCCCGATGCGCTGGAAGTCCGCGCGCGCGTCCACGAGGAGCTGACGGGCGAAGCCCGAATTCCTCAGCGAGCCCGTCTGCGCGGCGCGCTGGTCGCGGGTCACGCGGGCCGAGTGGTGGCGGGCACAGGCCAGGCCGTAGACGTCCCGCATACGGGAGAACATCGTCCGGGAGCGCTCCAGCTCGCGCACCGCCTGGTTCAGATCGCCGGTCTCCTCCAGGGCCTGCCCCAGGTAGTAGACCGTCCAGGCCTCGCCGCGCGCGTCCTCGTTCTCGCGGTGACGGGAGGACGCCTGGCGCAGCCCGTCGACCGCGGAGGACGGATCGCCCTCGACGAGCCGGGCGCGGGCCAGCTGGGTGAGCGCCCACGCCTCGCCCCGGGCGTCGCGCGTACGGCCGTACAGGTCGAGTGCCTCGCGCAGCTCACGCTCGGCGCGCGGCACGTCGCCCATCCGCAGGCCCAGCTGACCGAGCTGGAAGTGGGCCCAGGCCTCGCCGTGCACCGACTCGCTCTCGCGGTGCAGGACCAGCGACCGGGTGAGGAGGTCGAGGGCCTGGCCGAGCCGGGACCTGTCGCGCTCGACCGCCGCGAGCGCGTGCATCGTCCAGGCACGGTCGGCCGCCAGCTCGGGAGATGCCTGGAGGTCCATCGCCTCCTGGAGCTTGGCCGCGGCCTCGACGAGGTTGCCCTGATGGTGCAGCGTGATGCCGAGGGAGCAGAGCGCCCTGGCCGCCCCCGCGTCGTGATGGGCCTCGAAATACAGGTCCACCACCGAGGCCAGGGTCGTCCGCGCCTTGTCCAGCTCGCCCAGCTGGCGGGCCGCGATGCCGGTACGCCACTGCACCGAGCGGACAAGAAGGCCCTGGTCGACGGCCTGCGTCAACTCGCTGATCTCGCCCAGGCGGTAGAGGTCCCCGCGCAGCAGGCAGTAGTCGCACAGAGCGCCCAGCAGGTGCAGTACCGCCGCCTGGTTCACCCCCTCCGCGTGCCGCAGAGCCGCGGTGATGAAGCTCGACTCGTCATCCAGCCAGCGGAGCGCGGCGTCGAGGGAGGTGAAGCCGTGCGGCCCGAACTGGTCGGCGCGGGTCGACGTTTTGCCGTCCACCAGACGGATCACCGAGTCGGCGAGCTCCGCGTAGTTCACGATCAGGCGTTCCTGCGCCGCCGTGCGCTCCGAGGGCTCCTCCTCGTCGAGGAGGCGTGCCGCGGCGAAGGCCCGCACGAGATCGTGCAGGCGGTAGCGGCTGCCGCGCACGTGGTCGATCAGGCCCGCCCGGGAGAGCGCGGTCAGATGACGGACGGCCTCGGGCTCGTCCGTCGCGAGCAGCGACGCCGCCGCGGCCGCGCCCAGCGAGGCACGGCCGGCCAGGGCCAGCCGGCGCAGCAGCCGGCGTGCCATGTCCGACTGGTCCGTGTAGCGCAGCCACAGCACCCGCTCCACGGGTTCCACCGGGCCGTACGCCGCGAGGTCGGTGGCCAGCTGACGGGGGGTGCGGGGGCCGAGCGAGGAGCCCGCGACGCGCAGGGCCAGCGGCAGGCCGCCGCACAACTCCCGCACCTGGTCGGTGGATTCGGCGTCGTACGGGCCGGACGCGTCCTGCGCCGCCGCGGTCAGCAGCTCCTCGGAGCCCGCCGGGTCCAGCGCCTCGACAGGGAGCTGGTGCACCCAGGCGGCGAGTTCGGCGGGCAGTTCGAGGGGCTTGCGCGCGGTGACCAGGACCAGGCTCTCCGAGCGCTCGGGGACCAGGGTGCGCACCTGCTCGACGTCGCTCGCGTCGTCCAGCACGATCGTCACCGGCAAGCCCGTCAGATGCTGGTGATACAGCTCGCTCAGCCGTCTGACCTGCTGGTCCTGCGAGGATCGCTCGCGGAAGAGAAGCTGTTCGCGGGGGGCGCCGAGCCGGTTCAGCAGGTGGAGCAGCGCGTCACGGGTGGTGAGCGGCGAGTCGTCCGGGCTGTCGCCGCGCAGGTCCACCACGCACGCGCCGCGGAACTGGTCCTTGAGCGCGTGCGCCGCCCGGACCGCGAGCGAGCTGCGGCCGGAGCCGGGCGCGCCGTGCAGCACCACGACCGTCGGCTTCGTCTCCGTGCTCGCCCGAGCCGCGTGGACCCACTGCGCGACCCGCGACAGCTCGGCTCTCCTTCCGGTGAACGGGCCGTCCGGCTCAGGCAGTTGACCGAACGACTGCTCAAGGACGCTGCGCCGACGGGCCGCCGCGCTCTTGTCGGTACGCCGCAGCTGGGGCGCACCCTTCTTGGCCCCGGTGGAGGCGTTGAGGACGCGCTGCTGGTCGAGGAACGGACGGATGCCCCGTACCTCCAGGGCCGTCAGCCACTGCAGACGCAGTTGCTCGGGACCGCCGGGCTGCCCCAGGGCGCCGGCCCGGCGGCTCGCGGCGGGCACGTGCGAGGCCGTCACCTTCAGGACGGTGGCCGCGGCGCCCGCCACGGCCACCGTCGCGCCGGTGCCGACGGCCGTGCCCGCGCCGGTGCCGAGGGCCAGGTCGGCGACGACGGCGGCGAGCGCGCCAACGGCTGCCACCAGCAGGGGAGTTCCGGCCCCCTCGCGCGCATACCGCTGCCCGAAGGTCTGCCGGCCCTCTTCCGACTCGTCCAGGGCGCGGGTGTACGCCGTGTACTCCTCGGCGGCCGTCTCCGCCATCGCGTCGAGCGCGGCCCGCGCCCGCGACAGCACCACGCCGCCGTCCACGCGCCCTCCGGAGCGGCGCACCTCCTCCTCGACGGCCCGGGCCAACAGCCGCTCGGCCTCCGCCCGATGGCTGTCCCGCATGTCAGGTCCCCCTCCGGCAGCAACTCCCTGGCCTATGAGTGTCCTTCGGGGAGGACGCGAACGCGAGAGGGCCGACGATCAATCCCGCCGGGGCTCACACGCGACGGACCCGGCGGGCCGCTCCCCGCCGGGAGACCCGCGGGCTCCCGGGCCGCTCGACGCACTCCCGCCCCCGCGGACGAGCGGAGCCTCCGCCGGCGCCCCGCGGGAGGACCGCGTCCCGCTCGACCGTACGGCCACCCTCGTGAAGATGCCCCGAGGGGGCACGCCCGGCGCTCTGCGCTTCTCCGCCGTCCCGGACGCCGTGGGAGAGTGGAAAGGTGAACCGACTGGCCCATGAGACGTCCCCGTACCTGCTCCAGCACGCCGACAACCCCGTCCACTGGTGGCCCTGGTCGGCCGAGGCCTTCGACGAGGCCCGTGCGAGCAACCGGCCCGTTCTGCTGAGCGTCGGGTACAGCAGTTGCCACTGGTGCCATGTCATGGCCCACGAATCCTTCGAGGACGACGCGACAGCCGCGTATCTGAACGAGCACTTCGTCAGCATCAAGGTCGACCGGGAGGAACGGCCCGACGTCGACGCCGTCTACATGGAGGCGGTCCAGGCGGCCACCGGTCAGGGTGGCTGGCCGATGACCGTGTTCCTCACCCCCGACGCCGAGCCCTTCTACTTCGGCACCTACTTCCCGCCCGAGCCCCGTCACGGCATGCCGTCCTTCCGGCAGGTGCTGGAGGGGGTGTCCGGCGCCTGGACCGACCGGCGGGACGAGGTGGCCGAGGTCGCGGGGAAGATCACGCGGGATCTCGCCGAGCGGGAGATCTCCTTCGGGGACAGCCAGGTGCCGGGCGAGGAGGAGCTGGCCGGAGCACTGCTCGGACTCACCCGTGAGTACGACGCCGCGCACGGCGGATTCGGCGGGGCGCCCAAGTTCCCGCCGTCCATGGTGATCGAGTTCCTGCTGCGCCACCACGCGCGGACCGGCTCCGAGGGCGCTCTGCAGATGGCTGTCGACACCTGCGAGCGGATGGCGCGCGGCGGCCTCTACGACCAGCTCGGCGGCGGTTTCGCCCGGTACTCCGTCGACCGTGAGTTCGTCGTACCCCACTTCGAAAAAATGCTCTACGACAACGCCCTCCTCTGCCGCGTCTACGCCCACCTCTGGCGTTCCACCGGATCCGAGCTCGGCCGGCGGGTCGCTCTGGAGACCGCCGACTTCATGGTGCGCGAACTCCGGACCAACGAGGGCGGGTTCGCCTCCGCCCTCGACGCGGACAGTGACGACGGCACCGGCCGGCATGTCGAGGGCGCGTACTACGTGTGGACACCCGCGCAGTTGCGTGAGGTGCTCGGGGACGCGGACGCCGAACTCGCGGTCCAGTACTTCGGGGTCACCGAGGAGGGCACCTTCGAGGAAGGGGCCTCCGTACTCCAACTTCCCCGGCAGGAAGAGGTGTTCGACGCGGCGCAGGTCACCTCCCTGCGGGAGCGGCTGCTCGCGGTGCGGGCCGGGCGGCCTGCCCCAGGACGCGACGACAAGGTGGTCGCCGCCTGGAACGGCCTCGCGGTGGCCGCTCTCGCGGAGACCGGCGCCTACTTCGACCGCCCCGACCTGGTGGAGGCCGCGATCGGCGCCGCCGACCTCCTCGTACGGCTGCACATGGACGACCGGGCGCGGCTGGCCCGTACCAGCAAGGACGGCCGGGTCGGCGCCCATGCCGGGGTGCTGGAGGACTACGCGGACGTCGCCGAGGGCTTCCTCGCGCTGACCTCCGTCACCGGGGAAGGAGTCTGGCTGGAATTCGCCGGGTTCCTGCTCGACCATGTCCTGGCGCAGTTCACGGACGCCGAGTCGGGTGCGCTGTACGACACGGCGGCCGACGCCGAACGGTTGATCCGCCGTCCGCAGGACCCCACCGACAACGCCACGCCCTCGGGATGGAGCGCGGCGGCCGGAGCGCTGCTGTCGTACTCCGCGCAGACCGGTGCGGAGCCCCATCGCACCGCCGCAGAAACGGCGTTGGGTGTCGTGAAGGCGCTGGGGCCGCGGGCGCCCCGCTTCATCGGGTGGGGGCTCGCGGTGGCCGAGGCGCTGCTCGACGGTCCGCGGGAGGTCGCGGTGGTGGGAGAGGGGGCCGACCCGGCGACAAGGGCCCTGCGGCGGGCGGCACTTCTGGGGACCGCGCCGGGTGCCGTCGTGGCGGTGGGGGTGCCGGAGAGTGACGAGCTCCCGCTGCTTTCCGGCCGACCTCTGGTGGACGGCAAGCCGGCCGCGTACGTCTGCCGTAACTTCGCGTGTGACGCCCCGACGACCGATCCTGACCGACTTCGCACGGCTCTGAACGGCCGAAACGTGTGACCCTCAACCGGCCCAAACGCCCCTAGCGTGCCGATTGTCCAGGAAGCCGACCGAGCGTGATGAAACACGCTCTTCACCAGGACAACCCGTGTGCTTCACAGTTCACCCATAGCCTCTGGACGGTGCCGCGGCAGCAGTGACGCGCTGTCGCGACTGGGGGTTTTTGGTGATCTGGGGGGATCCGTTGCTCACGTCTGTCTTCATCGCTGCCGTTTCACTGGCGCTCTTCTGGATGGCGGCCTTCACCTTGTGGTGGCAGATGCACGCGTGGCGTACGCCCGAAGTGCTCGCTTCCACCCGCTTCAGCCGTCCGGACGGGGGTGAGAGCCTGTCCTTCTCGCTGCTGCTGCCCGCGCGGCACGAGCAGGCGGTGCTCGACCACACCATCCAGCGACTGCTGGAATCCAGCCACACCGACTTCGAGATCATCGTGATCGTGGGGCACGACGACCCGGAGACCACCGCGGTGGCCCGGAGTGCGGAGGCGCGCGATCCACGTGTGCGTGTCGTCGTCGACCATCACGAGAAGAAGAACAAGCCGAAGGCCATGAACACGGCCCTGCCGCACTGCCGCGGCGATGTGGTCGGGGTCTTCGACGCCGAGGACCAGGTGCATCCGGAGCTGCTCGCCCACGTCGACCACGCGTTCCGCACGACACGGGCGGACGTCGTCCAGGGCGGGGTGCAGCTCATCAACTTCCACTCCAGCTGGTACAGCCTGCGCAACTGCCTGGAGTACTTCTTCTGGTTCCGCTCGCGCCTCCATCTGCATGCGCAGAAAGGGTTCATCCCGCTCGGCGGCAACACCGTCTTCGTACGGACGACGGTCCTGCGGGAGGCCGACGGCTGGGACCCCGACTGTCTCGCGGAGGACTGCGACCTGGGCGTCCGGCTGTCCAGTGTCGGCAAGAAGGTCGTCGTCGCGTACGACTCCGACATGGTGACCAAGGAGGAGACGCCCGGCTCCCTGATGTCGCTGCTCAAGCAGCGCACCCGGTGGAACCAGGGCTTCCTGCAGGTCTACCGCAAGCGCGACTGGAAGCAACTGCCGGGATTCGGGCAGCGGTTGCTCGCCCGCTACACGCTGATGACGCCGTACCTCCAGGCGATCTCAGGTGTGATCATCCCGCTCAACGTGGCGGTCGCGCTCCTCCTCGACGTGCCCGTCGGGATCGCCTTCATCACGTTCCTGCCGGCCGTGACCGCTCTGGTCACCTTCGTCTTCGAACTCGTCGGACTGCACGACTTCGGTAAGCAGTACGGGCTTCGCGTCCGCTTCGTGCACTACCTGAAGCTCATCGTCGGCGGTCCCTTCTATCAGGTGCTGCTCGCGGGTGCCGCCGTGCGCGCCGTCTGGCGCGAGCAACGGGGGCGCAACGACTGGGAGTTGACCAGTCATGTCGGTGCGCATCTCACCGAAGTGATCCGAGAGGACGTTCCTGCGTGACCTCCACCCTTCCCGCGGCGACCACACCCACGGTCCCCGCGCAGCGGCCTCCTGCGCCCAAAATCGTCCCGGCGTCCCTTCGTGACCCGCGTTTTCGCAGCTCGCGCTCCGATCTGATCCTGTGCGCGGTGCTGCTCGCGGCGATCCTCGTCGTGCAGGGCTGGAACATCGCCGCCTACCCGACCCTCAGCGACGACGAGGGCACCTACCTCGCCCAGGCCTGGGCCGTCCAGCAGGGCAAGGGCCTGGCCCACTACACGTACTGGTACGACCACCCGCCGCTCGGCTGGATCCAGATCGCCCTGCTGACCTGGATTCCCGCGCACATCAGCCCGTCGCTGATGACCGTCGGCTCGATGCGCTTCGCGATGCTCGTGGTCAGCGCGGTGAGCGCGGTCCTGCTGTACGTCCTCGCGCGCCGTCTGTCGCTGCCGCGGTGGGCGGCCGGCCTCGCGATGGTCCTCTTCGGGCTCTCCCCGCTCTCGGTCGTGCTCCAGCGGGAGATCTTCCTCGACAACATCGCGGTCATGTGGACATTGCTCGCGTTCTGCCTGGCCGCCTCGCCGAGCCGTCATCTCTGGCACCACTTCGGAGCGGGCCTCGCGGCCGCCACCGCGGTGCTGACCAAGGAGACGATGCTGGTCATCCTGCCCGCGCTGTTCATCACGATGTGGCGGCACAGCCACCGTGACACCCGCAAGTTCGCACTGACCGGCGCCGTCACCGCGTGCGTCCTGATCGGCACCGCGTACCCGCTCTTCGCCCTGCTGAAGGGCGAGTTGTTCCCGGGGGGCGGACACGTCTCGCTCTGGGAGGGCATCACCTACCAGATGAGCCGCCCCGGCTCCGGGTTCATCCTGGAGCGAGGTACCGGCTCGTACGGCGTCCTGCAGTCCTGGCTGTACTACGACCGTGTCCTGCCGCTCGGCGGACTCGCGGGCGCGCTGCTCCTCCTGGTCACCTTCCGCTGGTCGGTGACCGCGCGCGCCCTGGCCGGACCCGCGCTCACCGTGGCGATCCTCGCCCTGGTGGCCCTGCGCCCGAACGGCTACCTGCCCGCGATGTACGTCATCCAGGCACTTCCCTTCCTCGCCCTCGTCCTCGCCGGAGGCACCGCGAGCGTCGCCCACGCGGTGCTGCGCAGACGGCGCACCGCCGAGGAGAAGACGTACGTGACGTGGGGGCGCCGCGGGCTGGCGGCGGTGCTCGTGGTGGCCGCCGGTGCCTATGTCGTGCCCCGCTGGTACGACGGTGATCGCACGGCCGTGACCGCCGACGCCAACGCCCCCTACCGGGCGGCCTCTTCATGGCTGAGGACCGAGGTGAGGAACCCGGAGGACACCCGGGTCCTGGTCGACGACGCGCTCTGGCTCGACCTCGTGCACGACGGCTACCGGCCGGGCCTCGGCGCCATCTGGTTCTACAAGGCCGACCTCGACCCCGCGGTCACCAGGACGATGCCGCACGGCTGGAAGGACCTCGACTACGTGGTCGCCTCCCCGACGGTACGGCGCGACGCGGTCGACCTGCCCACGGTGAAGGCCGCGATCGAGCACTCCACGGCGGTCGCCACCTTCGGC
Source organism: Streptomyces sp. NPDC005141 (assembly GCF_053599975.1). Classification (NCBI taxonomy): domain Bacteria; kingdom Bacillati; phylum Actinomycetota; class Actinomycetes; order Kitasatosporales; family Streptomycetaceae; genus Streptomyces; species Streptomyces sp. NPDC005141. The sequence continues at coordinate 60,192 of NZ_JBSFYW010000025.1, read as the reverse complement.
AGGGGCGAGGACCGCATCGAGATCCGGCGGATCGACGACAGCAACGAGACCACCACCACGGCCCGTTCCGGAGGCAGTCGATGAGCAGCTTCGAGAGCACTGTCCCGGGCGAACTGGGCGACCCGGCGGTACGCGCCGCCGAGGTCGCGGAACCCGGTGCCGTCACCATCGTCGTACCGACCTTCAACGAGTCGGCGAACATACGGCAGTTGCTGCGCCAGATCGCCGAGTCGGTGCCGGCCCGACTGCCCTGCGAGGTGCTCTTCGTGGACGACTCCACGGACGACACCCCCGAGGTGATTCTCCAGGCCGCGCAGGACTGCCCGTTCCCGGTGACCCTGCTGCACCGCGACGTGCCCGAGGGCGGCCTCGGCGGCGCGGTCGTCGAGGGACTCAAGGCGGCGAGCTCCCAGTGGATCGTCGTCATGGACGGGGACTGCCAGCATCCGGCGTCCCTGATACCGGAGTTGGTGGCCTCCGGTGAGCGGGCGAACGCGGGCCTGGTGGTCGCCAGCCGCTACATCAAGGGCGGCAGCAGGGAAGGACTCGCGGGCGGCTACCGCATCGCCGTGTCGCGGGGTGCGACCTGGCTGACCAAGACGCTCTTCCCGCGCAAGCTGCGCGGCATCAGCGACCCGATGAGCGGATTCTTCGCGATCCGCCGCAGCGCGGTCACCGCCGAGGTCCTGCAGCCGCTCGGCTACAAGATCCTTCTCGAACTGGCCGTGCGCAGCCGCCCCCGCCAGGTCACCGAGGTGCCCTTCGTCTTCCAGGACCGGTTCGCGGGCGAGTCCAAGTCGAGCGCCCAGGAGGGCTTCCGGTTCCTGCGCCACCTCGTCGGGCTGCGCACCGCCTCGCCGGTCGCCCGCATGGTGGTCTTCGGGCTGATCGGCGCCACCGGCTTCGTGCCGAACCTGCTCGGCCTGTACGCGCTCACCGCCGCCGGAGTGCACTACGTTCCGGCGGAGATCCTGGCCAACCAGCTGGGCGTGGCCTGGAACTTCCTGCTCATCGAGCATCTGCTGTTCCGCGAGCGCCGCAAGCACCGCAACCGGTGGGACCGCCTGGGCCGGTTCGCGCTGCTCGCCAACGCCGATCTGGTGCTGCGCATCCCGCTGATCGCGCTCTTCGTCCACCGCTTCGGCATGAGCGCCCTGTCCGCCACGGCGCTGGCTCTGGTGACGACCTTCGTTCTGCGCTTCGTCGGGACCGAAGCGCTGGTCTATCTGCCGCGCCGCAGCAGCCCGAGCGGACGCGGGAGCCGCGGCCGCGAACGCACAGCAAGGAGAACCGCGTGAAATTCCGGGTGAGACCACGTCGGAGAACCGCACTGCTGGCCGTGACGGGCCTCGCGGCCGGGCTGCTGCTCGTGTCACCGCAGCCCGCGTCGGCCGCCAACCTCGTCACCAACCCGGGCTTCGAGACCGGCGGAACGGACGGCATGCCGTCCTGCTGGGAGAAGTCCGGCTGGGGCGACAACGACTTCAGTTTCGCGACCGTGAGCGACGCCCATTCCGGCTCCAAGGCCATGAAGGTCACGCTGACCCGCCGGGTCGACGGCGACCGCAAGGCGCTGATCACCGAGTCCGCCGCGTGCGCGCCGGTGGTCACCGCGGGCAAGCAGTACGACCTCGGGCTCTACTACAAGACGACCACCCCCGACGCGGCCATCACGCTCTTCCGGCACGACACGACGGCGGGCTGGCAGTACTGGACCGATCTCAAGACCCTGGACATGGCGGCGGCCTGGACGCAGGCGACGGTGCGCACTCCGGCCGTCCCGGCGGGCACCGACCGCATCACCTGGGGCGTGTCCGTGTACGGCACGGGTTCCGCGACGACCGACGACTACACGATGGAGCAGGTCGCCGACCCCGTTCCGCCGGCCACCTGCACGAGTACGGCCGAGGAGTGCGCGAACGGGAAGTGGACGGTCCTGCCGACGCAGAACCCCGTGCGCTCCATGCACTCCGTCGTCCTCAAGAACGGCAAGGTGCTGCTGATCGCGGGTTCCGGGAACAGCGAGGAGAACTTCGACGCGGGCACGTTCACGTCGGCGGTCTACAACCCGGCGACCGGCTCGTACAAGGTGATCCCCACGCCCAAGGACATGTTCTGTGCCGGGCACGTCCAGCTCGCCGACGGGCGGGTGCTGGTGATGAGCGGCAACAAGGCCTTCCCGGTCGCGGGCGGGCACGGGTACGAGGGCTACAAGGACTCGTACATCTTCGACCCGGTCACCGAGACGTACAGCAGGACGAACGACCTGAACGACGGTCACTGGTATCCGTCGGCCACCGAGCTGGGCAACGGTGACATCATCTCGTTCGGCGGTCTGCGCGAGGACTCCTCGGGTTCGGTGACCGCCGAGCGGTGGTCGAACGCCCAGCAGCAGTGGCTGCCGCTGTGGCAGGTCAACCAGACGTGGTCGTTCTGGGGTCTGTACCCGTCGATGATCCTGATGCAGGACGGCCGGCTCTTCTACTCGGGCAGCCATGTCTTCGGCAACGGCACCCCGGGCACCGGCTCGGCGATCTACGACTACGACGCCAACACCACGACCGCGGTCCCCGGTCTGCAGAACAAGGACGAACGCGACCAGTCCGCGAGCGTGCTGCTGCCTCCCGCACAGGACCAGAAGGTCCTGACCATCGGCGGCGGCAACATCGACTCGAACCCGGCCGCCAACCGGCTCACCGACATCATCGACCTCAAGGCCGCCGGCCCCGCGTACACGGTGGGCCCGCAGATCCCGCAGGGCACGGTGGACCTCGGCAACGGCAAGGTGGCGCAGACCGGCGCCCAGGGGAAGATGTACGTCTCCGCCGTACTGCTGCCCGACGGCAAGGTCCTGGAGACGGGCGGCGGACTGCACAACCGAGCCGACCCCGTCTACGAGGCGTCGGTCTTCGACCCGGCGACCTCGACGTTCGACCCGGTGACCGCCGACCCGGAGGCGCGGGGCTATCACTCCTCCGCGTTCCTGCTGCCCGACGGCCGGGTGATGGCCACCGGTGACAACCCGGGCAACGGCACCTGGAACCACAACGTGTCCATCTACACCCCGCCGTACCTCCTCAAGGGCGCCCGCCCGACGATCACTTCGGTGATCGACAGCGAGTGGGTGTACGGGGACACGCAGCGCATCACCGTCGACCGGCCCATCGTGAAGGCGGAGTTGATCCGGCCCGCCGCGGTGACGCACTCGTCCGACCCCAATCAGCGGTTCGTGGACCTGCCGCTGAGCGTGGACGGCAACAACATCGACCTCAATGTGACGAGCAACCCCAACATGGCGCCGCCCGGCTGGTACATGCTCTTCGCGGTCGACGCCAACGGGGTTCCGTCGGTGGCCAAGTGGGTGCACCTCCAGGGGCCGTCCGCACTCGCCGCGGACACCGCCTCGGCGCATGTCCACTCCTTCGCCGATTCCCTGGAGGGAACGGTCACGGAGCCGGGCAGGAAGCGGACCTCCCAGAAGGTGTCCACCACCATCTCCGGCTGCGACCGCCACTACGGCACCGTCAACGTCTGTGTGCCGACGGCCTTCCCGGACGGGGTGCGGAAGACGACGGCCTCCCGTTGCGCGTGGCTGAAGAAGAACGACTACGGACGGCTGAGGATCAACGGAAAGGACGATCCGCTCGGACTCGATCCCAGCAGGGACGGACTGGCCTGCGGCGCGAAGGATCTGATCAGGCGCTAGAGCGGGAGCGGGGGCCGGGGCCGGGGCCGGGGGACGACCCCGGCCGGCGGCCCGTCAGGTCGGATGGCCGGTCCCGTACTCGCGGAGCTCACCGACCGGTCCCGAACTCCGCGAGGGCGCGCTCCACGACCGATTCCAGCCGGTCGTGGTGCGCGCCCTTCCAGTAGGCGCGCCCGCACTCCTCGCACTGGGCGAAGACGTCGTACGACCGCTCGGTGCCGCTCTCCAGCTGGTCCGCGACCTGCTCCTTGGTGGCCCTCCCGAGCAGGCCGTTGCACGCGGTGCAGCGTGTCCAGGGCTTCAGTTCGGGTGCGAACCGGCCCAGTACGTCGCGGAGTTGGTCGTCGGGGCGGGTGCTGTAGACGAAGCCGCCCGCCCACAGTTCGCGGCGCCGCAGCAGTCCGCGGTCGCGGCTGAGCAGCACGCGCCGCTCGGCCGCCGAACGGGCGGCGAGAGCCGGGTCGCCGATGTCGGTGGACTCGTACGCGGTGTCGACGCCGAGGAGGCGCATCCGGCGGGCGAGGGTGCCGAGATGGACGTCGAGGAGGAAGCGCAGGGGGGCGCCGGGGACCCGCTGCGGGCGTTCGACCGGGCGGACCCGCACGGACTCGCCCGCGGCCGGGATGTGCGAGAAGGGCACGTCACGCCCGTCCACGACCAGGGTGCCGACCTCCGTCAGCGGGACGCCGAGCGACTCGACGACATGACCGAGGGTGGAGGAGCCGTCGGTGCCGACGGGGGTGACTCCCGTGCGGCGTGTCTGCGGGACGAACAGCCCCAGTTCGGGGGCGAATTCGATGTGGATCTCCGGTCCGTTCACGCGGTCAGGATGTCATGCGGGGCGCACCCGCGGCCTCCGGGTTTCCCGGCTGCAGACCGTGTTCCAGGACGTTCACGGCGCGCTCGACGAGGTCCGCGAAGTCGTCCCCCTGGCCGGTCTCGGCCCAGTACAGGGAGGTCTCCATCAGACCGCCGATCAGCGACATCGCGAAGACACGGACCTCCAGGCTGTCCGGGTCCCGCCCGACGCGCTCCCCGATGGCCCGGCTCAGCAGCCGCCCGGTGACGGACATGCTCTCCATCATCCGGGAACGCACGGCGGGGACCTCGACCATCAGCCGCGTCCGGAGCCGGGTGACCTCGGGGTCCTCGGAGTTGCTGATGCCGATGGCCTTCCTGAGCACATGGCGCAGGGACTCGAACCACGGTTCGTCCGCGGGGCGCTCCCGCAGCTCCTGTTCCAGGAGCGGGTCGTACTCGTCCGTGAGGACGATGTCCTCCTTGGTCGGGAAGTAGCGGAACACCGTGGACGGGGAGACCTCGGCCGCCTCCGCGATCTGCTCGATCGTCGTCGCGTCGTACCCCTGCTCCTCGATCAGCCGGTACGTCGCCTCGCGGATCGCGATGCGGGTCTTGATCTTCTTCCGCTCACGGAGCCCGGGCTGGGGCTCCGTGGCGGGAGTGGAACTCTGTGCGGTGGCGGCCATGGTCCTCATTGTCCGGCATCAGCCGGGGCCGGGGCCATGTCGGTGTCCTCCTCCGGTACGGGGGCGGACCGCCGGGGGTTCGGCAGCAGGGCCGCCGCCAGCAGGGCGGTGAGCAGGGACGCGACCCCACTGACCAGCAGGACCAGGTCCATGCCGTGGATGTACGCGGCGTTCGCGGAGGCGGCGAGGGCGGGGTCGCCGAGCCGGTCGGCGACCACATGGGCGCCGACCACCGAGTCGGCGGCGACGTCCGCGGCGGCGCGCGGCAGCGCGGAGGTGCCGAGGCGGTCGGCGTAGGTGCTCGCCAGCAGTGAGCCGAGCAGGGCGATGCCGATCGCGCTGCCCACCTGGCGCACGGTCATCAGCAGTCCGGAGCCGCTGCCGGCCCGGTCGCGGGGGAGTGCGCCGAGGGCGGCGGACATCGCGGGCACCACGGCGAAGCCGAAACCGAGCCCGGCGATGGACAGCCACAGGGCGGTGACGCCGTACCCGTCGTCGACGGTCGTACGGCTGCCGAGGAACGCGGCGAAGGAGAGGACGACGAGACCCGCGCTGATCACCGCGCGCGCCCCGAACCGGGCGAGCAGCGGCTGAGCGCCCCGGGAGGCGATCAGCAGGCCGCCCATCATCGGCAGCATCCGCACGCCGGTCGCGAGCGCGTCGTGTCCGAGCACCGCCTGGAGGTACTGCGGCAGTACGAACATCAGGCCGGACAGCACGAACATGACGAGCGTCGCGGCGAGTGTGTTGAGCAGGAAGCCGCGCTGGGCGAGCAGGGAGAGGTCCAGCATCGGGCGGGGGCTGCGGCGTTCGCGGACGACGAGCAGCGCGATCAGGAGGACGGAGGCGGCGAAGCAGCCGAGGACGAGCGGGTCGCCCCAGCCGTGGGTCGGAGCCTCGATGATGGCGTAGATCAGGACGCTGAGGCCGACCGCGGTGAGCGCGGTGGAGACCGCGTCGACCTTGGGCGCTGCCGGGTCTCGGGTCTCGGGGAGCAGGAGGACGCAGGCGGTGATGCCGATGGCGGCCATCGGCACGTTGACCAGGAAGACCGAGCCCCACCAGAAGTGGTCCAGCAGCCAGCCACCGATGATCGGGCCCAGCGGCAGGCCGAGCGCCGAGGCCGCGGAGACGGCTCCGACGGCCTTGGTGCGCTCGTCGGGTCCGAACAGCGAGGGCAGGACGGCGAGCGCGAGCGGCATCACCAGCGCGCCGCCGACACCCATCAGGGCGCGGGCGGCGATCACCCAGGTGACGTCGTCGACGAGGGCGCCGACCAGGGAGCCGGCGAGGAAGACGCCGAGGCCGGTGATGAGCATGCGGCGCCGTCCGAAGCGGTCGCCGAGCAGGCCCGCCGGGAGCATCAGGGAGGCGAAGACGACGACGTACGCGTCCGCCATCCACTGCTGCGCCCCGGTGGACGCGCCCAGGTCCCGGGCCATCGTCGGCAGCGCCACATTGAGGATCGTCATGTCGAAGCCGAGTACGAGCATGCTCGCGACCAGGGCCCCGAGGGCCCACCAGCGGCGGGGGTCGCGCCGAGCGGCGTCGTCGTGCGTGGAAGTCTCCATAAATTGAAAGTAACTATCAAAAGATAAATGCTGTCAATTCATCGGGACTATCAGTTCGCGGGAAGGGGTGGCTGAGGCGGCGTTCGCGGTGCCGGAAACGCGCAGTGGCCGCGGCTTGGGAGCCGCGGCCACTGAAGAGGAGGGGGGAGGGGTGGGTCAGCCGTGCCGGTAGGCCACCAGCGAGATGCCGACGTAGTGCACGATGAACGCCGCGAGGGTGAGGGAGTGGAAGACCTCGTGGAATCCGAACCAGCGCGGTGACGGGTTGGGGCGCTTGATCCCGTAGATCACTCCGCCCGCGCTGTAGAGCAGACCGCCGACGATCACCAGGACGAGGACGGCGATGCCTCCCGTCCGCATGAAGTCGGGAAGGAAGAAGACGGCCGCCCAGCCCATCGCGATGTAGCAGGGCGTGTAGAGCCAGCGCGGGGCGCCGACCCAGAAGACCCGGAAGATGATGCCCGCCGTCGCGGCCGCCCAGATGCTCCACAGGAGCCACTGCCCCTTGGCCTCCGGCAGCAGCAGCATGGTCAGCGGCGTGTAGGTGCCCGCGATGATCAGGAAGATGTTCGCGTGGTCGAGTCTGCGCAGGACGCCGTCCATCCGCGGGCTCCAGTTGCCGCGGTGGTAGAGGGCGCTCACCCCGAACAGGAGGCAGGCCGTCAGGGCGAAGATTCCGCAGGCGATGCGGCCACGGGTCGAGTCCGCCAGCGCGGTGAGGACCAGTCCGGAGACGAGGGCGGCCGGGAACATGCCGAGGTGCAGCCAGCCGCGGAGCTTGGGCTTGATCTCTTCCGACAGTGAGTGCGCGACAGACGCGGGGCCGGCGGCCGGCGTGTCCGTGGGCGCGTCGGGGACGGACGCAGTCATGGGCCGAATCGTACCTACGGAACCGTAAGTTACGCGTCAGTACCGCGTAAGTGAACCGCAATAGTGGCCATGATCTCACGCGGATGGCCGGGCGTCGCGGGGGCGCTTGCGGTGAACCCGGAGCGAGCGGGGGGAAACCCTCCGGCGAGTGGTGATGCTCACTCCGCTCAGGTGTGAGGCCCTCTGGACATATGCGCGGCTCAGTCGGATCATCAAATGAGTGCGGTCGGCACCGGATGAGCGCCAGGGGTTCAATCACCGTGAAGCATCCGGGTCGCAGCCCCCACGGGGCACAACAACAAAACCCCTCATTTAGGAGCAATCGTGGCGCGCGACATCGCGGCTCCCGTCCCGACCAACCACAAAGAACTGATCTCGTGGGTCAACGAGATCGCCGAACTGACCGAGCCGGACAGTGTGGTCTGGTGTGACGGATCCGAGGCCGAGTACGAGCGACTGAGCGAGGAGCTCGTCCGTAAGGGCACCTTCAAGAAGCTCGACCCGATCAAGCGCCCCAACTCGTACTACGCCGCTTCCGACCCGACCGATGTCGCGCGGGTCGAGGACCGTACGTTCATCTGCTCCGAGAAGGAAGAGGACGCGGGCCCGACCAACCACTGGAAGGCCCCCGCCGAGATGCGGGAGATCTTCCAGGGCCAGGGCGGTGAGGGTGGCGTCTTCCGCGGCTCGATGCGCGGCCGGACGATGTACGTCGTCCCGTTCTGCATGGGCCCGCTCGGCTCGGACCTCTCCGCGATCGGCGTCGAGATCACCGACTCCGCCTACGTCGCCGTGTCGATGCGCACCATGACCCGCATGGGACAGCCCGTCCTGGACGAACTCGGCAACGACGGCTTCTTCGTGCGTGCAGTGCACACGCTCGGAGCACCGCTGGCCGAGGGCGAGACGGACGTGCCGTGGCCGTGCAACTCCACGAAGTACATCTCGCACTTCCCGGAGACCCGCGAGATCTGGTCGTACGGCTCCGGCTACGGCGGCAACGCGCTCCTCGGCAAGAAGTGCTACGCCCTGCGCATAGCCTCCGTCATGGCGCGGGACGAGGGCTGGCTCGCCGAGCACATGCTGATCCTCAAACTGACGCCGCCGCACGGCGAGTCGAAGTACGTCGCCGCCGCCTTCCCGAGCGCCTGCGGCAAGACCAACCTCGCCATGCTGGAGCCCACGATCTCCGGCTGGACGGTCGAGACGATCGGTGACGACATCGCCTGGATGCGGTTCGGCGAGGACGGCCAGCTGTACGCGATCAACCCCGAGGCCGGCTTCTTCGGCGTCGCGCCCGGCACCGGTGAGCACACCAACGCCAACGCGATGAAGACCCTGTGGGGCAACTCCGTCTTCACCAACGTCGCGCTCACCGACGACAACGACATCTGGTGGGAGGGCATGACGGAGGAGACCCCGGCACACCTGACCGACTGGAAGGGCAACGACTGGACGCCGGAGTCCGCCGCGCCCGCCGCGCACCCCAACGCCCGCTTCACGGTGCCCGCCTCGCAGTGCCCGATCATCGCGCCCGAGTGGGAGGACCCCAAGGGCGTGCCGATCTCGGCGATCCTCTTCGGCGGCCGCCGCGCCACGGCCGTGCCGCTGGTGACGGAGTCCTTCGACTGGAACCACGGTGTCTTCCTCGGCGCGAACGTCGCCTCCGAGAAGACCGCCGCCGCCGAGGGCAAGGTCGGCGAGCTGCGCCGCGACCCCTTCGCCATGCTGCCGTTCTGCGGCTACAACATGGGCGACTACATGGGCCACTGGGTCGACGTCGCCAAGGACAAGGACCAGGCGAAGCTCCCGAAGATCTACTACGTGAACTGGTTCCGCAAGAACGACGCGGGCAAGTTCGTGTGGCCCGGCTTCGGCGAGAACAGCCGCGTCCTGAAGTGGATCGTCGAGCGCCTCGACGGCAAGGCCGAGGGCGTCGAGACCCCGATCGGCGTCCTGCCGACCCGGGAGTCCCTCGACACCGACGGTCTCGAACTGGCCGACGCCGACCTCGACTTCCTGCTCACGGTCGACAAGGAGGTCTGGCGCGAGGAGGCCGCCCTGGTCCCCGAGCACCTCAACACCTTCGGCGAGCACACGCCGAAGGAACTGTGGGACGAGTACCGCGCGCTGGTGCAGCGCCTGGGCTGACACCCCCTGTGACTCCGCGGCCGACCGAGTTGCCCTGACCTGCGACCGTTGCGGAGGTCGGCCGCGGTGACAGCACCCCGCCGGGGTCCCGCGCACACCTGTGCGGGACCCCGGCTTTTTCGTCCCCTCCACCCCTGCCCGCGCCGGAACGGCTGAAAAAGCGAGGATTTCGCGGGACACTCCTGACATCTTCCGGTGAACCCCGAAATGAGGTGGGCGGGGTGCGCACGCCTGTCAGTGACCCCATGAAGATCGGTCCGTACCGCATCGTGGGGCGGCTCGGCTCCGGTGGCATGGGATGGGTGTATCTCGGCCGCTCGCCCGCCGGGCGCGAGGTGGCGGTGAAGGTGGTGCGGCCCGAACTCGCGGCGGAGGGCGAGTTCCGGGAGCGCTTCGCGCGCGAGGTCGCGGCGGCGCGCGTGGTCAGCGGCGCCTACACCGCGGCCGTCGTCGACGCCGACACCGAGGCCGAACTGCCCTGGCTGGCCACCCTGTACGTGCCCGGCCCCTCGCTCGCCGAGGCGGTCCACGCCGACGGGCCCCTGCCCGAGCCGCAGGTACGACGGCTCGGCGCGGGCCTGGTCGAGGCGCTCCAGGCCATCCACGCCGCACGCGTGGTGCACCGCGACCTCAAACCGGCGAACGTGCTCCTCGCCTCCGACGGGCCGCGCGTCATCGACTTCGGGATCTCCCGCGTCGACGGCGCGCCCGGCCTCACCCAGGTCGGCGTCGTCGTCGGTACTCCGCCCTTCATGTCGCCCGAGCAGATCAAGGGAGCCGCGGTGGGCCCGCCCAGCGACGTCTTCTCTCTCGGCGGGGTCCTGGTGTACGCCCTCACCGGGCGCCCTCCGCACGGCAGCGGAGAGGCGGTGCGCTACCGGGTCGTCCTCGCCGAACCCGAACTCGACGGCATATCCGGGCCGATGCGGGAACTGGTCGCGCGCTGTCTGGCCAAGCGGCCCGAGGACCGGCCCCAACTGGACGATCTTCTCGCCGGGTTGCTGGAGCAGGAACCCCGGCAGGCGGTCTGGCCGCCGCCCACGGTGGCCCACAGCATCAAGGCGCGCACCCGGGATCTGATGAAACGCCGCAAGGAGAGCAGCAGCGTGTCCGTACCCTCCTGTCTGCTGTCGCACGCCCAGGCGCTGCTCGACGCCGGGCTGACCGATGCGATGGTCGCCGAGGCGGTGGCCCGTGGCGACGCCTGAGTCCGTTTCCGGCCGCGGGCACGAGATCCTGGAAATCGGTACGCACTGGCGGCAGCTGGTGCAGAACTGGGTGGCCAGACGGAATTTCCACACCGCGACCGACACCGTTTCCGTCTCCATGCAATTCGACCTGGAGGAAACGGGCCGGATGATCACGGTGCGATTCATGACGACCAAGAGACTGCTGGTCGCCTTCGCGACCGACGGTCATTTTCTGCGCCGGGATCAACTCGCCGTCGCCGCGGCCGCGTCGAACGCGTGGAATACCGAACAACTGAACCCCATGCTGTCCGTGTGGGACGTGCGGGGGCCGCGCCCCTGTCTCGCAGGGGTGTGCGATCTTCCCCTGACCTGTCGAATGACGCAAACGGATTTCGATGCTTTGGCCAGCGATTGGGTGGAACGGGCGAGACAGATGTTCACCCGCTGCAATCAGGTGTTCGAGTTGTAGAAGATATGCCTGTTGCGTGACTCAAACCCTTACAAACGCGCGCCGGTTTCCGCCACTATGGGCAAGTGCTTTTCAGGGCCGCGGGGGTGCTGCTTTGGGCCACGGGGGGTTGTCGATGCGGCGTTGGCTTTCTTTGATGGTGTTTGCCGGACTGCTGGTCGCACTCGCTCCGGCGGGGCCGGTGGCGGCCGAGGAATCGTGCGGCCCGCACTTCGACGAGCGGCTCCGGTGCTGGGCCCGGTCGGTCGGCGAGGGGACGGTTCACGTCACCCTCGACCAGGAGGTGCGGTTCGACGGCACCGCCGAGAACCGCGAGGGCTTCGAACGGACCCTGCTGGCCGGGCACCCGGGACTCGTGGTCGAGGTGCCGCGGGGCGTGCACACCGGAGCGGGTGGAACAGCACTCCTGATGCTGGCGGACCCGAAGGCGAGGCTCGTCGCGAAGGACGCCACCATCGACGCGCTGCCGGACGACGTCCTGGCCGAGCTGGATTCCCTCGGGGCCTGCGAAAACAAGGACGGCAGGAGCGGCAAGGACGGCAAGGACCTCTGCGCCCCGCTCCGTCAGGGCCGCCCCCTGAGCGGCGGTGAATTCGTCGCCGCCGACATGGCCGTCGACCTCTCACGGCACACGTACGCCATCAGCGGCCCCGCGGGCACCTCGGCCGGCACGCCCGCTCCCACCGGGACCACCACCTCCGGCAAGGACGACCGGAACGAGAAGACCGGGAAGGTCGTCCCCCCCGATCCGGGACCCGGCCCCGACCCCGTCGCCGATTCCGGCTGGGACACCGCCACCCAGGTGCTCGCCGTCCTCTGCGCCGTGCTCGTCCTCCTCCTCGGGCTGCTCCTCTTCCTGATCCGCCGTTCCTCCCACGCCGTCGGCACCCTGTCCCGGCGCGCGCTCGCCGTGCCGGGCGTCGGTGCCGTACCGACGACCGTCGCGGCGCCGCGCACCCGGGCGCCCGACGAGGCCACCACCCGCCTCAGGGTCACGCCGACGCCCCGCCACGGACGGCGGGTCGGCAACGTACCGGGACCCGCCCGGTCCGCCGTCGTCCGCAGCGAACTGCACCCGCAGGGCTATGTCGAGGTCGACCACGTGCTGTACCGGGCGGTGTGGGCCGAGCCGGGCCGCCCGCCGCCCGCACCCGGCGGACTCGTCGACGTCACCGACGCACGGGAGCGGGACTCCGACGTCCTCTACGCGTTTCCGCCGACCGCCGGACGGCACGCCAAAGCCGGCCGGCCCTGAGACCAGGAGAGATCCCCATGTACAGCGAATACCCGCCCACCCTGCCGGCGGAGTACGCCGACATCGAGTTCGAGAACAACGCGCAGCGACTGCCGCTCGTGCTCTGCCTCGACATCTCGAGCTCCATGGCGGGTCAGCCCATCCAGACGCTCAACAACGCGCTCGCGGAGTGGACCCGGGAACTGCACGACGACGTCAGCCTCAGCTACAGCGTCGAGGTCGCCGTGGTCACCTTCGGCGGCAACGGCGTCGCGGCCTGGCGCGGGCCCCAACTCCTCGCCCCGCGCGCCCCGGTGAGTCCCTTCGTGCCCGCGCACATGTTCCAGCCGCCGCAGCTCGCCGCCGCCGGGGTCACCCTGATGACCGAGGCCCTCGAACTGTCCATGCACATCGTCGCCGCCCGCAAGGCCGAGCTGCGCGCCTCCGGACTCCAGTACTACCGGCCGCAGATCTGTCTGGTCACCGACGGACTGCCGACCGACGCCACCGGCCATCTCACCGACACCTGGCACCGGTTGATCCCGGTGCTCGCGGACGAGCAGCGTGCCCGTCGCTTCCGGCTGTACGCGATCGGCGTCGGCGGCATCACGGACAGGGGCGAGCAGGTGCTCCAGGCGTTCGCGCCGAAGTTCAACGCCCGGCTGCAGGGATTCCCGTTCCGCGAGCTGCTCCAGATGATGTCCGCGAGTGCCAACGCCGAGCAGAAGGGCGCGGGCGACGAGGTCTTCGAGAAGATCTTCAGCCAGTTCAAGACGCAGCGCCCGGCCTGGGAATCGTGACCGATGACCGGATGGGATTCCTGACTGATGACCGGAGTCGACGAGCGGGAGACGCCGTGGCGGATCCACGGCATGAGTGTCGAGGGCTACCGGCACCGCCGGCAGGGACTGCCCTGCCAGGACGCCTGCGCGTACGCGGTGACCGCGTCCGTGGCGGTCCTCGCGGTCGCGGACGGCGCGGGCAGCAGACCGCGCTCCGAGGAGGGCTCGCGCCTCGCGGTCGAGCTGGCCGCCGAGCACTTCGCGCGCCGGGCCGCCACCGCGGCGGACCGCCGTCCCGGCGAGGCCGTGCACGAGCTTCTGGAGGACGCCTTCCACGACGTCTGCAAGGTGTTCCTGGACCGGACGGGTGCCGACGCGGCGGACTTCGCGACCACGCTCACCGTGGTCGTGCTCGCGCGGGGCTGGCTCGGCCATCTGACCGTGGGCGACGGCTTCGTCGTCCTGCGGGCCGGTACGGAGGACGGGGAGCGGCAGTTCCATCTGCTGCCGCAGCCGGCGGCGGCCAGCGAGTACAGCAACGAGACGGTCTTCCTGACGTCGCCGGACGCGGCTCGCTGGGTGCACACCGACTGTGTGTCCGACGAGGGGATCGACGGGGTGCTGCTGTCCACCGACGGACTGGCGCAGGCCGCGCTCAATCGTTCCGGAGGCGGCGCGCTGTCCCCGAACGCGTCGTTCGCCGAGGCCGTCTTCCGCTCCCTCGACGTTCCCGGTCCGGTGAGCGACAGCGCCCACGAGGGCCTCGCGACCCTGCTCCGGTCGGACCGGCTCACCGCCCTCAACGCCGACGACAAGACCCTGCTGCGGGCCGTGCTCAAGGCGCGCCCATGAGCGGCCTCACCGTGTTCCTGGACGGCAAGCCGGTCACCCTCGCCGAGCTGCCCCTCAAGGGCGGCGGCCAGGCGGCCGTCTTCCCCGTCGTCGGCGACGACGGCATCGTCGTCAAGCTGTACCGCGAACCCCCGGGCCCCGAGCAGGAGCGCCGGCTGACGCGGATGCTGACCATGTCCCCGCTCGCGGCCCGCCCCACCGACGCCTCCCAGCCGCCCGAACTGGCCTGGCCGACCGCCCTCGCCCGCGGTCCCCAGGGCGAGTTCCTCGGCTACGCCATGCGCCGCTTCGGCGAACCCCAGCACGTCCAGCTGATCGGCCTGTTCACCCGGGCCCAGCGCCTCAAGCTCTTCGCCGACCGGGCCGACTGGCGCTTTCTGCTCGGCGTCGCCTGGAACCTCGCGTTCATGACCGCCCGTATGCACTACGACAACCTCGTCATCGGCGACTTCTCCAGCAGCAACGTCGTCGTCGACGCCAACGGCTTCGTCACCTTCCTCGACTGCGACTCCATCGCCTTCGACGACCCGGTGACCGGGGAGCTCTTCCCCTGCCTGATGCACACCACCGACTACTCGTCCCCCGAGCGGCAGGCAGGCGGCCCCGCCACCCGCGCCACCGACGACTTCGCGCTCGCGGTCCTCGTCTACCAGCTGCTGACCGCGGGCAACCACCCCTTCGGCGGCGTCCCGCACGACAGTGCTTCCGAGTCGACCGTCAAGGACAACATCGCCGCGAGCTGCTCGTACGTGGTGCGCCCCGAGCGGGTCGTCATCCCGCGCGGCACCATCGACCCCTCCGTGCTCCCGCCCGAACTCCTCGCCCTGGCCCGCTCCGCCTTCGGTGCCGGCGTGCACGACCCCGCCACGCGGCCCCCGGCGGAGGCGTGGCTGCGCGCCCTGGACAAGGAGCGCGCGCTGGTACGGGTCTGCCCGGGCCGCCCGCTGCACGCGTTCGGCTCGCATCTGACCGCGTGCCCCTGGTGCACCCGGGCGGCGCTCACCGGGCACGACGTGTTCAACGGGCCCGCCGCGGTGCCGGCGCGGAGCGCGCCGCCGCAGGCACCGACGCCGGGTGAGCCCTGGCCCGCGGCGCTGAAGGTGGCGCTGCTCATCCTGGTGGTCGTGATCCTGGTGGTGATCGCGGCGAACGCGTGAGCCGCGGTCACTGCGAGCGGCCGCGCTCCTCCAGGTACCGCGTGTGCGACTCCTGGCGGCGTGCCTCCGTCTCCCGCAGGGCCGTCGCGAGCCGCTCCGACTCCTCGTGCAGCAGGCCGAGCTGACGTTCCAGGTGGCGCTCCGGGGGTTCCGTGCCCGGGGTCAGGCGGGTCCACCACCGGGTGCGGACGAAGGTGTCGACCGCCTCGGGGATGTCCTGCCGTACGGCGCGCGACAGGGCGTGCACGCCTTCCGGGTCCTGGGCTAGGACCTCGGCGACCCAGCCGGGATCGAGCAGGGCGGCGAGGACCTCGGTCAGCTCGGTGAGCCGGCCCGCGGCCGCCGGGGGCAGCTCGACCCCGTCCAGGTACGTCCGCAGTGTGCCGAAGTCGGCACGGAGTTCCTCCAGTTGAGCCGACGGGTCCGGGAAGTCGGGAAGGGCCGGGCGTTCCGGCGGGGCGATCAGCGCGCCCGCGCCGTACAGGCCCGCGACGACGACCGGCCAGTCAGGGCCCGCGACCCCGGCGAAGGTCAGCGCGAGTCCGGCGATCCCGCACGCGCTGCCGGTGAGGTTCTTGCGGGACTCGAGGAAGCCGACGAGCCTACTGGTAGCCACGGATCTCCTCGAAGGCGCCGTCGAGCGAGCCCTTCCGGGCATCGAAGAGACGGCCGCCGGTCAGGTCGGCGATGTGCTGGAGTTCGCCGCGGTCGGAGTCGCCGAACAGGATGGGGAAGACGGGGATCTGCCGCTGCCCGCCGGGCAGCCGGCCGTAGAAGTCGTCGAAGTCGGACGGGCCCGCGCCCTTGGTGTTCTCGCCGTCCGTCATCAGCACGATCGAGGTGAACGTGTCGTCGTCGGCGCCCAGATGCTCGTACGCCTTCTCCAGCGAGGTGTAGATGGCGGTGTCGCCTTCGGCGCTCAGCGCGCGGGTGTCCTCGCGGATGGCGTCGAGCCCGGCCTTCGGGTTCCCGGGGCGGACGACGTGCGTGCGGACGCTCTTGACCTGTGAGCCGAACGGCATCAGGGTCACTTCCTCGCGGTCGCGGAAGTCGCCGGTCAGATCGCCGAGTGCCTTCTTCAGCCGGTCGAGGCGGTCGCCGTCCATCGAGCCCGAGGTGTCGAGGACGTAGACCGTCCTGGACGGTCGGCGCAGCTTGTTCTCGTAGGAGTCGAGGAGCCGGTCTGCGACGGACCGGGTTCCCGGGAAGGGGAGTTCACGCCGTCGTCCGGTGTCGAGGCCGGCCGCAGGGGCGACCGAGGCGACGACCGGGCGGCGGTGCGTCAACTCGGTGATCCGCTTCTGGGTGGCCGGCGCGCGCAGTGCCTCGGCGAGGCGCCGGACGGTCTCGCGGGTGTCCTTGGAGGACGCGGCGAGGGAGGAGAGCGGATAGTCGGCGGTCACCACGCCGTCGCGCGGGCGGATGACCGTCAGGCCCCGCACGCCCTTGAGGACGGACTCGTAGTTGAGCAGGGCGTCCACGGTGCCCCGGCGCTGGTAGGCGGTGGCCAGCCAGCCCGACGAACCCGACGTCAGCCGCTGCCCCTCGAAGAATTCCCGCAGTTGGGGCGTCGCCCTGTCCACATCGGCGTCCGTGAGCGCCGACTGGGCGCCGGACAGTCCGGAGGCCACCGAGATCAGCGTGGAGAAACCGGAGTTGGAGCGCGCCGGATCGGTCATGCCGTACGTCAGCTTCCCGTCCGCCACGGCCTTCTCCACCTGCGACCAGGTGACGTCGTCCGGCTTCCAGCCGAGGCTGCTCACCGTCGTCGCCTTGACGCCGATGGCCACCGGGCTCGACATGACCGGTGTCTCCGAGACGACCTTCTTCGCGGCGTCGGGGCGCAGGTGCAGATAGGCGTTGGAGGAGAGCCACAGGGCGTCGAACCTGTCGTCCGCCGTGCCCCGAGCGATCAGGTCCACGGCGGCGAGGGTGCCCATGTAGGCGGGCTTGACCGTGATGCCGGTGTCCCGCTCGATCCGGTCCAGCACCGGCTTCATGTCGCCGAGTTCGCTGGAGGCGAGGACACGGAGGGTGCCGGGCTCGGGGGCGGCGTCGGCTCCGGGCTTCCGTTCTTCCTGGGCCGTGCACGCGGTGACCGCGAGCAGGGCCACGACGGCGCAGGCCGCCCGTCGGACGGTTCTCATCAGAACCCGTCCTCCAAGGCGCCCTGTGAGCGGCTGCGCTCCAAGTGGGCACCGGCTTGCTGGAGTTCGGTGGTCAGGGACTCCACGGTCGCGGCCATCGTCTCGGTCGCCCGCGCCTTGTACGTGTCGATCGCGTCCAGGGTGCGGTAGATCTGCTGGAAGGCGTTGCGGAGGGTCTCGGCGCCGACGGCCGGGTCGGCGGCGATGCGCTGGATCTCGCCGCTCTGGCCGGCGAGCATCTCGGCGTTGCCCCGGATCAGGTCCTCGGTCGTGCCGCGCAGGGCGTTGACCTGGTCGACGACCTTGCGCTGGTTGTCGAGCGCGGAGGCGAGCATCACGGAGATGCGCAGCGCGGAGACGGTGGTGGTGGCCGCGCGGTCGACGCCCTTGATGAGTTCCTCGTTGTTGCGCCTGACCACGTCCATCGCCAGATAGCCCTGGGCGCACACCGCGAGCTGGGTGAGCAGGTCCTGGTGCTTCTGCCGGACCGGGAAGAGCACGTCGGACCGGAGCGTGTCCGCCTGCGCGGGGTCCGCGGCCTCGGCGCCCGCGATGTGGTCCTCGACCGCGGTGTCCAGGGCCTGGGCCAGGACGACGTACTCCTGGAGCTTTCCCATCGTCTCCCAGAGCCGGACGCGTTCGGTCTGCAGCGCCGCGCTGTCCCGGCGCAGTTCGTCCTGGCCGCCGCGCAGCGAGCCGACGATCTTGTTCAACGTGCCCTGCGCGGAGGCGTACTTGGCGACGTGGTCGCGCAGCCTGTTGCCGCCCGGCAGCTTGGACAGGAACTTCCGCCCCTTGCTCGCGGACAGGTCCCGCGGGTCCAGGTCCTCGACCACGCGCCGCAGTTCGACGAGCGAGCCCGCGACGTGCGACTGGGCGTCCTCGCCCTTGGAGGGCAGGCTGCGGATCGTCCGTTCCAGCATGCGGTTGGACTGGGCGGCGGCGCCGCGCATCTCGCTCGACCCCAGACCGGTGATCTCCCCGACCTTGCCCGCGAATTCGGGTGAGCGGGCGTCCAGGTGGGCGAGTCCGCCGACGTACTCCGCGGCGCGTCGCGCCATCTCGTCCCGCACACCGGGGTCGACGGGGACGAGTCCGCCGGCCTTCTCACGGGGCACGGGCGCGACGGCCTCTGGCGGTGTGAGGGTGAAGGTGTCTTCAGTGGTCACTTGCTCTCCCCCTGGTTCCCGGCCCGGCGCGCCATCTCGTGCAGCACCTTGGAGGCGGGCACGGGCGCCTGCCGGACGCCGGTCAGCTTCTGATTGAGATACGTGGCGTGGGCGGCGGTCGCCGCCGTGAACTCGCCGGTGGCGCCCTGCGGCCGGAACCCGTGCCGGACGGCGAGCTTGCGCAACGCCGGCTCGTTGCTGAGGAGTTCGCCCAGCGCGCGGCCCTCGGGCGTGAGCGGTACGACCGTGTGGTCGCTGTTCGCGGTGGTGTCCGGGTAGAGGACCGTGAGGTCGCCGGTGTCCTGGCCCTCGGCGAGGAGGGCGGCGATCTGCGACTCGTAGACGAGGACGAGCGGATTGCCGGCGCCGCTGACGAAGTCCCGGAACTCCGCGTCGGTGCTGGACTGCTGGGCGCCCTGGACGCTGACGAGCTGGTGCATCAGGGGTGCGGTGCGGTCGACGGCGGCGTCGTCGGCGGCGACGCGCCCGCCGTCGGCGACGTAGGAGGCGGCGGCGAGGTAGAGGGCACCGGAGTTGGAGGTCTCCGGGTCGGTGCTGGCGATGTACAGCGTGCCGGTCAGTTCACCGTGCGCCTTGGCGCCCTTGAGCTGCTGCCAGGTCCGGTCGTGCCGGGCCGCGTCCAGATAGGCGGCCATCCTCAGCGTCCCGCTGTGCTCGTCGAGGGTGGCGAGTCCATTGGCGGCGAGGACCTGGGCCGCGCTCCGGTGGGCCACCACGACGAGGGGCGAGTAGAAGGGCCGGGGCAGCGGCTGGCGCACGTGGTACTTGTCCGCGAGCTCGTCCGCCGGTGCCTGGCTGGAGGGGAAGGCGAAGTCGTACCCCTTGAGGTCGAGGCCCTCCATGGCCCAGGACCCCGAGGTCTCCGTCTTCACGGTGTAGCCCTTGGCAGCGAGGGCCTTCACCACGTCGGGGTCGGCGAAGAACTCCGCCTTCTCCGAACCGATCACTCCTTGCACGGTCTTCGTTGCCGTGCCCTTGTCCTGACCAGTGCGGCCTGCGACGACGGCTGCTGCCACTCCGCCGATCAACAGGACCGCCAGGACGATTCCTGCGATGCGTCTCACGCCTGGAGCGTGCACCTCGGAATCCAACGTTCCCGGTCTCGGGGGGTGAACACGGGGTGACCACCGGGTCCCGGTACGCAACCGGAGGGAGGACCGCCGCTACGCGGGCGCGTGCAGAGCGCGTGCAGGGCGCTCGCAGGGCACGTCCGGGGCGTGGAGGGCCGGTTGCGGCGGCTGTGGCACCGGTCCGCGCGTCGCTGCGGGAGCGCGCGGACCGGGGCCGTACAAGGGGGCCTCGGGCTCGGGGAGCCCGGGGCTCAGTGGGTGGCCAGCTCGCGGGGTTCGACGGCCAGGGCGTGCGCGTCCATGCGCTCGGCGGAGAGGATCGCGGCGGCCGTGTCGGCGCGGGAGGCCGCCACGACGAGGGCGCGCCCCGCGAGGGCGTGGGCGCGACGGTGAAGGGTCACGAGGCGGGATGTGTGAGGCGCCGCGGCGGCCTGGGCGCGGACCGGCGCGGTACCGCCGCGCAGTCGTGTCACCTGCTCGGTGAGCCGGTCGGCGCCGGCGTCCAGGTCCGCGGACGGCGCGAGCGCGCGGATCTCGTCCGTCACGGCGAGCAGTGCCGCGAGGTGACCGGCGAGCTGGATGTCCAGCTCCTCCTCGCGCGACCGGTGGGGGAAGTCGGAGGAAGGGGCGCCGGCCATCGTGTGGACCGACTTCGTGCGGATCGGTTCGTACATGGGATGGCCTCCTGTGCCTGACAGGAAGCCATCCTAGCTTGGATTTCGTCTAAAGTTGAGCCGGTTCGTGAAATGGGGCGCGGCGCGTACGCAGGGTGAGCGCGCGCCGCGTCACCCGAGGGCGTCACGGCTGGCTGTAGCCGTCCAGGAACGTGCCGATCCGGGTCACCGCGTCCGTCAGGTCCCCGACCGTCGGCAGGGTGACCACGCGGAAGTGGTCCGCCTCGGGCCAGTTGAAGCCCGTCCCCTGGACGACCATGATCTTCTCGCGGCGCAGCAGGTCGAGCACCATCTGCCGGTCGTCCTTGATCTTGAAGACCTTCGGGTCGAGACGCGGGAAGAGGTACAGCGCCCCCTTCGGCTTCACGCAGGTCACGCCGGGGATCTGTGTCAGCAGCTCGTGCGCGACGTCCCGCTGCTCCTTCAGGCGCCCGCCCGGCAGGACCAGGTCGCTGATCGTCTGCCGCCCGCTGAGCGCCGCCACCACCCCGTGCTGCCCCGGCATGTTCGCGCACAGGCGCATGTTCGCGAGGATCGTCAGTCCCTCGATGTAGGACTCCGCGTGCGCGCGCGGTCCCGAGACCGACATCCAGCCGACCCGGTAGCCCGCCACCCGGTACGCCTTCGACATGCCGTTGAAGGTGAGGGTGAGTAGATCCGGGGCGATCTTGGCGGTCGCGGTGTGCGTGGCGTCGTCGTAGAGGATCTTGTCGTAGATCTCGTCGGAGCAGACCAGCAGGTTGTGCCGCCGGGCGATGTCCGTGAGTCCCCGGAGCATGGCTTCGTCGTACACCGCGCCGGTCGGGTTGTTCGGGTTGATGATGACGATCGCCTTGGTGCGGTCGGTGACCTTCCGCTCCACGTCCGCGAGGTCCGGCATCCAGTCGGACTGCTCGTCGCAGCGGTAGTGCACGGCCGTGCCGCCGGACAGGGAGACCGCCGCGGTCCACAAGGGGTAGTCCGGGGCCGGTACGAGGACCTCGTCGCCGTCGTCCAGCAGGCCCTGCATCGCCATCACGATGAGCTCGGAGACGCCGTTGCCGATGAAGACGTGCTCGACGTCCGTCTCGATGCCGAGGGTCTGGTTGTGCATCACGACCGCGCGGCGGGCGGCGAGCAGCCCCTTGGCGTCGCCGTAGCCGTGCGCCGAGGAGACGTTGCGGAGGATGTCCTCGAGGATCTCGGGCGGACACTCGAACCCGAAGGCCGCCGGGTTGCCCGTGTTGAGCTTGAGGATGCGGTGACCGGCCGCTTCGAGCCGCATCGCCTCCTCAAGAACCGGACCCCGGATCTCGTAGCAGACGTTGGCGAGCTTCGTGGACTGGATCACCTGCATGTCCGTGAGCTTACGGCCGTGTAACGCACATCGGGGCGTGTTTTTCACCACGTGAGACGTGACGGTTCGGGTCTCTTTGTCCGCTCGCTACTCCGTAAGCCCTGGTGGTCCCTACAATGCGCGATCATGTCCTGGCAGACCGGAGATCCCGAAGCCCGGCCGAAGGTGTACCTCCCACAGGGCGACGGGGAGACTCCTCCGGCCTATGAGACGTACACCGATCCGGCCGAGGCGCACGGCTGGCGGAAGGCGTACGCGGACGGAGACGAGACCGCGGTCCTGGACATCGTGCCCGGTGACCCGGCGGGGCGGCACGAGCGTCTGCGGCGCCGCAGACGTGCCCGGCTGACCCGGCGGCTGGCCGTGGCCGGGGGCGCGGCGTGCGTCGTGGTCCTCGGCGTCGTCGTCGTGGGGGCGTTCGACTCCGGGGCGGCCGACGGGACGGGCGGCACGCCCGTGAGGACGGCCGGGCCCGCCCACCTCGCGACGGGACCCGCGCAGTCGGCCGAGGGATCCACCGCGGCCACGTCGGCCCAGCCGCAGGCCACCGGGCCGGCGACCACGTCCGCGGCGGCGTCGGCCGCCGCCTCGGCCACCGCGTCCGGGAGCACGGGCGCCGCCTCGCCGGGCGCGACCACGACCGCGGGGGGCTCTTCCACGGCCCCGGCGCCGTCCGCCCCCTCCACGCCCCCCGCGTCCACCGCGCCCCCGTCCTCCGCGTCCCCCACCGCGACCGCCTCGGCGACCGGTGGCACCAGCGGCGGCCATGGGCACGGGCCTGGGCACGGGCACGGGCGAGGAGGCTGAAGGCGGCCCGACCGGCAGCCGGTCCCAGTAGGTTGGCCCTGCCGCACGGGGGAGGCAGGGCATGGAATTCTCGCTGTTGAACGACGAGCCGGTGGCCGGACCGGGTGACGATCTGCTGGGCACCGGCCGGGCCGCCCGCGAACTCGCCAGGCTGCTGCACGACTCGCGCGCCGCGACCCCCCTCACCCTCGCGGTGGACGCCGGGTGGGGCATGGGCAAGAGCAGCCTGATGCGGCTCGTGGACGCGGAGTTGCGGACCAAGGAGGGCGTGCACACCGTCTGGTACAACGCCTGGACCTCGACGGGTGCCGACGCGCTGGAAGGCCTGATCAAGTCCGTCCTGATGCGGTTCGACCGGCGAGTGCTGCGACGGGCGCTGCACCGGGTGTCGGAGCAGCGGGCACTCGTCGGCGTGTTCCGGGCGGCGCTGACGCTCGTGGCCGGCCCGCTCGGGATCGCCGCCCTCGTCGACCGGCTCTGGCGGGACCTCTCCGTCGACGCCCAGTCCCGCAACGCCATGCGTGACGCGCTGCGCGAGCTGACGGCGGACTGGGTCGAGTCCGCGCCGTACGACACCCGGCGCCTGCTCGTCGTCTTCATCGACGACCTGGACCGCTGCTCCGAGGAGACCGTGCTCGCGGTGTGCGAGGCGGTGAAGGTGTACCTGGACGTGCCGGGGCTCGCCTTCGTCGTCGGGTGCGACCGGTCGGCGCTGGGGCCGAGCGGGCTGCTGCGGGATCTGTCGCCGGCCGGGTCGGCGTTCATGGAGAAGATCTTCCAGACCAGCTACCGGGTGCCGGTCCCGGCGGTCGCCAGGATCCGGGCGTACGTCGACGAGTGCGCGGAGCGCTCCGGCATCCAGGACCTGCTCGGCGACCACCTCGCCGAGCTGATCGCCCTGCGCTCCGCCCGCAACCCGCGCCGCATCAAAAGGCTCATCAACGGCTTCGGCCTGGAGTGCGCGCTCAACCCCGTCTGGGAGTCGTTCAGCGCGGAGGCGGTGATCCGGGTCCTGCTGCTCCAGCAGCTGTACCCCGACTTCTACCGGGTGCTGCTCGCCCGCGACGGCGCCGATGTGCACGCGGCCCGGGAGTTCCTCCGCTACCGCTCGGCCCGGCGGGTGCTGAGCCAGCCCTTCGCCCAGCCCGCGGAGGGGGCCTGGCCGGTCGCGGTGAGCTGTCTGCTCGCGTACGACCTGGTCGTGCCGGAGCCGGACCGGCCCGAGGACTGGGGCACGCTGCTCGCCCGGCTGGAGGAGTATCTGCCCACCGGTTTCCCGGAGTTGGCGCTCGACCAGAACTTCGGCCGGCTCATCGAGGAGCTGATGGCGCTGACCGAGGTGGACGACCTGGTGGGGCAGTTGCAGCAGGGGGCGCCCCTGCTCGCGGCGGCTCGGCCGGACGAGCCGCCGGAGCCCGGTCCGGTGCCGCCCGGCGCCGCCCGCCCGCCGTACGCCGGGATGCAGGTTCTCTGGATCGACGACCACCCCGAGCGCAACACCCAGTTCGCCGAACTGCTGGAGGCGCAGGGGGCCCGCGTCTGGGTGGCCACGGACCGGGACCGTGCCGAGCACGTCCTCGGTGTCACCCGGATCGACCTGCTCATCTCCGATGTGCAGCGCGGGCTGGACCGGGAGGCGGGACTCACCGATCTGCGCGGCTGGCGCGAGAGCGAGCGGTATCTCGGACCCGCCGTCTTCTTCACCAGCCGCACCACCCCGAACCGCGAGACCCGCGCCGGGGCGCTCGACGCGCGGGTCGCCACGAGCGGCGCGCTGCTCTTCCGCTACGCCGAGGAAGCCTACGAACAGGCCGCCCTCTAGGACACGCCCCAGGACGCGCCAGAGGACACGCTCCAGGACACGCCCCAGGACACGACCAAGGGCCCGTCCTCCGCGCGGACGACGGGACTTCGCGGGCACGCCCTAGGCCGGAAACCGCTCCTTGTCCGTCTTTCCCTCCCCCCTCACAATGCACATGACAAAAGGATGGCCGGAAGACCTCCGGTCAACGGAAGGTGACCGGATGACCTTCGGTCGCCCCAAGTCGCAAGAGGGGACCCCCACATGAGAAAGCCTCTCGTCGCCGCTCTGTTCGCCCTGGTGATCGCCGGGGCGGGCGCGGCACCCGCGGTCGCGGCACCCGCGCCCGAGTCCGCCCCCACGCACCTGTCGGCCAGAGCCGTTCCTGCGGACACCAAGGCGGCGGCGCCCACGCTCCAGGCCGTCAGCCTGGCCGGGACCGTCGCGCTCAGCAACTGCTCCGGCTCGGTCATCCGCTTCCCCAACTCGGCGGACACCGACCCGGCGCTCGTGCTCTCCAACGGCCACTGCCTGGAGACCGGCTTCCCGGACCCCGGTGAAGTGATCGTCGGCCAGGCCTCCAGCCGGACCTTCGGTCTGCTCAACTCTGCGGGCACCAGGGTCGCGACCCTGCGCGCCAACAAGGTCGCGTACTCGACGATGACCGACACGGACATCACGATCTACCAGCTCACCAGCACCTACACGACCATCAAGAACTCGTACGGCATCAGCGCGCTGACCGTGCAGAACACGCACCCGACCGCCGGAACCGCGATCACCGTGGCCTCCGGCTACTGGAAGCGGCTCTACAACTGCAGCATCGACGGCTTCGCGTACCGCCTCAAGGAGGGCGGCTGGACCTGGAAGGACTCGGTCCGCTACACCTCCGCCTGCAGCACCATCGGCGGCACCTCGGGCTCGCCGGTCGTCGACCAGTCCACCGGCAAGGTCGTCGCCGTCAACAACACCGGCAACGAGGACGGCGAGCGCTGCACGGTCAACAACCCGTGCGAGGTCGACGCGAGCGGCAACGTCACCGTCCGGCAGGGCATCAACTACGCCGAGGAGACCTATCAGATACCGGCCTGCTTCACGACCGGCAACAAGCTCGATCTGAGCGCGAGCGGGTGCGTCCTGCCCAAGCCGTAGTGCCGCGGGAGGGCGGGCGGTCACGCCGCGCGGCGGACCGCCCGTCCCGCCAGTACGTCCGTCCTGCGCCCGTCCTCGACGACGAAACGGCCGTCGATCAGGACGTGCGGGATGCCGGTCGGCAGAGTGCGCGGCGCCGCGAACGTCGAGCCCGCCGCGACCGTGGCCGGGTCGAAGAGAACCAGATCGGCGCGGTACCCCTCGCGGACGAGACCGCGGTCGGGCAGCCGCAGCCGGGCTGCCGGGCGGCCGGTGAGATGGGCGACGCACTCCTCCAGCGAGAGGACGCCCAACTCCCTCGCGTACCGGCCGAGATAGTGCGGGAAGGTGCCGTAGGCGCGCGGGTGCGGTTTGTCGCCGCGCAGGATGCCGTCGGAGCCGCCGGTGTGCACGGGGTGCCGCATGATCGCCCGGACGTTCTCCTCGTGACCGACGTGCTGCAGGATCGTCGGGCCGAGACGGTCCTCGACCAGCAGACGGCGGGCGGTGGTCCAGGGGGCCTCGCCGTGCAGGTCGGCGGACTCCTGGACGGTGCGGCCGACGTACCGGCCGAGCCCCGGGTCGCTCACCCCCGAGATCTCGATCGTGTCCCACTCGATGGGGACACCGTGGCAGCCGTCCGCGCCCACGACCTCCATGTGGTGCCGGACGCGTTCGGCGGTCGCGTCGTCCCGCAGCCGGGTGAGAACCGCCTCCGGCCCGCCCTCGCCCGCCCAGCTCGGCAGCATCGCCACGAGGGTGGTGCATCCGGGGGTGTAGGGATAGGTGTCCAGGGTGATGTCCGCACCCTCCGCCAGCGCCTTGTCCAGCAGGGCGAGGAGGTCCGGCGCCTTCCCCTCGTTCACGCCGAAGTTCATGGTGGCGTGGGCGAGATGGAGCGGGCAGCCCGCCTCGCGGGTGAGGGTCACCATCTCCGCGTACGCCTCCAGGGCGCCCGCCCCGTAGGAGCGGTGATGCGGGCAGTAGTAGCCGCCGTGCTCCGCCACCACCCGGCACAGGGCGGTGAGTTCGGCGTCCTTGGCGTACATCCCGGGGGTGTAGGTCAGTCCGGAGGACATGCCGACCGCGCCCTCCCGCAGCCCGTCCGCCACCAGCCGCCGCATCCGGTCCAGCTCCCGCGGCGTCGCCTCGCGGTCCTCCCAGCCGACGGCGAGCATGCGGACGGTGCCCTGGGGGACGAGGTAGGCGGCGTTCACGGCGATGCCCTCGCCGTCGAAGCCGTGGTCGAGACGGTCCAGGTACTCGCCCACGGAACGCCAGGTGAAGTCGATGTCGTCGCCGTGGCCGTTCCAGCCGGTGATCGTCCGGCGGACCTCGGCGAGCGTACGGTCGTCGACCGGGGCGTACGACAGGCCGTCCTGGCCGATGACTTCGAGGGTCACCCCCTGGGCGGCCTTCGCGCTGTGGTCCGGGTCCCGCAGCAGCGCGAGGTCGCTGTGCGCGTGCATGTCGATGAAGCCGGGGGAGAGGACGAGACCCTCGGCGTCCAGCTCGCGTGTGCCGCGCGGCCGCTGACAGCCGGCCGCCGCGGCCTCCTTGACGATCGCGACGATCCGGCCGCCCTTGACGGCCACGTCGGCGCGGTAGGTGGCGGCGCCGCTGCCGTCGGCGACGTCCACGTCCTGGATGACCAGGTCGGCGTGATCCATGGGGCGTCTCCGGCTTCTAGAAGAACGTGCGGATGTAGTCGACGACCGTGCCGTCCGCCTCGACCAGCGGGATCAGCTGCCACTTGTCGAAGGACGTGCACGGATGGGACAGGCCCATGCCGAGCCAGTCGCCGACCTCCAGATCCGCCTCCGGTGCCGTACGCAGCCAGGCGTGCTGGTCGGAGAGTCCGCTGACCTCGATGCCGACCGCTGGGCGCTCGGCGCCGTCCCGGCGCACGACCTGGGCGAAGGGGAGGTCGAGGTCGTGGGCCGCGTCCCGCTTGCCCGCGTTGCTGAAGGCCTGCTCGGCCGAGGGCCGGGAGACGACCTGCGACCAGAGGCGGAACGCCGGGTGCAGGGCGCCCTCCTCCGGGACGCGGGCGAACGGGGTCAGCTTGCGGTAGTGGCCGTCGTCGTGCGAGACGTACGCGCCCGAACGCAGCAACTTCAGCACGGGGAGGGAGAGTTCCGGGATCTCCGCGAAGACGTCGGCGACCGCGTCGAACCAGGCGCTGCCTCCCGCGCTGACGACGACCTCGTCGACGCCCTTGAAGCGTCCGGCGCCGTCGAACTCCGCCGCGAGCGCGGTCAGCCGCCGCAGCCAGGCGTGCACCCGTCCGGGATTCGCGTCCGGGACCTCGCCCTCGTACCCCGCGACGCCGACCAGCCGGAGCGTCGCCGTCGCCGCCACCGCGTCCGCGACCGCCGCGCACTGCGCCTCCGTACGCACGCCGGTACGGGCGCCCTCGCCGGCGGCGAGTTCGACGACGACGTCCACCGGGCGGGCGCTCCCGCGCAGCGCGGCGTCCATCAGCTCCACACCGCGCACCGAGTCGACGTAACAGATGAACCGGAAGTCCGGGTCCCCGGCCAGCTCGGTGGCGATCCACCGCAGCGCCGCCGCGTCGACGAGTTCGTTCGCCAGGAAGATCCGGTCGATGCCGAACTTCCGCGCCACGCGCACCTGGTGGGGGACCGCGAGGGTGATGCCCCAGGCGCCGTGCTCGATCTGCCTCCAGAACAGCTGCGGAGCCATGGACGTCTTGCCGTGCGGGGCGAACGCGAGGCCGTGCCGGGTGGCGTACGTCTCCATGAGTTCGAGGTTGTGGGTCAGGCGCTCGGCGGAGAGAGCGAGGACGGGGGTGGTGAAGCCGTCCGTGAAGAGGTTGCGGTGCTGGGCGGCCAACTCGCCGACGCTCAGGCCGTCCGCGTCCGGGGGGAGGCCCTTGAATCGGTGGTCGACGCGGTCCGCCGCGAGAGCGGCCAGCGGTGCGGCGGCGGTGTCGGCACTCATGGGGCCTCCTTGGACTTCCCGGATGCGTTGCACACTGCGCAACGCTCATTGCGTATGTCGCGCACTGCTGTCTAACATCCCAGCCAACGCAGGGTCAACGGTGCCGTTCGCCGCCGTCGGCCGCCAGAGCGAGGAGCCCCGACCATCGTGACCAGCAACGGACCCGCAGGCGCCGCGTCCTCCGACGCCGACCTCGACACCGTCGAGGTGGTGGCGCTCGGCGAGTCCATGGTCACCTTCCTGCCCACCCGGGCCGGGCGCCTCGCCGACGTGCCGTCGTTCGAGCGGGGCATCGGCGGCGCCGAGTCCAACGTGGCGTGCGTGCTCGCCCGTGCCGGTCACTCCGCCCGCTGGGTCGGCAGGGTCGGCGCCGACGGGTTCGGCGATCACCTGCTGGAGGCGATCGCCGCGTACGGCGTCGACACCTCCGCCGTACGCCGGGACCCCGACCGCCCGACCGGCGTCTACTTCCGCACCGCGGGCGACCGGGCGACCGACGCCCACGAAGTCGCCTACTACCGTGCCGGATCCGCCGCCTCCGCGATGACCGCACGGAACGTGGACCTGGCCGCCGCCCGCTCGGGCCGCGTGCTGCACCTGTCCGGCATCACCGCCGCGCTGTCCGACGGCTGCCTCGCGCTGATGCGCGAACTGACCGCCCCGCGGCCCGGCCGCCCCCTGGTCTCCTTCGACGTCAACCACCGCCCGGGGCTGTGGCGCGACCCCGAAGCGCCGCGCGTCCTGCTCGACCTCGCGCGCGGCGCCGACATCGTCTTCGTCGGGGACGACGAGGCCCGCGAGGCCTGGGGGCTGCGCGGGGCGCGCGCGATCCGCGAGGCACTGCCCGAACCGGACGTCCTGGTCGTCAAGTACGGCAAGGGCGGAGCCGTCGTGTTCGACAAGGACGCCCCCGAGGGGACCGAGGACGCCACCGGCACCGCCACCTTCGTCCGTGCCCTGCGGGTCGACGTCGTCGCGGCCGTCGGCGCCGGCGACGCCTTCGCCGCCGGGTTCCTCTCCGCCACCCTCCGCGGCCTCCCCGTCCGCGACCGGCTGCGCCACGGCCACCTGATGGCCGCCGCCGCACTCACCGTCCCGGGCGACCTCGCCGAGCCGCCCGCCCGCGGGCACGCCGACCGGCTAGCCGCTCTCGACGACCGTGCGTGGGAGACACTTCGTCTCGGCCCCGGCTGGACCGAAGCCGACGCACGGGCCGCGGAGGAGGTTCGTACGCCATGAGTCAGACCGTCGACCGAGCGCTGAGCATTCTGCCCCTGCTCGCCGAGGGCCCCGCCGACCTCGGACAGGTCGCCGACCGCCTCGGCGTCCACAAGTCCACCGCGCTCCGCCTGCTGCGCACCCTGCACGAGCACGGCCTGGTCCACCGCCAGTCCGACCAGCGCTACCGTCTCGGCGCCCGCCTCTTCGCCCTCGCGCAGGAGGCCGTCGAGAACCTCGACGTCCGCGAGATCGCCCACCCCCACCTCGTCCGCCTCAACGAACAGTGCGGACACACCGTCCACCTCGCCGTCCACGAGGAGAACGAGGTCCTCTACATCGACAAGGTGGAGAGCCGCTACCCGGTGCGCATGTACTCGCGGATCGGCAAGCCCGTCGCCATCACCGTCGCGGCGGTGGCCAAACTGCTCCTCGCCGACCTGCCCGAGGCCGAGCGCCGCGCCCTCGCCGACAAGCTCGACTACCCCATGTACACGGCCCGTTCGATCCCCAGCGCCCCCGCCTTCCTGAAGGAGCTGGCGACGGTGCGCGAACAGGGCTGGGCCACCGACCTCGGTGGTCACGAGGAATCCATCAACTGCGTCGCCGCCCCCATCCGCGGCGCCGACGGACGCGTCTGTGCCGCCATGTCGGTCTCCGCGCCCAACGTCGTCGTCACCGCCGACGAACTGCTCAGCCTGCTCCCGCTGGTGCGCCGTACGGCGGACGCCATCAGCCGCGACTACTCCGGCAAAGCCCCCACGAAGGAATGATCACCGCATGACCGACAAGATCGCCCTCATCCCCAAGACCCACACCACCCCGCCCGCCAAGTTCTCGCACGGCGTGAGGAAGGGGAACATCCTCCAGGTCGCCGGTCAGGTCGGCTTCCTGCCCGCCGAGGAGGGCAGGCCCCCGACGCCCGCCGGGCCGACCCTGCGCGAGCAGACGCTGCAGACCCTCGCCAACGTCAAGGCGATCCTCGAAGAGGGCGGCTCCGGCTGGGACGACGCGATGATGATCCGCGTCTACCTCACGGACACCGGCCACTTCGCCGAGATGAACGAGATCTACAACCAGTACTTCGAGGAGCAGGGCCTCACCGCGCCCCCCGCCGCCCGCACGACGGTCTACGTCGGCCTGCCGGCCGGACTCCTCGTCGAGATCGACGTACTCGCCGTTCTCGGCTGACGTCCGCTCTCCGGGCTGACGCCCTCCCTCCGGGCTGACGCCCGTTCAACTCCCGCATCCCGTACGTCATCACGGTGCGGCGACCGCCACCCTGCGGCGCCGCACCGCGATCCGCCCTGCCCGAAAGCTCCATGGATCTACGAAAACGAGGCCCCCCGACATGTCGTCGTACCCGCTCGCAGCGACAGCCCCGGCCCCGGAGACCCCACCCCACACCGGTGGTCTCCTGCTTCTCCTCGACGGCACGGCCGGACTGCTCACGGTCGCCGCCCTCGGTATCGCGCTCCTCCTCTTCCTGATCATCAAGATCAGGCTCCAGCCGTTCGTCGCCCTGCTCGCCGTCTCCATAGCCGTCGGCCTCGCCGCCGGGCTCTCGGTCACGGAACTGTTCGGCACGGTCCAGAAGTCCACCGCGGTGTCGGTCATCGAGACCGGCATGGGCGGCATCCTCGGCCATGTCGCGATCATCATCGGCCTGGGCACCATGCTCGGCGCGATCCTCGAAGTCAGCGGTGGCGCCGAGGTGTTGGCGTCCCGGCTGCTCAACCTCTTCGGTGAGAAGAGGGCCCCGCTCGCCATGGGCCTGACCGGCCTGATCTTCGGCATCCCGGTCTTCTTCGACGTCGGCATCTTCGTCCTCGCGCCGCTCGTCTACGCCGCCGCCAAGCGATCCGGCAAGTCGATCCTGCTCTACTGCCTGCCGCTGCTCGCCGGCCTGTCGATGACCCACGCCTTCCTGCCGCCGCACCCCGGTCCGGTCGCCGCCGCGGGACTGCTGCACGTCCAGCTCGGCTGGGTCATCCTCATGGGCATCGTCTGCGGTGTCCCCGCCGTACTGGCCGCCTGGGTCTACGCCGCCTGGATCGGCAAGCGGATCTTCGTCCCCGTCCCGCAGGACATGGTCGAGGCGGCCGCCGAGGCCAAGCGGGCCGTCGTCGAGGAACAGCGCGCCGCGGGCACCCTCCGGCCGGGCGGAGCCGGGAGTCCGGAGGAAGCCGGGAGTCCGGAGGAAGGCGCCGAGCCGCGGGAGAAGCCGGTGCCGCTCGGCACGGTCCTCGGCATCATCGGTACGCCCCTGGTGCTGATCCTCGCGGCCACCTTCTCCTCGATCGCCCTCGACCCTTCCACTCCGCGCTCGGTCATCGAGTTCTTCGGCCACCCTTTCGTGGCCCTCACGATCGCCCTGGTCCTCGCCTACTACCTGCTCGGCATCCGGCGCGGCTGGTCCCGCAAGTCCCTGGAGACCGTGTCGACTTCGTCCCTGAAGCCGGTCGGCAACATTCTGCTGGTGGTCGGTGCGGGCGGCGTCTTCGGCGCCGTGCTGAAGGCGAGCGGAGTCGCCCAGGCCCTCTCGGACACCTTCAACGACGTCGGCCTCCCGGTGATCGTCCTGGCCTATCTGATCTCCCTGGTCCTGCGGGTCGCCCAGGGCTCGGCGACGGTCGCGATCGTCACCACGGCCGGCATCGTCGCCCCGCTGCTCGTCGAGGGCGACCACTCCCAGGCCTTCGTAGCCCTGGTCATCATGGCGATCTCGGCGGGCTCGATCTTCGCCTCGCACGTCAACGACGGCGGCTTCTGGATGGTCGCCAAGTACTTCGGCATCAGCGAGCGCGACACCCTCAGGACCTGGACCGTTCTCGAGTCGGTGCTGTCCGTCGCGGGGTTCGTCGTGGCCGCCGCGGTCAGTGTCTTCGTCTAGCCGTGGCGGGCCTCTTCGTGTAACAGAGGCATAGCTAAGTAGGGGCTGGCTGTGTCCGACACAGGATCTTCGACCATACTTCCCGCTGTGGAGCAGCGCATAGGTTCGAAGAGCCAGCCCCTGGACGCCGCCGCGGTGAACCCGGCGTACATCCCCGGGCTTACGTCACCCGTGCCGGCGGAGCCGAAGGACGCGGTCGAGAAGTCCGAGGAGGCCGCCGCCGAGGGGACCGTCTCCGACGAGACGGTCTCCGACGACGCGGCGTCCGACGAGGCGGCGTCCGACGAGGCGCCCGCCGCCGAGACCCCGAAGGAGCCCGCGTCCGAAGAGGAATCCGAGGCCGGGACGGAACAGGAGTCCCGGACGGAACCGGAAGTCGGCCCCGCCCCCGACGGTCCCGTCTTCGAGGCCTCCGACCGGCGCGCCTCGATCACGGCCGACCACAGCGGCGTACGCCTCCGCCTGGACGACCAGGAGGCGGAGTTCCGCTGGGACGAGATCGGCGCCGTCGAGACGGAGTCGCCGCGCTTCGGCAAGAGGTTCACCATCACGGTGCACACGCCGGACCGCCGCTGGTATCCCCTCGAGATCGAGGCGAGCGCCCGGTCACGCTTCAAGGAGTGGGAGGAGCAGCTGGACGCCGTCCTGGACGCCTACTTCGAGGACGGGGACGACACGGAGGACGCCGAGGACGCCAAGTCCGCCGGGGTGTCCGAGACCTCCGAGGCGCCCGGCGCTTCCGACGACGAGTCCGAGGCCACGGAGGCTTCCGACGCGTCCGAGGAGTCCGAGTCCGAGGCGCCCGAGGAGTCCGAGTCCGACGCGTCCGAGAAGAAGGACAAGGGCGAAAAGCCGTAACCGGTACGGGGAACCGCGCGCCAGGTCACGCGGGGCGCGCGGTTCCCCGGTCACCGACCGGTCGGCCTCCTAGGCGCAGTACTGGGCCGCCTTGCCGATGGACCGGTACATGCAGTCGGCGTTCTCCAGGAGTTGGAGCACCGCGTCCCGGTTCCTGGACGTCTCCCGCTCGATGACCTCGTCGGGCGGGTAGAAGCCGCCGCCGGAGCTGGACGACGGATACATCTCGAAGGTGTAGTCGAAGATCTTCTGGCTTCCCCAGAGATAGTCGTCGATCGAACCGTCCGTGATGTACAGGTCACTGGCCTGTTCGGCCGTGTAGCCGTTGCTGGCGGCCATCTTCTGGCCGACGGTCTTGAAGGCGTTGTAGTCGTCCGCCGTCATCCCCGTGGCGGTGTCGGAGTACGTGTACCCGAACGGCCACAGCACCAGCTCGCTGTAGGTGTGGAAGTCGATGCCGGCCTTGATCTGCTGCTTGCCGCCGACGACCCGGCCCCGTACGAAGTCGGCGACCACCTTCACCTCGGGGGCCGACTCGGCCGACGTTCCGCGGTAGGTCTCCGAGGACGTGGAACCGGAAGAGCCGCCGCAGCAGCCCCACTTGTAGTTCCAGTTGCGGTTCAGGTCCGTACCGACGTACGAGGAGCCGGAGTTGGGCTGGCGGTTCTTGCGCCAGGAGCGGTAGGAGCCGCTCGCGATGTCGTACTCGCCGCCGTCCGGGTTGAGGTCCGGGACGAGCCAGATCTCGCGGTTGTTCACCATGCTGGTGACGCGGGAGTCGCTGCCGTAGCCCGCCCCGAGTTCACGCAGCAGGTACAGCGCCATCTCCACCGTGAGGTGCTCGCGGGCGTGCTGGTGGAAGGTGAGGAGGACCTCGGGTTCGCTCTCGTCGGTCGCGACGTTGTCGCTGACCTTGATCGCGACGATGTCCCGGCCCTGGTACGACTTGCCGATCACCCTCTTGCTCATGATGCTCGGGTAGGCGGCCAGCCGCTGGTCGATCTCCGTGTTCGTCTCCGCGTAGTTGTGGTACTTCGCGTCCGCCGTCGGGAAGTCGAAGAGGCGCACGTCGGAGGCGCCGGCGGCACGGTCGGGCGCCGAGCCCAGCAGGGAGACGTCGTAGCCCTGCCGGCGCAGCTTGCCGATCTGGTCCGCGCGGCCCGAGACGACGACGGTCTCCTCGTCGGCCTCGTCCACGGTGACGCCGGACTGCTGGATCGCCGTACGGGACACGGGAGTCGAGCTCTGGTGGATCTCGTACTGCCTGATGTCGTCGGCCGAGGGCGCGGGGGCCTTGGCCCCGTTCGCCGTGGCGTCGGTGGCGGTGGCGGTGAGGGGGGCGGCGAGGGCGAGGGCCGCGAGGACGGCGAGGGCGGCGCCGCGCCGGCCGCCTCTGCCCTTGCCGTCGGTGCTGCCGCGGCCGCTGCCGCGTATGCGAAGTCGCATGAAGTCTCCTTGTTTCTCCAGGAATTCCGGGATCTCCGGAAGGTGGGGAGTGGAGCGGGGGGTGGTCCATGGCGACGTGCCTGGTATGGGTGTGGCGCTCATGGTGGGCCCATGGCATGAGCAGGTCAAGACGCGTCGGGGAGCCGGTGGCGCGAATCGGCCGTAAGGGCGTCCCGACCGGGGGCGCGGGTGGCGCACTACCCCGCGTTCCCTTGGGTCGGGCCTCCCGTCCGGGGTGGGAACGGCCGCTCGGTGGCCTGTCCCGTCGGCGGACGTGGCCCGGCCCCGGCTGCGGGGCAGCCGGGGCCGGGATCCTTCCTTTGCTGAGCGACGGTGGAGCGGATCGTGGAGGGAGCCGGGGGTTACAGGCCGTGCACCTTCGGGCCCACCGCGTTCGACCAGGCGTTGCCCGCCGAGGCGTCCCAGTTCGTCGACCAGGTCATCGCGCCGCGCAGGGCCGGGTAGGTCCTGGAGGGCTTGAACGAGCCGCAGTTGGTGAGCTTGGTCAGGCAGTCGAGGGCGTTGTTCACGATCGTCGGGGAGACGTAGCCGCTGCCCGCGCCGCTGGTGGAGGCGGGGAGGCCGAGGCCGACCTGGGACGGGGAGAGACCGCCCTCCAGCTGGATGCAGGCGAGTGCCGTCAGGAAGTCGACCGAGCCCTGCGAGTAGACCTTGCCGTCGCAGCCGAGCATCGAACCGCTGTTGTAGTACTGCATGTTGACGACGGTGAGGATGTCCTTGATGTTCAGGGCGGTCTGGAAGTAGGCGTTCGAGGTGGACTGCATGTCGATCGTCTGCGGGGCCATCGTGATGACCAGGGACGAGCCGGCCTTCGCGGACAGGGATCGCAGCGCCTGTGACATGTAGGTCGCGTTGAGTCCGTTCTCCAGGTCGATGTCGACGCCGTCGAAGCCGTACGTCTGCATCAGGGAGTGGACGGAGTTGGCGAAGTTCGTGGCCGACGCCGAGTCGCTCACCGAGACGGTGCCGTTCTGGCCGCCGATGGAGATGATGACCTTCTTGCCCGCGGCCTGCTTGGCCTTGATGTCGGCCTTGAACTGGTCGACGGTGTAGCCGCCCAGCCCGGCCGAGTCGAGGGTGAAGCTCACGGCGCCCGGCGTGCTGGTGGCGTCGGCGAAGGCGACGGCGATGATGTCGTACTGCGACTGCACGGCGGAGATCCTCTGGACGGTCGCGCCGTTGTTGAAGTTCTGCCAGTAGCCCGTCACGGCGTGCGCGGGCACGGTTCCGCCGCCCCCGCCGCCGCCCGAGGCGGCCGTCGTCGCGGTGACGGCCGACGACTTCGCCGACTCACCGGCCGAGTTGGTCGCGCTGACCTGGAACGAGTACGACGTGGAGGCGGCGAGTCCCGAGACGGTCGCGGAGGTTCCGGTCACCGACTGGACCTTGGAACCGCCCTGGTACACGTTGTAGCCGGTCGCGCCCGACACCGTGTTCCAGGCGAGGGAGACGGACGAGGCGGTCGTGGAGGGCGCGGAGAGTCCGGCCGGGGTCGCCGGGACCGTCGGGGCCGGGTCGCCGCCACCGCCGCCGTCGGGACCGAACACCGAGAGATCGTCGGCGAAGTAGGCGGTCTGTCCGTACCAGCCGTGCGTGTAGACCGTCACCGACGTCGTCGAGGCACCGGTGGTGAAGGTGGTCGTCAGCTGCTTCCAGGAGGAGGAGTCGGGCGTCCATGTCGACACGTCCGTCGTCCCGGTGCCGGTCGCCCCGAGGTAGGTGTAGCCGCCCTGCACCCAAGCACTCAGCGTGTACGTCGAGTTGGGTTTGACGGCGACGGACTGCGTGCACTTGGCGTTGTCCTGCCCCGCGGGCGTGCCCTTCAGCGCGGCCGAGCCGCCGTGCACCGGCGAGGAGACGGTCGCACCGCTGCTCGCCGAACACGTCCAGTTGCTCAGGCCGGACTCGTAGCCGCCGTTCTTGGCGTTGTTGACGTCGGCGGCCTGGGCCTGGCCGGCCAGGCCGGTGAGGGAGAGGACGGACGCGGTGACGGCGGCGGCGAGGGCTCCCGCCCATCTCCGCCTGGGCATACGGGTGACGCGGTCCACTGGGTCCTCCGGGGAGAGGTGGGGGAGGGGGAACGGAACGGTGGCCACCGCCGGTGGATACAAGTTGGTCCAGACCAATCGGGTTGTCAAGACCTCTGGAGTTCTCAACAGCCTTACCGGGGCGTTGAGTTGTGATCACCCGGCTCACTCTCCGTTGATCACGCCCGCACCTTCGGTGAGATGATCTCGGAGATTCGGTGTTGAGCGGGCCACGCCGTGGATATGGTGCTGATGCAAGAGGACGTCACAGTGACGATCTGCGGCCGTTTGTGGTCGTCCGTGATGCTCCATGGCGATAAAAGGGGCGATCTGAGGCGGTGGTTGACCACCCCGCCCCAGCGAACGGGGTGTGTGCAGCGTGCCGACCGCGATAGCCGTCACCAGTCCCGATCTGGTGCTCCCACCGCACGACCGGCAGACCCCGCCGGCGGTCGTCCAGCCGCTCGACACCCTGGAGAACTCCCTCACCGGGATGCACGCGCTCATCGAACAGCACGGGTATGTCATCTCCCTCTACCCGTCCTCCGTCGAGGGCGCCGTCACCCAGCGGCTGCACACCGTCCGTTCCGTCCTGGAGAGCGACCGCATCGCACTGCTCGGCATCGACCTGCCGCCGCTCGGAGTCGCCCTGCTGGCCCAGCAGTTGCGCCAGCTCTCCGTCTGCGACTTCAGCCCCGGCGTGCTCGCCTCCGCCGCCCGGCTGCTCGCCCACTACATCTACGCCGGCGCCCTGCTCGGCTCCGTCGCCAAGCTCGACCGGGTCCCGGTCTCGCTGAAGTCGCACGCCAAGTCGTGGGTTCCGAGTGCCCAGTTCGCCGTACTCGCCAACCCGCGGCCCGAACTGATCAGAGTCGGCCAGGATGAGCTGCCCGGACCGGAGTTCGGCACCCGGCTGCTCTGGGCCGCGGGCCAGCCGCCCTCCGACTGGGTCACCGAGACACTCGCACCCGCCTGGCGCGTCCAGGGCGTCGCGACCGTCCCGCTGCCCGAGGAATCGGCCCGCTGGTGGGGGACGTCACGGCTCGTCGAATTCGCCGCCGGACTGTACGACGTCTCCGTCCTCTACCAGCTCGTCTCGTCCGTCCGGCGGGAGCAGTGCCACTGGTGCGGCCTCGAACTCATCGGTGACCGCTGCGGGTTCTGCGCCGCGCCCTTGCCGCCGCCTTCCGCACAGGAGCTTCCGGCCACCGTCGTCCGGGCAGCCTCTTCGGTACGCGCTCTGCCCCGAGGCGCCACATAGGCCCCTCGGGCACA
The DNA here is from genome assembly GCF_053599975.1 of Streptomyces sp. NPDC005141. NCBI lineage: Bacteria > Bacillati > Actinomycetota > Actinomycetes > Kitasatosporales > Streptomycetaceae > Streptomyces > Streptomyces sp. NPDC005141. The sequence goes on along the minus strand of NZ_JBSFYW010000025.1, from coordinate 21,865 downwards.
TCTGAACAGCACCAGGCACGACCGCTCGACCCCGCCGTCCGCCGTAGATCGAGGTTGTCCGGAACATGCTGCATCATCCCGGGGGACACCCCCCGGCTCCCCGGCAGGAAAGACAGCTCGGTCCAGTCCCCGGTACCGCCCCACGAGGTGAGATTCAGTGAACTCGCGCCAGCGCCGCGGCGTCATCCTGCTGGTCCTCTCGGTCCTGTGCGCCCTCGGCGCCTTCGCCGGAGTCCTCTCGGTGATCCGCGACGTGAACTCCAAGGTCGGCCCGGAGGTCACGGCGTACCGCCTGAAGAACGACATCGCGCCCTACAAGGAGCTGTCGGCCGACCAGTTCGAGAAGATCTCGATGCCCGAGCGGTGGCTGTCGTCCACCGCCGTCACCAGCCTCTCCCGGATCCGCGGCAAGATCGCCGTCACCCGCCTGGAGAAGGGCTCCCTGCTGCAGGCCGACATGATCGTGGACCGGCCCCGACTGGCGGCCGGGCAGCAGGAGATCGCCATCATGATCGACGCGGCCACCGGTGTCGCGGGCAAGATCAACCCCGGCTCGCGGGTCAACATCTACGCCACCTTCAAGGCGGAGAACGACAAGGGCACCGACCAGTCCAAGGTGATCGTCGAGAACGCGCGCGTCATCGACGTCGGCAAGCTCACCGCCCTGGACCCCGGCCAGTCCAGCTCCGACCGGCGCAGCAGCGCCAACCAGGCCGTCCCCATCACGTTCGCCCTCGGCACCGCCGACGCCCAACGTGTCGCGTACGCCGAGTCGTTCGCCGAACATGTCCGGCTCGCCCTGGTCGCGGGCGGCTCCGACGCGGCCGTCGCGCCCGGCGACCGTACGTACACCCTCGACGAGGACAAGTAGGAGGCCGCGCATGAGGTCCATGCCCACGGGGCGGTGCCGAGGGTCGCGTACGAGGCCGAGGCGTACGGGTCAGGACCGATGGCCGGCGACGTCGCCCCGCCGGACGCGCGGCGGACGGGACGGAGGGCCCGTCGAGTCGCCGTCCCGCGGGGAGCGGGGCCGGTGCTCCGGAGCCCGGCGGCGGGTCCGCGGGGTGCCCGGCCGGTGCTCCGAAGTGCGGATCACGCTCGGAGGATCGGGCCGAGGCCCCGGCGTGCGGCAGGCGGACGGGCGGCCGGACCGGTCGTCCGGGGCTCGATGGCGCCTCCACGGGGTGCCGGGCCCAGGAGCCGGTCCCCGGCGCGTGGAAGAGGGGCTGGGCCGATGACCGTCCGCATCCTTCCCGCCGTCGGCGACATCGACTCGGCCCGCGCGCTCACCACCCTGCTGAGCCAGCTCGCCGACACCGAACCCGCTCCGCCCGTACCCGACTCGACGGCGCTTCTCGACACGCTCGCGCGGCTCGCCGCCGAGTCCCTCGACGAGCTGCCCGAAGTGGTCCTGGTCCATGAACGCATAGGCCCCGTAACGGCGTTGGATCTGATCCGCGACCTCGTCATGCGTTTCCCCGCGGTCGGAGTCGTCCTCATCACCGCCGACACCAGCACCGGCGTCCTCACCGCCGCCATGGACTCCGGTGCCCGCGGCATCATCGGCCTGCCCCTCGGCTACGACGCCCTCGCCGAGCGCGTGCAGGCCGCCGCCGCCTGGTCGGCCGGCATGCGCCGCCACCTGCACAGCGGCGCGCCCGAGCTGTACGCGGGCCCCGGCGGCACCGTCGTCACGGTGACCGGTGCGAAGGGCGGCGTCGGCGCGACGGTGACAGCGGTCCAACTCGCTCTCGCCGCACAGGCGTCCGGCCGCAACGTGGCGCTGCTCGACCTCGACCTCCAGTCCGGGGACGTGGCGTCGTACCTCGACGTGCAGTTCCGCCGCTCGGTGGCCGACCTGGCGGCCATCAGCGACATCAACCCGCGCGTCCTCCAGGACGCCGTCTACACCCACGACAGCGGCATCGCCCTGCTCCTCGCCCCCGCCGAGGGCGAACGGGGCGAGGAGGTCACCGACCGCGTGGCCCGGCAGGTCCTCGGCGCGCTGCGCTCCCGCCACGACGTGGTGATCGTCGACTGCGGCTCCCAGATGAACTCGGCCACCGCGGCGGCCGTCGAGATGGCCGACCAGGCCCTGCTCCTCGTCACCCCCGACGTCATCGCCGTCCGCGCCGCCAAGCGCATGGTCCGTATGTGGGACCGCCTCCAGATCCGCAAGGCGGAGGAGACCACGACGGTCGTGAACCGCTTCGCCCGCGGTACGGAGATCCAGCCGTCCCTCGTCGAGCGTGTCACCGGCACCAAGGTCGCCCGCTCCGCGGTCCCCGCCGCCTTCAAGGAACTCCAGTCGGTCGTCGACGCCGGACGGCTGCAGGACCTGGACGCCCGCTCGACCGTCAAACAGGCGCTGTGGGCGCTGGCCGGCGAGCTGGGTCTCGTGGTCGCCCAGGAAGGCGGGGGCGGCGGCAGACGTCGTAAGGCGTCCGCGTCGGACCGGGGCGCGCTCTCGCTGCGGCGCAGGGGCGGCGACCGGGGAGCGGTCACCCTCGAATTCGCCGGGATGTTCCCGCTGTTGCTCGTCGTCATGACGATCCTGTGGCAGTGCGTGCTGTACGGCTACTCGTACTCGCTCGCCGGGAACGCTGCGGACGAGGCGGCACGCGCCGCCACCGCCGCGTACGCGGTCGACGAAGACGTCGCGGGCGCGTGCGCGGCGGCGGGGAGCGAGCATCTGCCGGGGGCCTGGAGCGGCGCCGAGATCGACTGCGGTCCGGCAGGCTCCGTCATGAGGGCCACCGTCGAGGTCGACGTCCCGCTGTTCTTCCCGGGATTCGACGCCGGATTCCACGTACGGGGCACCGCGGGCGCGGCACTGGAGGGGGACGACTGATGAGGACGCTCCTCCGGCGCGGGCTCCGCCCGTCGAGCAGGTTCCGCGCCCTGCCCCGGCCCCGGGGCGACCGGGGTGTCTCCATCCTGGAGTTCACCGGGTTCCTGCCCATTCTGCTGCTCATCGGGATGGCGGCCATCCAGCTCGGTCTCATCGGGTACGGAGTCAACCAGGCCGGTTCCGGGGCGCGGGCCGCCGCGCGGGTCCAGTCGCAGGGAGGCGACGGCACGGCGGCCGGGCAGGCGGCGGTGAGCGGATGGCTGAACCCGAGCGTGACGCCCGGGGAAGGGCCCGACCTGACCACCGCCACCGTCCAGGTCACCGTCCCCGGGGTCATTCCCCTGCTCGGCCCCTACACCGTGACCCGCCACGCCACCATGCCCACCGACGACTGACCGGGAGGAGCCGAGACCATGAGCCTGCGTTCCCGTATCGCCGCCCCCGACGAGGGGGGACCCGCCCGTGAGGATGGACACCTCGTCGCCGTCTACCGCGCGAAACTCCTCGAGGAGATCGACCTCGCCGAGATGTCGAGCCTGGCGGCGGCCGAACGCCGGGTCCGTCTCGAACGGGTCCTCGGCCACATCATCAGCCGCGAGGGCCCCGTCCTCTCCACCGCCGAGCGCTCCCAGCTGATCCGCCGGGTGGTCGACGAGGCCCTGGGGCTCGGCGTCCTCGAACCGCTCCTCGCCGACGCCTCGATCACCGAGATCATGGTCAACGGCCCGGACTCGATCTTCGTGGAACGAGCCGGCCGCGTCGAACAGCTGCCGCTCCGCTTCGCGTCCAGCGAGCAGCTCATGCAGACCATCGAGCGCATCGTCTCGACGGTCAACCGCCGCGTGGACGAGTCCAACCCGATGGTCGACGCCCGCCTGCCCACCGGCGAGCGCGTCAACGTCATCATCCCGCCGCTCGCCCTGACCGGCCCCACCCTCACCATCCGCCGCTTCCCGCGCGCGTACACGCTCCCGGAACTGATCGGCCTCGGTTCGCTCGACGAACAGATGCTCATGCTCCTCGCGGCCTTCGTCCGGGCCCGTTTCAACGTCATCGTCAGCGGCGGCACCGGCAGCGGCAAGACCACCCTGCTGAACGCGCTCTCCGGGCTGATCCCGTCGCACGAGCGCATCATCACCATCGAGGACTCCGCCGAACTCCAGCTCCAGCAGGAGCACGTCATCCGCCTCGAGTCCCGCCCCCCGAACGTGGAGGGCAAGGGCCAGATCACCATCCGCGACCTGGTCCGCAACTCCCTGCGCATGCGCCCCGACCGCATCATCGTCGGTGAGGTCCGCGGCGGCGAGACCCTCGACATGCTCCAGGCGATGTCGACCGGCCACGACGGCTCGCTCGCCACCGTCCACGCGAACTCCGCCGAGGACGCCCTCATGCGTCTGCAGACCCTCGGCTCGATGTCCGAGGTCCAGATCCCCTTCGAGGCGCTCAAGGACCAGATCAACTCCGCGGTCGACGTCGTCGTCCAGCTGTCCCGGCACGCCGACGGATCCCGCAAGGTCACGGAGATCGCGCTGCTCGTCTCGCACGGCCGTGAACAGTTCCGCGTCGCCCCCGTCACCCGGTTCGTGCCCCGCCCGGTCGGCGCCGACCGCGTCGTCCGGGGCCACTTCGAGCATCTCCCGCTCCCGCGCTCGGTCGCCGAGAAGCTGTACGTCGCCAACGAGCCGCCGCCGCCCGCCTTCGGCGTCGCCGAGGCCATCGACGTCCTCAACACGAGGCAGGCCATCGGATGACGCCGCCCACGCCCGAGCCGCCCGTCTCCGAGCCGCCCACCTCCGAAAGGAGGCAGCCGTGAACGACCCCGCCCTCCTCGCCCTCGGCGGGACCGTCCTCGGCGGCACACTCGCCGTCGCGGGCGTGCACTCGTACGCCTCGGGCCGCGCCCAGCGGCAGGCACTCGTCGACCGCCTCTCCGGCGGCGGTCCGCTGCGCACGGCGGCGGGCAGGGTACGCCGCTTCGCGGGTGTCGACCGCCGACTGCGCCGCACCCGCCTCGGCCGCACGATCCACCTGCGGCTGTCGGCCACCGGACTCGACCTCACGGCAGGGGAGTTCTTCACCTATGTCACCGCCGTGGTCGTCGCTCTGTGGCTGATCGCCGCCGCGACGCTCGCTCCGTTCTTCGGTCCGATCGCCGCCGTCCTCGGAGTGTGGAGCGCGGCCGTCTTCCTCAACTGGCAGCGCCAGAAACGCATCGAGGCATTCATCAACCAGCTCCCCGACGTGGCACGCCTGCTGGCCAACGCGACGGCGGCCGGCCTGGCCCTGCGTACGGCACTCGCCATGGCGGCGGAAGAGCTGGAGGCTCCGGCGGGCGAGGAACTCGCCCATGTGGCTGACCAGTTGATGCTGGGCCGCACCATCGACGACGCCCTCGGCGAGCTCTCCGAGCGCCTGCCCTCCCGCGAGCTGATCGTCCTCGTCACCACCCTCGTCCTCGCCAACAAGGCGGGCGGTTCCGTGGTCAGCTCCCTGCGCAACCTCACCCAGACCCTGGAGGACCGCAAGGAGACCCGCCGCGAGGTCCGCACGATGCTCTCCGAGGTCAACGCGACCGCCTTCACGGTCCCCTTCCTCGGGATCGGTTCCCTGGTCCTGATCAACTCCTCGAACGAGGGGGCCCTCGCCCGCGTCACCGGCTCCCCGCTCGGCCAGGGCCTGGTCCTGCTCGCCCTCGGCCTCTACACCGTGGGCTTCTTCGTCATCCGCAGGCTCGGCAAGATCGAAGTGTGAGGGAGGGGTCACGTTGCTGCCGCTGCTGCTCGCCGTCCTGATGGGCGCGGCCGTCGCGGGCGTCCTCCTGGGCGTCCGGATGATCCGCGCCGACGTCAAACTCCCCAGCGACCTCCAGCTCGCCCTGGAGGTCGGCGGCACCCGGGTCTCCACGGCGGACTCGGCCGTCGACCGCCTCGGCATGCGCTTCGCGCCGACCGTCCTGCGTCTGATGGGCCCCCGGCGCGTGGACGCCAAACGCCGCCGCATCGACATGGCGGGCAACCCCGGTGGCCTGACCCTGAACCGGTACGCGGCCCGCCGCGCGGTGTACGGCATCTTCGGCGTCGTCCTCGGCCTCGTCTTCCTCTCCAACGGCCAGCTCCTCTTCGCCGCGCTCACGCTGGTCTTCGGCCTGATCGCCGCGGACGCCCTCATCTGGCAGGCCGTCCGTGAACGCAAGGAGGTCATCGACCGCACCCTGCCCGACTTCCTCGACGTCCTCGCGGTCGTCGTCTCGGCGGGCCTCGGCTTCCGCCAGGCCCTGGACCGCGTCGCGGAGAAGTACGAGGGCCCCTGGGCGGACGAACTGCGCATCACCCTGCGCCAGATGGACATGGGCGTCAGCCGCCGCCAGGCCTTCGACGAACTCCGCAGGCGCAACTCCTCCGAGCAGGTGGCCCAGTTCGTCTCGGCCCTCCAGCAGGGCGAGGAACTCGGCTCCCCGATCGCCGAGACCCTCATCCAGCTGGCCACGGACATGCGCCGGACCGACGCCCAGAACGCCCGGCGCCGCGCGGCCAAGACCATCCCCAAGGCCACGATGGTCACCCTCGTCTTCATGCTCCCGGCGACGATGATCCTGATCGCGACGGGCATGTTCCTGGGCTCGGGGACGAACTTCGGCTCGATCCTGGGGCGCTGATGGACGCCATCCCGCGCCACTCGGGGCGCGCCGGTGACACGGTCCGACGGTGGTCCTCACTGCTCGGGCGAAGCCGCGAACGGCCCACCGGCTACCTGGCGGACGACGCCCCCGCCCCCGGCGGCATCCGCCTTCAGCTCAACGCCCTCCAGGCCCTGTGCCGTCAGGCTTTCGCCGTCCGCCTCGCGGCCATCGCGATCGGCGCCCCCTTCGCGATGACGAACGCGACGGACGGCCTGGCCCGCTACGCCGTCCTCGCCGCGGCCGTCCTCGGCGTCATGGGCTCCTACGCCATGCTCAGGGACTGGGACCGCTTCGGCCCCCGCCTCCTGGCCCACCCGACCCTGATGGCCCTCGACCTCACCTTCGGCGCGGTCCTGCTCCTGACCGCGTCCCCGGCCTCCCCCCTCGCCTACGCCACCGTCTGCACCCCGCTCCTGTCGGGCCTGCTGTACGGCTGGCGCGGCGCGGGCGTCTTCACCGGACTCCAGCTCATCGTCCTGCTCACGGTCTTCCGGGCCTGGGAACACCGGCCGGGCGCGGGCGCCAACACCCTCCTCGTCGCGGGCTTCTGCATCGGCGCCGGCATCATCGGCGTCACCCTGCGCAATCTGATGTTCCGCTTCGGCACGGCCAGCCAGGCGCTGTCCGAGGCGACCAGCAGGCTGGCCGTCGCGGAGGCCGTGGAGTCCGAACGAGCCCGTCTGGCACGGGAGATGCACGACTCGGTGGCCAAGACCCTGCACGGCCTCGCGCTGGCCGCGGAGGCCCTGGCCGCCACGGCGGACGGCGCGAACCCGCAGGCACTCAAACGCCAGGCGACGGCCGTGGCCGACGCGGCGCGCCTCGCCGCCACGGAGTCCCGCACTCTCCTGACGGACCTGCGGCGCCACACGGACCTGACCGCCCCCGACACCGACCTTCTCCCCGAACTCCGTCGCGTGGCATCCGACTTCGAGACCCGCACCCGCCTTCCCGCAGTCGTACGGCACCGGGGCGCGGACCCCGTCCTTCCCTGCACCACGGCCCACCATGTCCTGGCGATCGTGTCCGAGGCGCTGGAGAACGCCCACCGCCACGCGGGTGCGAGCGCGGTGACGGTGGAACTCGACCTGTCGGCAGACGAGTTCGCGCTGCGGGTACGGGACGACGGAGCGGGACTGCCGAGGGCGGCGACTCCCGCCGCGCTGGCCGCCTGGACGAGATCCGGCCATTTCGGCCTGCTCGGCATGACGGAACGGGCCGCGTGCATCGGCGGCCTGATCGCGCTGGACCGATCCCCGCAGGGGGGCACCGAGGTCCGTCTGACCCTCCCGCTCCCATCGGCCGCCCTTCCCTCTTCCCCCACTCCCCAAGAGGAGGCCGCACATGCCTGACCAGGCACTTTCCGGCCCGCCCCTGCGTGTTCTCGTGGCCGACGACAACCCGGTCGTACGGGCCGGCCTGAGCGCGCTGCTGGACGCGCACCCCGACATCACGGTCGTCGCGGCGGCGCGGGACGGCGGGGAGGCGCTGGCCTGCGCCGCCCGCCTCACCCCGGACGTGGTCCTTCTCGACGTTCGCATGCCGGGCACCGACGGCCTCACCGCGCTGCCCGAACTGTCCAGGATCGCCCCGGTGATGATGCTGACCTACAGCCGCGAACCCGAGGTCGTGGCGGAAGCCCTGCGCAAAGGCGCGTGCGGCTATCTCGTCCATGGCGAGTTCACGGCGGCCGAACTGATCGCCGCGGTGCGGGACGTCCGCCACGGACGCCCGACTGTCCCGGATTCACTCGGACTTTCGTACCAACCGCCCTCTTCCTCTTCGCATCTGCAATCAGCTGTGGCACAGTCGTCGGAGGCTCGGCCCGTGCCGGCGGCGGGACTTCACCGCCGCGCGCTCCATCAGCCCGATTTCGGCCTGAGTTCAAGGGAGGTGGAGGTGATGGACCTCATCGCCGCAGGCATGAACAACCGCCAGATCGCCGCCACCTGCTTCATCACCGAGAAGACCGTCAAGAATCACATCAACCGCATCTTCGCGAAGCTGCACAGTTCTTCGCGCAGCGAAGCGATCGCCCACTGGCTGGGCACGGCCCACGGGGGGTGGAGCCGATGACTCCACGGCCCGGAAGTTGGGCCCCTGGGCCCACCCGGAGTAGGCGACTTCTCACGTACGGTGCTCGGGTCGTTAGTGGCGTCTGGTGGGAGGGCAGTGCTGATGAGCAGGTTCACCGTGTGGACACGAACCGTGGTCTCCCGCATGCGGGGCACGAACCGGGACGCGGGAGCGGGGTTCGTGGAGTACGCGGGCCTGATGATCATCATTGCGGGGATCTTCACGTTGATCGACCAGATCGGCCTGGACGGGCTGATCTCGGGTGCGATCAGGACTGCTGTCACCCAGGTGACCGGCGGCTGAGCCGGCAGGTCCGTGGCGATCGTGGGCAGACCCTCCCCATCTACATCTGGCTGACGGGGATTCTGCTCTTCGCCGCGTTCGCCTTTTTCGCCTTCGCCCAAGCAGCGTCCGCCCGGAATGGAGCTCAATCCGCGGCGGACGCTGCGGCGTTGGCGGCGGCACAGGACGCCCGGGACGAGCTGGTGGACGGGCTCACGGGAGCCATCGGCACGGACGACCAATGGCTGGACTGGCTCAACGGCGAAAAGTTCGACGGAGCGGGGGCATCCGCCGCAGCCGACCGGCTGGCAGATGTGAACGACTCGACGGTGCAAGGCGGTGCGCAGCGCACCGTTGTGAACGGATATCCCGGGTATCACGTGGCGATCGAAACCCGCTACACGGTCGGAGATTCGATCATCCCGGGCACGGAGAACCGACATGCCAAGGCCCAGGCGACGGCGGTCATCGAGCCGCGCTGCACCTTCGCCGACGACGCGGATCCCACGAAGCTCGTGCAGTTGGACTGTGGCGGGGACCTCGTGGACATCGATCCCGAAGATTTCAATTTGGACGACTTCCCCGACCCGTCCGTGCTGTTCTCTGTGCATCTGGCCGAGTGAGAGGAAGCCGTACCGATGGATCTCCGGCACACCATGAAGGGCCGCAGGGCAATGACCGCGGTGGCGATCACGACTGGATTGCTCCTCACGGTGTCCGGGTGCGGCGGGGGAGACGGCGACGACAAGCCAAAGACGACATCGTCCTCCTCCTCGTCGGGCAAGGGGGGCGGGGACGGCGCGAAGCAGGAGTCGCCGACAGCGAGCCAGGACCAAGTGCTGGCCGAGGTCAAGGGCGACGACGTGACGCTCGCGATCACCTCGGCCGTGCGGGACGGGGGTGGATTCGTGACCGTGAGCGGCAAGGTGACCAACGGCGGCGGCCAGTTCTGGGTCGCCTCGAACTGGCGTGGGGACGAGCGCGAGTTGAGCAGGAACGGCGCATCCCTGGCGGGAGCCTCCCTGGTCGACAGCAAGGGCAAGAAGAAGTACCTGGTCCTGCGGGACACTCAGGGGCGCTGCCTGTGCACCAAGTTCAACGGCGGTGGCGTGGAGGCCGGTCAAGCGGCTGACTGGTTCGCCCAGTTCCCCGCACCCCCCGCCGACACCACGGCCGTCGACTTCCAGGTCGGCTCCATGCCTCCCGCCTCCATCGAGATCTCCGAGGGCTGAGCCATGGCCCTCCCGACCCGCGGCGCCGCGACGACGTTCACGGCCCTCGCCGTGCTGATCACCCTCGGTCTCCCGGGACCCGCGTACGCGGACGACGACGACCCCAGCGCCCCGCCCGGCAGCGTCACCACCTCCCCGCCCCCCGACCTCGACGCCAACAGCCCCGGGCTCAAGCTCGCCGACGGCGCGACGCTGGCGCCCGCCAAGGTGCTGGACATCAAGTCGGTCGTGGAGGACCTGGGAGGCGAGGAGCGCCGGGAGGACACCAACTCGGATGTGACGTTCGCGCTCCAGGCGGAGGTTCTCTTCCCGAAGGACAGCTCGAAACTGAACCCGGACGCCCAGTCCCGCATCCAGGCGATCGCGGACGAGATCAAGGCCCAGAACGCGACGACCGTCCGCGTCTTCGGCTTCACCGACAACCTCGGCTCGTACGCGCACGGCCTGACCCTCTCCAAGAAGCGCGCGGAACAGGTCCACGACCGGCTGGCCGCCGCGCTCGGCTCCACGGACATCACCTTCGAGGTGCGGGGCTACAGCGAGGACTACCCGATCGCCGACAACACCTCCGAACAGGGCCGTCGCAAGAACCGCCGTGTGGAGGTGACCTTCCCGAGGGGATCGGCTACAGGGGACAAGGCCTGACGAGCGCGTCACCTTCTCCGGCGCCGGGCCGCCTGGCAGCATTCCCCCGACGAATTGGTCGCGCACGAGGTCGGTGGAGTCCGTCATGAGGAAGATCGTGTTGATGTCGTCGGTGTCCCTCGACGGATTCATCGAGGGCCCGAACCGTGAGATCGACTGGCACCGGGTCGACGCCGAGATGCTCCGGCAATTCAACGAGGAGATCAGGGAGTACGGCGCCTTGCTCTCCGGACGGGTGACGCACGAGCTCATGGCCGGGTTCTGGCCCACGGCCGACAAGGACCCGCAGAGCACTCCGGAGATGGTCGAGTTCGCCAGGATCTGGCGGAACATCCCCAAGGTGGTGTTCTCCCGGACGCTTCAGCACGCCGACTGGCACACCACCGTCGTCAGGGAGTTCGTGCCCGAGGAGATCCGGGCGCTCAAGGCCCAGTCGGGCGGCGACCTCGCGCTCTCGGGCGCCGGTCTCGCCGCGGAGTTCCTGCGGCACGACCTCGTGGACCAGATCAGGTTGAACGTGCACCCCGTGCTCATCGGGAGGGGCAAGCCGCTCTTCGCGGAGTCCGATGCCCCGACCGATCTCCGCCTCACCGAGACCCGGCGCTATGGGAACGGCGTGGTGCTCCTGCGCTACGAGCGGGACAGAACCGCCGACACCGACACCGCCGCCGCCACCGACAACGCCGACACGACCGAGACCACCGGCACCGCAGGCACCGATGACGCGTAAAGCGGTTGTCCGTGCACGACTGCGTCGATAGGAAGGCGGCATGACGTCACTCGGTGTTGTCTTCCGGCCCCAACTGCCTCCCGAGCGGCTGCGCGCCCTGGCGCGCGAGGCGGACGAGGCGGGTCTCGAGGAACTGTGGCTGTGGGAGGACTGCTTCCTCGAAGGTGGCATCTCGGCCGCCGCGGCCGCACTCGCCTGGACCGAGCGGCTCAAGGTGGGCGTGGGCCTGCTGCCCGTCCCGCTGCGGAACGTCGCCGTCACCGCGATGGAGGCCGCCACCCTGCACCGGCTGTTCCCCGGGCGAGCGGTCCTCGCGGTCGGTCACGGCGTACAGGAGTGGATGGAACAGGTCGGGGCGCGGGCCGAGTCGCCCGTGACCTTGCTGCGTGAGCATCTCGACGCGCTGCGCGCCCTGTTGCGCGGAGAACGTGTGACCACCGACGGGCGGTACGTGAAGCTCGACGGCGTCGCCCTCGACTGGCCGCCCGCCGAGGTGCCCCAGATCCTCACCGGCGCCACCGGGCCCCGCACGCTCCGGCTCGCCGGTGAGGCCGCCGACGGCACCGTCCTCACCGCGTCGACCACCCTCGACGGGGTACGGCGGGCCCGCCGGCTCATCGACGAGGGACGGCAGGCGGCGGGACGGACGGCCGGGCACCACCGGGTGATCGTCTATCTGCACACCGCCACCGGGGCCGACGCGGCCGCCCGGCTGCGCGCCGAGATCGAGGCCAACGGCGAGAACCCCGTCCCGGAACACGGTGTCGCGGGCGACGGGGAGACGGTGGCCAAGGCGGTCCGGCGTCTCGCGGAGGCCGGTGCGGACACGGTGGTCCTCCAGCCCACCGCGGACGAGCCGGACCCCGAGGGGTTCGTCCGGTTCGCAGCCGGACAGGTGCGCCCGCTGCTCCCCCGGGACCCGTCCGGCCGGTCGTGACGGAGGTGCCCGACCGGCCCAACCGGGCCGGCTGCCCCACCGGTCAGCCCCACCGGTCAGCCCGGTTGGTCAGCCCAACCGGTCCGCCCAACCGGTCATCCCGGCCGGTGATCTCCCGTTCCCCCGTCGATCAGCTCCCGCACGATGTCCATGTGGCCCGCGTGCCGTGCCGTCTCCTCGATCATGTGGACCAGCACCCAGCGCAACGAGACCGTCCGGCCGTTCCACGTCGTGCCCACGTCGTCGAGCGACAGCTCGGTGACGGTCCGGTCGGCGGCGGTGCGGGCGCGGCCGTAGAACTCGACGATCCGCTCCGTCGTCTCGCCCTGGCCCGCGCTCATGTCCTCGTCTGAGAAGGGGTCGAACCACAGCGGTTCGACCTCGCGGCCGAAGGCCGAGCAGAACCAGCCGTACTCGACGGACGCGAGGTGCTTCACCAGCCCGAGCAGGTTGGTGCCGGACGGGGTCATCACCCGTCTGACCTGTTCGTCGTCCAGGCCCTGGAGCTTCCACAGCACGGCGTCCCGATGCCGGTCGAGACTGGCGCGCAGGGTTTCCCTCTCGCCGCTGGTGTACGGCGTCGGCGCGGCTCCCGGATTCGTCGTCATGTCCGGAAAGTAGCAGCGGCCACTGACATCACCCGCCAGGGAAATAGCGTCGCCCGCGACCATTGCGGGAACCGCCCCGTGAGCACCGCGCGGCCGGCCGCGCGCGCGGCGCCCTCCGTCGTCACGCGTGCGGTCCCGATGTCACCTTCCCCACCACCAACTCCGGTGTCGCCTCCAGGATGTCGCCCACCCGGTCCACCTGCCGTGCCAACTCCCTCTCCTGCGCCGCCGTCAGCCGTATCAGCGGCTCCACCGTGACCGTCGTACGGCGTCCGCTGCGCCGCTGGTGCCAGACACCGGACACCACGCCGTCGACGAGCAGCACCGGATGGTTCCCCGCCTGGCCGCCGGCCAGCGCCCGCTCGTAGGCGGCCCCGGGGAACAGCAGTTCACGCGGGCGGCAGCCGATGCCGTACGCGTCGAAGTACGGCAACAGCCGTACGCCGCGCGCCGGTTCACCCGGGAAGGCGGTGTCGCCCGCCGCCACCCACGCGGGTCCGCCCGCGAAGTCGACCTCCTCGATCTCCCCGGCGTCGGCGAGCCCGGCGAACAGGTCGCGTGCCCAGGCCCGGGGAGCCGCCGCCCACTGGGCGAAGTGCGCCGCCGTCGCCGGACCGTAGGCGCGCAGATGCCGGCGTACGAGCAGGGAGAGTGCCTCGTCGGCGGCCATCGGCCGGAAGCGCGGAGGCCGGGTGTACGTCACCTTGCGCCCCCGGTTGGGGCCGAGGCACAGGGCGCCCCGCTGACCCGCCCGGTGCATCACCTGCCGCCAGCGCGGCCACATCCCCTGGAACGCGGGCATCACCAGGTCCCCGGCCCACGGTCCGGTGCGCGCCACGACCGCCTCGCTCAGCTCGTCGATGGTCAGCGAGGTGCCGGCCAGGGCGTCGGCGATCGCGGCGACGACCTCGTCGGCCTGCGCCGCGGTCATCCGCGCATTCTGCGCGAACGGGCTCGGACCGGTCGGAATCGCCGTCAAAGCGGCGGTCCAGAAGGAGAGTCCGGCGGCCGGCAGCAGATGGAGGGTGCCGCGCGGGCCGTACGTCTTCACCAGCGAGCGCTCCTCCCACAGCGCCGCGCGGACGTCCGCCCGGGTCACGCCCTCGGCCCGTACGCCCACCGACACCTCGGCCGCCGACAGCACCTGCGCGTGGGCGCCGAGCATCGCGCCGACCACCTCGGCGACCGGTGTCCCGGCCCGCGCGGGAAGGGACAGGAACTGCCGTTCCAGGCGCCGGGCGCTCGCCTCGTCCCATGTGATCCTCAAGGTCATGCGGCCGACGCTAGACGGGAATGAGGTCGGTTCCTGTCCGCTGTGCGGAGGTCTCGGGAGTGCTGCCACGCGGGCGGACGGGGTGCTCGGCGCCCGCGCGAGACGATTGACCGAAAACACCCCAATGAGGGGTGCTCGGCGTGAGATGTCCGCCCGGATGGCGGACGCGGGCCGGCGGGTGTGCGGGAGGTCTGCCGCATATCTGCACGCGTTTTCCACATCGTTATCGAGGGTGGGTCGCCTAGTCCGTTCGGCTCACGTAAGTTCAGACCAAGGTAATTCGCGTCAGCAAAGCTGCGCGTGTGGCACCGCGCAGAGGAGGGGGCTGCGCGGTGCTGCCTTCCCCGGGGTGACGTGCTGTCAGCCGTCCTGGACCGCGATCCGCACCCCGCGTCGCACGCCCCACCGCTCCATCGCACCGGCCTCCGCCTCCAGGATCTGCCGGGCCCGAGGTCGCGGCAGTCCCAGCCGGCCCGGACGCATCGTGCGCACCGCCAGGACCCGCGACGTCCGGTCCAGGTAGGCGACGTCGATCGCGAACCGCATCCCCAGCGTGTGTACCGAGTTCGCCGGTGTCAGCAGCAGCGCGCCCTCGATCCCCTCGCGCCCGAGCAGTCCGCGCCGCCGGGAGCGCGCTGTCGCGGCGAGCTCCAGCCGCACCGGCCCGCCCGCCCCCTCCACCGTGTCCGTCGTGAACGTGGCCATGGGTGCGAAGTTAGCGGCGGCGTCAAGGGGGAGCGCGCCACGCGCGTCACTCTCCCGGAGTACCCCGGGACAAGTCGGCGCCACGCCCCACAAGCGGGCGCAGACCCATTGGATCTCCATCGATCCTCCGCGATTCCCTTTGAATCAGCTGCGATTCGGCCATGATCACACCCGGAATCGATGGTTCCGCACTCATCTCGGCGTTGTCGGGCGACTTCGGAGAGTAGTTGTGGCACGCGGATGCACGCAGCATCACTTACGAAGGGTTATGGTGGAAACCCCCCCTCGGGCCGGTCCGTCTCCCCCCCACGGACCGGCCCGTTTTTTTGTGCCCGCGACGACCGGTCAGGCGGGCGCCCCCGTGCGCCCCCCGGTCCGGCCGCCTCGTGCGGCGGGGGATTCCGGTGACTCAGTGGCGTCCGGCCCAGATGTTCGTGCCCGGCGTCGACACCGCGAACGTGTCGATCTCCTTCAGCTCCTCGTCCGTGAGTTTCGGGGCCGACAGTGCCGCCACGTTCTCCTCCAGCTGCTTCACGCTGGACGCGCCGATGAGGGCGGAGGTCATCCGCTCGTCGCGCAGCACCCAGGTGAGCGCGAGCTGGGCGAGGGACTGGCCGCGCCGGGCCGCGATGTCGTTCAGCCCGTTCAGCCGGCGCACGACGTCGTCGCTCAGCAGATCCGGGTCCAGTGACTTGCCCTGGGTGGCGCGCGAGCCCTGCGGGATGCCCTGGAGGTACTTGCCCGTCAGCAGGCCCTGCGCGAGGGGCGCGAAGGAGATGCAGCCCATGCCGGCCGCCTCCAGCGTGTCGAGCAGTCCTCCTCCGGACCCCGATCTCGCTTCGCTCTCCTCGGTCCAGCGGTTGAGCATCGAGTACGAGGGCTGGTGGATGAGCGGACGGACGCCCATCGAGGTGAGGATCCGGGCCGCCTGCGCCGTCTGCTCACTGGTGTACGAGGAGACGCCGACGTACAGCGCCTTTCCCTGCTGGACGGCGGACGCGAGCGCGCCCATCGTCTCCTCCAGCGGGGTGTCCGGGTCGAAGCGGTGCGAGTAGAAGATGTCGACGTGGTCGACGCCCATCCGCCGCAGCGAGGCGTCCAGGGAGGACAGCAGATACTTGCGGGAGCCCCACTCGCCGTAGGGGCCGGGGTGCATGAGGTAGCCCGCCTTGGTCGAGATGACCAGTTCGTCCCGGTAGGGGGCGAAGTCCTGCTTCAGCAGCTTGCCGAAGTTGAGCTCCGCCGAGCCGGGCGGCGGCCCGTAGTTGTTGGCGAGGTCGAAGTGTGTGACGCCGAGGTCGAAGGCGCGGCGCAGGATCGCGCGCTGGGAGTCCAGCGAGCGGTCGTCGCCGAAGTTGTGCCACAGGCCGAGCGAGATCGCGGGCAGCCTGAGGCCGCTGCGGCCCGAGCGCCGGTATTCCATCGTGTCGTACCGCTCCGTCGCGGCCCGGTACAGAGAGGGGTCGTTCATGGGATCGAACCTATGCCAGGGTGCACGCACCCCTCGGCAGCCCCCACGTTTCACGGGGGTAGGCTTCGCCCCGGGGGACCGCCATATGGACAGGGACTGTGCTCGGGCGCGTCTGTCCGATTCGCACGGAGGGGCTGACAACACGTGACCTTGCGCGACAACCTGCGCCGCCTGCTGGTCAGGTTCTATGCACGCAGGGTGGAAGGCCACCTCGATCACGACCAGGTGCCCAAGCACATCGGGGTCATCATGGACGGCAACCGACGCTGGGCGAAGGCGGCGGGCTCCACCACCGCCCAGGGCCACCGGGCCGGAGCCGACAAGATCGGGGAATTCCTCGGCTGGTGCTCCGAGACCGATGTCGAGGTCGTCACCCTGTGGCTGCTGTCCACCGACAACTTCGACCGCCCGCAGGAAGAACTCGGCCCGCTGCTCGGCATCATCGAGGGCGTCGTCCGCACCCTCGCCGCCGACGGCCGCTGGCGGGTGCACCACGTCGGCACGCGGGACATCCTGCCCTCCCCGATGCGGTCGGCGCTCAAGGAGGCCGAGGAAGCCACCGCGCATGTCGAGGGGATAGTCGTCAACGTCGCCATCGGCTACGGCGGCCGCCAGGAGATCGCCGACGCCGTGCGCTCGATGATCCTCGACGCCGCCGACAAGGGCACCTCGATGGAGGACCTCGCGGACCGCGTCGACGTCGACCTCATCGGCAAGCACCTCTACACCGGCGCCCAGCCCGATCCGGACCTGGTGATCCGCACCAGCGGCGAACAGCGGCTGTCCGGATTCATGCTCTGGCAGACCGCTCATTCCGAGTACTACTTCTGCGAAGTCTTCTGGCCCGCCTTCCGCAAGGTCGACTTCCTGCGCGCCCTGCGTGACTACGCCGCGCGACACCGCCGTTACGGAGGCTGAATTCCGGGGTGCCCCGCGTCACCCGGGGCACCCTGCGGGGACGTACGTCATCGGGAGTTAACGAACGCGCCGTCATATGCCCTGGCATGGCTTGGCTCGTTCGAGGGCATAAGCCTTGCAGGTCGACACCCGAACCACGGGTGTCGGATCTCAGCGGACGGCACGGGGCCGTCCGCCCGGGAGGCCCTTTGCACCAGCCCGACCGTGCGGTCAGTACGGACGAAGCGGAGGGCCGGTTTTCGGCCCGCGCATCGGTGCCCGAGACCGGCCCAGATCTCCTTCGTCGCTCCCCGACCTCATCCGAGGGGGTACGTCCTTCCGTGGTGACCAGCACAAAGCGCCGTATGCCAGACCGGCGCACCTATGTTCTCGACACCAGCGTCCTGCTGGCCGACCCCAATGCCCTGAGCCGCTTCGACGAGCATGAAGTGGTGCTCCCGATCGTCGTGGTCACGGAGCTGGAGGCCAAGCGGCATCATCCCGAACTCGGCTACTTCGCCCGGCAGGCGCTGCGCCTGCTCGACGAGTTCCGGGTCCGGCACGGCCGCCTCGATTCCCCGATTCCGGTCGGGGACCTCGGCGGGACGGTACGCGTCGAGCTCAATCACTCGGACCCCAGCGTCCTGCCCAGCGGGTATCGCCTGGGGGACAACGACTCCCGCATCCTCGCGGTCGCCCGCAACCTGCAGGCCGAGGGTTACGACGTCACCGTCGTCTCGAAGGACCTGCCGCTCAGGATCAAGGCGTCCTCCGTGGGTCTCCTCGCCGAGGAGTACCGCGCGGAGCTCGCCATCACGGGCTCCTCCGGGTGGACCGGAATGTCCGAACTGACCCTGCCCGGCGAGCAGGTGGACCTCCTCTTCGAGGAGGGACACGCGTACGTCCCGGAAGCGGCCGACCTGCCCGTGCACACGGGCCTGACGATCCAGTCGGAGCGCGGCAAGGCCCTCGGCCGTGTCACCTCCGAGGGCAACGTCCGGCTCGTACGCGGGGACCGTGAGGCGTTCGGCATCAAGGGCCGCAGCGCCGAGCAGCGCATCGCGCTCGATCTGCTGCTCGACCCGGACATCGGGATCGTGTCGATGGGCGGCCGGGCCGGCACCGGCAAGTCCGCGCTCGCGCTCTGCGCGGGCCTGGAGGCCGTCCTCGAACGCCGCCAGCACCAGAAGGTGATGGTCTTCCGGCCGCTGTACGCGGTGGGCGGGCAGGAACTCGGCTATCTGCCCGGCTCCGAGTCCGAGAAGATGAGCCCCTGGGCCCAGGCGGTCTTCGACACGCTCTCCGCGGTCACCAGCCGCGAGGTCATCGAGGAGGTCACCGCGCGCGGCATGCTGGAGGTTCTGCCGCTCACGCACATCCGTGGCCGCTCGCTCCACGACGCGTTCGTGATCGTGGACGAGGCCCAGTCCCTGGAGCGGAATGTCCTGCTGACGGTTCTGTCCCGGATCGGCGCCAATTCGCGGGTCGTTCTGACCCACGATGTCGCGCAAAGGGACAATCTGCGTGTCGGGCGCTACGACGGAGTGGTCGCCGTCGTGGAGAAGTTGAAGGGCCATCCGCTCTTCGCGCACGTCACGCTGAATCGTTCGGAGAGGTCCCAGATTGCGGCACTCGTGACCGAAATGCTGGAGGACGGGCAGATCTGATCCTGACTGTCCCCACCTGGTCAAAGGGTGGTGGATACACACTGGTTGGCGCCGTCCGGCAAAGGCGAAAAGCCTAGCCGGGCGGCGTCTTGCTGCGCCCAGGTTTCCGGGAAACAGTCGAGGCAAACGAGATGTGAGCTTTCACACGCGACGCGGAATTGCCTTGCGGCGTCGGGATACGGCTAGAGTCTCACTCCTGTCAGGCCCCGCATACGACACAGCTGTATCCCCAGCGGTACGGCAACACCGGAACCTCAGAACTCCATAGAGCCGTCGTATGCCGCCCGCGCACCACGCGGCGCTCCCCCAGCGGGAGTTGCCCACCGGGCCCGTGCCTCCCTGTGACCCCGCAGTTGGGAGGCCAGCGCCGAGGGGCACGATTGCGTCCGCGAGGGTCACCTAAGCGGGCGATGCTGGAAGGAAACCGTGTGAGCCGGATTTCGGTCCGGGGATTCGCAGTGGCTTCGGCCACCGCGGTCACCGCTGTCGGAAGCGTCGTCGGAGTTGCCTCGGGCAGCACCGCTCAGCCCTCGAACGACGCCGAGGCGACGGCGAGCGACTCGACCCTCCTCGCAGACATACCTGCGGGCCAGCAGGCCCAGGTGCAGACCGCGTCCCTGACGCAGCAGGCCGATGCCCAGGCCATCGCCGCGGACGCGAGCGCCAAGAAGGACGCGGAGGAATCCGCCCGCAAGCAGGCGGCCGACAACGCCGTCGCGAAGCAGAAGGCTGCGGAGGAGAAGGCCGAGAAGGACGCCAAGGCGCGCAAGGAGGCCGCCGCGGAAGCGGCCAGCCGTTCCGCGACCCGTGACGCCTCCAGCTTCTCCGTCCAGTCCTCGTACACCGTCGCCCAGATCCAGGCGATGGCGCGCTCGATGGTCCCGAGCGGTCAGTTCCAGTGCTTCAGCAACATCGTGAATCACGAGTCGAGCTGGAACTACAAGGCGGTCAACGCCTCCTCGGGTGCCTACGGTCTCTTCCAGGCTCTGCCCGGCTCCAAGATGTCGTCCGTCGGCTCCGACTGGCAGACGAACCCGGCCACGCAGATCAAGTGGGGCCTCAACTACATGAACAGCCGCTACGGCAGCCCGTGTGACGCCTGGTCGTTCTGGCAGGCCAACAACTGGTACTGAGCTCCGCGCCGTACGCCGGCCGCTCAACCTTCCGAAGCCCCTCCCCGTCATAGGGGGAGGGGCTTCGGCCATGTACGGTCGGATCCGACGACTCCTGGGGGGAGTGGTGGGGAGCAACGGGGGAAAAGGACGCATCATGTCGCGAGTACCAGGGTGGCTCGGCCGGCTCGGCGCCGGACTCACCGAGCTGGGGGAGCGGTTGGACGAACGCCGCGCCGAGGTCGAGATGGAGTCACAGGGCTCTCTCGACGACGAGGGCGTTCCCGAGGGGCGGAAGTCCCTCGACGCATCCGGCGCCCCGGAGGCTCCCGAGCCTCCGGAGGACCCGGTGACGGACGCGGAGCCGTCCGCGCTGCCGGTCCAGCGCCCCTCAGAGGAGACGGCCACGACAGCCGCGTACGTGCTGACGCCCCAGCGTCCCGACCCCGCGCTCGCCGTGCCGTGGGGGGTGCGCGTCGCCGCCGAGGCCGGCTGGCGGCTGCTGATCCTCGCGGGCACCGTCTGGGTGCTGATGCGGGTCATCAGCGCCGTACAACTGGTGGTGCTGGCGTTCGTGAGCGCGCTGCTCATCACCGCGCTGCTCCAGCCGACGGTGGCCCGGCTGACGCGCTACGGGGTGCCGCGCGGGCTCGCCACCGCGCTCACCGCGATCCTCGGCTTCGTCATCATGGGGCTGGTCGGCTGGTTCGTGGTCTGGCAGGTCCAGGAGAACATCGACAACCTCTCCGGTCAGATCCAGGACGGCATCGACGAGTTGCGCAAGTGGCTCCTCAAGGGCCCGTTCCATGTGACGGACAAGCAGATCAACGAGATCGCGAAGAACCTCCGCGAGGCGATCGGCGCCAACACGGACCAGATCACCTCGGCGGGCCTGCAGGGCGTGACGGTGATCGTCGAGGCCCTCACCGGCATCCTGCTCACGATGTTCTCGACCCTCTTCCTGCTCTACGACGGCAAGCGGATCTGGGAGTGGTCGCTCAAGCTCGTTCCGGCCGCCGCCCGGACCGGGGTCGCGGGCGCGGGTCCGCGCGCGTGGCGCACGCTCACGGCGTACGTCCGCGGCACGGTGATAGTCGCTCTGATCGACGCGATCTTCATCGGCCTGGGCATCTACTTCCTCGACGTCCCCATGGCCGTGCCGCTCGCCGTCTTCATCTTCCTCGGCGCGTTCATCCCGCTGGTGGGCGCGGTGATCTCCGGGGCGCTCGCGGTGGTGGTCGCGCTGGTGACGCAGGGCGTCTTCACCGCCCTCATGACTCTCGCCGTGGTCCTCGCCGTCCAGCAGATCGAGGGTCACATCCTCCAGCCGTTCATCCTGGGCCGCGCGGTCCGAGTCCACCCCCTCGCGGTGGTCCTCTCGGTCGCCGCGGGCGGCATGATCGCCGGCATCGGCGGAGCCGTCGTCGCGGTGCCGCTGGTCGCGGTGACCAACACGGTGGTCACGTACTTGCGTTCGTACGCCCATGAAGCGGGCCTGCGCCATGCCCCGGAGCCGCGGGGCGCCACCGCCCTGGACGCGTCGCTGGCCGCCCAGCGCCTGACGCCGTAGCGGGTCCGCCCCCGTTCGCGCGGTCGCCGTGCCCTGCCGAGGAGAGCGGCCGACCCGCAAGATCTCCAGGTGTGCCCTGCGCACGGCGGGTCCCGGCTCGATGCCGAGTTCCTCCACCAGGCGGGCC
>NZ_JBSFYW010000024.1:0-116986 GCF_053599975.1 Streptomyces sp. NPDC005141 | reverse complement strand
TCTCGCGTAGATCGTCGTCCGAGACGGCGTACGGGGGGTCCAGGAAAGCCAGGTCCGACGTCGGTTCCGAGCCACTTCGGCGGCGACGTCTGCTTCGACGTGCGCTGCCTACGTCCGCGTGCGCCGCGCCGCTACTTCGGCTGCGGCTTGCGTACCGAGAGGTGCAGCTCGCGCAGCCGGGTCTCGTCCAGCTCCGTGGGCGCGCCCATCATCAGGTCCTGCGCGTTGCCGTTGAGCGGGAACGCGATCGTCTCGCGGATGTTCGGCTCGTCCGCGAGCAGCATGACGATGCGGTCGACGCCCGGGGCGATGCCGCCGTGCGGCGGGGCGCCGAAGCGGAAGGCGCGCAGCATGCCGGCGAACTGCTCCTCGACGGTCTCCCGCTCGTAGCCCGCGATCTCGAAGGCCTTCAGCATGATCTCGGGCTCGTGGTTCCGGATCGCGCCGGAGGACAGCTCGACGCCGTTGCAGACGATGTCGTACTGCCAGCCGAGGATGTCCAGCGGGTCCTGGGTCTCCAGGGCCTCCAGACCGCCCTGCGGCATCGAGAAGGGGTTGTGCGAGAAGTCGAGCTTGCCGGTTTCCTCGTCCTTCTCGTACATCGGGAAGTCGACGATCCAGCAGAAGCGGAAGACGTTCTCCTCGAAGTTGCCCGAGCGCTTCGCGGCCTCGACCCGCACCGCGCCCATGATCTTCGAGACCTCGTCGAACTCGCCCGCGCCGAAGAACACCGCGTGGCCGGGGGCCAGCGAGAGGCGCTTGGTCAGCTCGGCGACGTTCTCCTCGGTGAGGAACTTGGCGATCGGGCCCGTCAGCGAGCCGTCCTCACCCACCCGCACCCAGGCCAGGCCCTTCGCACCCTGCTCGACCGCGTAGTCACCGAGGCCGTCGAAGAACTTCCGCGTCTGACCGGACACGTCCGGCACCGGAAGGGCGCGCACGTGCTTGCCCGCGAAGGCCTTGAACTCCGAGCCCTCGAAGATGTCGGTGATGTCGACGAGCTCCAGCTGGGCACGCAGGTCCGGCTTGTCGGAGCCGTACTTCAGCATCGACTCGCGGAACGGGATGCGCGGGAAGGGGGAGGTGACGTGACGGTCACCGCCAAACTCCTCGAACAGCTCCGTCATGAGCTTCTCGATGGGCTGGAACACGTCCTCCTGCTCGACGAAGGACATCTCGACGTCGAGCTGGTAGAACTCGCCCGGCGAACGGTCCGCGCGGGCGTCCTCGTCGCGGAAGCAGGGCGCGATCTGGAAGTAACGGTCGAAGCCGGAGATCATCAGCAGCTGCTTGAACTGCTGCGGCGCCTGCGGGAGCGCGTAGAACCTGCCGGGGTTCAGCCGGGAGGGGACCACGAAGTCGCGCGCGCCCTCGGGGGAGGTGGCGCTGAGAATCGGGGTCGCCATCTCGTTGAAGCCCAGCGCCGTCATCTTGTGACGGATCGCGGAGATCACGGCCGTACGCAGCAGGATGTTGCGGTGCATGCGCTCGCGGCGCAGGTCGAGGAAGCGGTACTCCAGGCGCCGCTCCTCGTTGACCCCGTCCTCGGCGTTGATCGTGAACGGCAGCGGCTGGGCTGCGCCGAGCAGCTCGACCTCACCGACCTCGACCTCGATCTCGCCGGTCGGCAGCTCCGCGTTCACGTTCTCCGTACCGCGCGAGACGACCTTGCCGTCGACGCGGACGGTCGATTCCTTGGAGACCTTGTCCAGGGCCTCGTAGGCGGGGGTGCCGGGGCGGGCGACGAGCTGCGTGATGCCGTAGTGGTCGCGCAGATCGATGAAGAGGATGCCACCCAGGTCTCGGCGATTGTGCAGCCAGCCGCTCAGCCGGACGTCGCTGCCGACGTCAGAGGCGCGGAGCTCGCCGCAGGTGTGGGACCTGTACCGATGCATCGTCGTTCATCCAGTCTTCGCGGATTGAGGGCCTGTTTCACGTGAAACACCCCCAGGGTACCGGGCAGCCCAGGATCACCTCCCCATCATGAGCCGCTCGGCCGGTGCTCGGCGCCCTGGACAGCATCGGTGGCAGGCACCGATCACCTGTTCATACAGTGGGCCCATGCGCACTGGTGAGCCCCTGCCCGCCGTGGGGGCCGTCCTGGTCACTCTCGCGACCGGCGTATGGCGCTGGGACGCCACCGCGGGCCTCGTCACCTTCGACGCGGAAGCCGCACGGCTCATCGGCATGCCCGCGGAGCAGACAACGGTCTCCGAGGCGGGAGCACGCTCCCATGTCCACCCCGTCGACTGGAACGAGATGGACGGAGTGGTGCAGCTCGCGGTCGCCGAGGGCACGCTCGCCGAGGCCCGGATGCGGATCATGGACGGACACGGCCGGGTGCTCCGCACGGTCCGCAGCCGCTCGAAGCCGATCGTCGACCCCGAGACCGGGCACTACGAGCTGATCGGCACCCTTCAGGAGGTCAGCGAGCAGCCTCCGGGCGCCGCCGCGCGCACCCCCGTCACCGGGGACTGGCGCCGCTCGCGGGAGGCATTCCTGCTGGACGCGGGGCGGGCGCTGGCCGAGGCACGGTCCACGGCGGAGGTACTGCGGGTGGCGGCGGGGCTGTCGATGCCCGGCTTCTCGCCGGACGGGCTGGCCGTCTTCGGCGCGGAGGGCGACCGGCTGACGATCATCGGCCATCACGGGCACCAGCCGGGCGACGAGGGGCCCTTCACGCACATGCCGCTGACCACGGACTATCCGGCCGCCGAGGTCGTCCGTACGGGCCGTGCGGTCTACCTCTCGTCCCCCGAGGACTACAGGGAGCGCTACCCGGCCTCCTGGCCGCTCGCGCGGCACTTCGGGCGGCAGTCCTGGGCGTTCCTGCCGCTCACCGTCGCCGGCAGCACCATGGGCGCGTGGATGGCGGCCTTCACGTATCCCGTCACCTTCACGCCCGACGAGCGCTCGGTCCTCACGACCGTCGCCCGCATGCTCGCGCAGGCCCTCTCGCGCGCCGGAGCGGCCGAGACCGCGCGAGAGCTGACCGACGGCCTCCAGCGCTCGATGATGCCGACGCTCGGCCCGCAGATGCCGGGCATGAGCGTCGCCGCACGCTACATCCCGACCGGCGGCGGCCTCCAGGTCGGCGGCGACTGGTACGACATGATCCCGCTGCCGGCCGGCCGCTTCGCGCTGGTCATCGGCGATGTACAGGGCCACGACGTCCGCGCCGCGGGCCTGATGGGCCAGCTCCGGATAGCCCTGCGCGCGTACGCCTCCGAGGGCCACCGCCCCGACGCGGTGCTGTCCCGGGCCTCGCGCTTCCTGTACGGGGTCACGGACTCGGTGACCTACGGATCGAGCGGCGGCGCCGACGAGGGCGAGGACCCGGCGGACCCCGGCGATGTGCGCTTCGCGACTTGTCTGTACGTCGAGGTCGACCCGGCGACCGGGACGCTCGACATCGCCCGCGCCGGGCATCCCGACCCCGCGATACGCATGGCGGACGGGACGGTGCTGATGCGGCCCACGGCGGGCGGGCTGCCGCTCGGCATCGACCCGGACGCCGACTACCCCACCACCCGGCTCGTCCTGGAGCCGGGCGAGACGATGCTGGTCTGCACGGACGGGCTCATCGAGACCGGCGGCCACGACCTCGACACCGGCTGGCGCCGCATCCGCCGCACGCTCGAGTCCCACGACGGCGACATGGAGGCCCTCGCCGACGCGCTCGTCCAGGCCGTGCACGGGCCCTCCTCCCACCACACCACCGGTCCGCTGGCCGACCGGCGCGAGGACGACATAGCGGTGCTGCTGCTGTCCCGGCTGGGCGGGACGGGCGGCTACGACGACACGGCCCCGACCGTTCGGCCGATGATGCGCCGCACGATGCTGACCGTGGCGCAGGCCGAGCCCGAGCGGATCGCGGAGGCCCGTCAGCAGCTGCGGGAGCTCCTGCACGACTGGGCCTCCGCCGACCAGCTCGACTCCGCGGTCCTGCTCGTCTCCGAGATGGTCACCAATGTCCTCGTGCACACCGACGCCGACGCGCTGCTCGTCGCCGAGGTGACGGGCGAGCCGGCCAAGCGGCGGATGCGGGTGGAGGTCACCGACGGCAGCGACGACCTGCCGCACCGGCGCCATCCCGGGGAGCTGGCGTCGTCCGGACGCGGACTGGTGCTCGTGGAACTGCTCGCGGACGCGTGGGGGGTGGACCCGCGGGGCGAGGGCAAGAGCATCTGGTTCGAGTTCTCCGAAACCTCGGACGCGGCTGCCGGGGAGCCCGGGACCGCGCAGGACTCCGCGGTGCTGGAGGCCTTCGCGGCGTTCGGGGAGGCGGCGGATCGCGGCGAACCGTCCGGCACGGGCCCCGCGGCGGGCTCCCCCCAGGCGGACGATCCCCTGCTCACCGGCGAATCCGGCATCGAGAACGGCTCCCGCGCCGCGCACGGCTCCGGTTCGGGCTCCGGCTCCGGCTCCGGCTCCGATGCCACGGACGGTTACGCGTCCTCGGAACGTCACGAGTCCTCGGAAGGCCCCGCCGCCCCCGGCACTCCGGGGAACCCCGGCGCCTCAGGACCTTCCGGGCCGTCCGGTCCCGGCGCGTAACGCGCACGGAGTTCGTGCAGCACGCCGAAGGCAGCCGCCGTCAGCGGTACGGCGAGCAGCATGCCGAGGACGCCCGCGACGGACGCGCCCGCCGTGATCGCCAGCAGCACCACCGCCGGATGCATCTGCACCTTCCGGCTCTGGATCATCGGCTGGAGGCCGTACCCCTCCAGGACCTGCACGGCCAGGACGACCCCGAGCACCCAGAGGGCGATGACGAACCCCCGGTCCGCGAGCGCGACCAGCACAGCGACCGCGCCGGAGATGAACGCGCCGAGATAGGGGATGTAGGCCCCCACGAAAACGAGAGCGCCGAGCCCCACCGCACCCGGGACGCGCAGGATCAGGAGCCCGACGGTGATGCACAGGGCGTCGATGAGCGCGATGATCGTCGTTCCGCGCATGAACCCCTCGACGGCCCCGAAGGCGCGCCGGGCCATGGCCTCGACGACGTCGGCGGTCCCCCGGGGCGCGAGCGACCGCAGGGTTCCGGCCACCCGGTGCGAGTCCCGCAGGAAGAAGAAGACGAGCAGCAGGGCGAGGAAGGCCATGGCGATGGTCTGGCCGACGACGCTGACGCCACTGACGACATTGGCCGCGGCCGTGCTGCCGAACTCGGTCAGCAGATCCTTGGAGTTGGCGGCGAGGTCGTCGAGCGATGTGCCGGCCGCGCCGAAGTGCTCGGCGACGGATTTCGCGGCCTGCCGGAGCGAGTCCACGATCTGCGCGCCGGTGTGGATGAGGGCGGCGACGACGATGTAGACGGCGCCGCCGACGACGACGGCCACCGCGACGCAGGTGAGGGCGGCGGCCAGCGACCGGTTGACCCGTACCCTCACCAACTGCCGGTACAGCGGCCCGAGCAGGGCGGTCCCGAGCAGCGCGAGCAGTACCGGTACCACCGCCGTGCGGAACTCCCCGCAGAGCAGGATGCCCACCCATCCCACTCCGGCGGCCAGCAGGATCACGACGCACCACGCCGCCAACCGCCGGGCACCCTCGGGGAGTAGCTGCACCCATCCAACTGACCATGCGTCAGCCGAACCGGCACCCCGCGAAGGCCGAACGGGGGAGAAGGCCTCGCGAAGGTGCCGGTCGTGCGGAGGGGGTGACCGAACTGCACCCCCTGGACCCCGGAAGGGGAAGGGCCTACAGCCCGCCCTCCGACATCCCGTGCACCGCCGGGATCGTCCCCAGGCGGCCCTTCTGGAAGTCCTCGAAGGCCTGCTGCAGCTCGTCGCGGGTGTTCATCACGAAGGGGCCGTAGTGGGCCATCGGCTCACGGATCGGCTGACCTCCGAGAAGGACGACCTCCAGGTCCGGGGTGTTGGAGTCCTGCTTCTCGTCCGCGCGGACGGTCAGCGAGGAGCCCGCGCCGAAGACGGCGGTCTGGCCGGTGTGGACCGGGCGGCGGTCCCCGCCCACGCTTCCGCGTCCGGCGAGGACGTACGCGAGTCCGTTGAAGTCCTCGCGCCACGGCAGGGTGATCTCGGCGCCGGGCCGCAGTGTGGCGTGGACCATGGTGATCGGTGTGTGCGTTATGCCGGGGCCCTGGTGGCCGTCGAGCTCACCGGCGATGACGCGCAGGAGCGCACCGCCGTCCGGGGTGCTGAGCAGCTGCACCGTGCCACCGCGGATGTCCTGGTATCGCGGGGCCATCATCTTGTCCTTGGCCGGCAGGTTCACCCACAGCTGGAGGCCGTGGAAGAGGCCGCCGGACATGACGAGCGACTCCGGCGGCGCCTCGATGTGCAGCAGGCCCGAGCCCGCCGTCATCCACTGCGTGTCACCGTTGGTGATCGTGCCGCCGCCACCGTTGGAGTCCTGGTGGTCGAAGACGCCGTCGATGATGTACGTCACGGTCTCGAAGCCGCGGTGGGGGTGCCAGGGGGTGCCCTTCGGCTCACCCGGCGCGTACTCCACCTCACCCATCTGGTCCATCATGATGAACGGGTCGAGGTGCTTGTAATTGATCCCGGCGAACGCGCGTCGGACCGGGAAACCCTCGCCCTCGAAGCCACTGGGCGCGGTCGTCACGGCCAGCACGGGACGCTCCACGGCGTCGGCCGGCGTAGCCACACGGGGCAGGGCCAGCGGGTTCTCGACAGTCACTGCGGGCATGTCGGTACCTCCTTGTGCTTCGAGTTTAGTTGAGGATTGAACTTTCTGCTACCCGTAACGACGGACGCCCGGAGGGCATTCCCTCCGGGCGTCACGCGTGGGTGAGGCGCCGCTGAGGCACCTCGGCCGCGCGGACGGCGGGGCATCGGCCGCGCCCGCGCCTGGCCGTCAGCCGTACATACGGCGCATCGCGAAGTCCACCATCTGCTCCACGGCCTTGGCGTCGAAGACCATCCGGTGCTCGCCCTCCATGTCGATCACGAAGCCGTAGCCGGTGGGCAGCAGGTCGATCACCTCGGCGCCGGTGATCACGAAGTACTTGGACTCCTTGCCGGCGTACCGGCGCAGTTCCTTGAGCGAGGTGAACATCGGGATGACAGGCTGCTGAGTGTTGTGCAGCGCCAGAAAACCGGGGTTGTCGCCGCGTGGGCAGTACACCTTCGACGTGGCGAAGACCTGCTGGAAGTCCTCGGCGGCCATGGACCCCGTGGTGAACGCGCGGACCGCGTCCGGAAGGGACGGCGGGGACGGCTCGGGGTACAGGGGCGGCTGCTGGCCGTATCCGCCGGGCATCTGCCCGCCCGGCATCTGCCCGGGCATCTGCTGCTGCGGCGGGACGTACCCCTGCTGGGCGCCTGCGTTCTGCTCGTAGCCGTACATGCGTCAAAGAGTAGTGGGCCACATATGGCCCACTCGGGGTTGCTTCTTATTACTGGCGGGTAGCATTATCGAAGCTACTTGTTGGTACGTGAACCAAGTGCGAGGAGTCATCGCCTCGCCGATCCCTTAACGGAGCCGTCGCCATGGGGCATTACAAGTCGAATCTCCGCGACATCGAGTTCAACCTCTTCGAGGTGCTCGGGCGCGACAAGCTGTACGGCACCGGCCCGTTCGCGGAGATGGACACGGACACCGCCAAGAGCATCCTCGAGGAACTGACCCGCCTCTCGGAGAACGAGCTGGCCGAGTCCTTCGTGGACGCCGACCGCAACCCGCCGGTCTTCGACCCGGAGACCAACACCGCGCCGGTCCCGGCTTCCTTCAAGAAGTCGTACAAGGCGTTCATGGACTCCGAGTACTGGCGTCTGGGCCTGCCCGAGGAGATCGGCGGCTCCACCTCGCCCCGCTCCCTGATCTGGGCGTACGCGGAGCTGATCCTCGGCGCGAACCCGGCGGTCTGGATGTACTCCTCCGGCCCCGCCTTCGCGGGCATCCTCTTCGAGGAGGGCACCGAGGTCCAGAAGCACATCGCGAAGATCGCCGTGGACAAGCAGTGGGGCTCCACCATGGTGCTCACCGAGCCGGACGCCGGCTCCGACGTGGGCGCGGGCCGCACCAAGGCGGTCCAGCAGGAGGACGGCTCCTGGCACATCGAGGGTGTGAAGCGCTTCATCACCTCGGGTGAGCACGACATGGAGGAGAACATCCTCCACTACGTCCTCGCCCGCCCCGAGGGCGCCGGCCCCGGCACCAAGGGCCTGTCCCTCTTCCTCGTCCCGAAGTACGAGTTCGACTTCGAGACCGGCGAGCTGGGCGAGCGCAACGGCGCGTACGCGACGAACGTCGAGCACAAGATGGGCCTCAAGGCCTCCAACACGTGCGAGATGACCTTCGGCGACCGCCACCCCGCCAAGGGCTGGCTGATCGGCGACAAGCACGACGGCATCCGCCAGATGTTCCGCATCATCGAGTTCGCCCGCATGATGGTCGGCACGAAGGCGATCTCCACGCTGTCGACGGGCTACCTGAACGCGCTGGAGTACGCCAAGGAGCGCGTCCAGGGCACCGACCTCGCGAACTTCATGGACAAGACCGCGCCCAAGGTCACCATCACGCACCACCCGGACGTGCGCCGCTCGCTGATGACGCAGAAGGCCTACGCCGAGGGCATGCGCGCCCTGGTGCTGCACACCGCCGCGATCCAGGACGAGATCCAGGTCAAGGAGGCCGCCGGCGAGGACGCCGCCGCCCTCGAGGCCCTGAACGACCTGCTCCTGCCGATCGTGAAGGGCTACGGCTCCGAGAGGGGCTACGAGCAGCTCGCCCAGTCGCTCCAGATCTTCGGCGGCTCCGGCTTCCTGCAGGAGTACCCGATCGAGCAGTACATCCGCGACGCCAAGATCGACACCCTGTACGAGGGCACCACCGCCATCCAGGGCCAGGACTTCTTCTTCCGGAAGATCGTCCGCAACCAGGGCGCCGCGCTGAACTCCCTCGCCGAGGACATCAAGAAGTTCCTGGCGATCGGCACCGGCGGCGAGGACCTGTCCGACGCCCGTGAGCAGCTCGCGAAGGCGGCCGTCGAGCTGGAGGCCATCGTCGGCCTGATGCTGACCGACCTCGCGGCCACCGAGCAGGACGTCAAGAACATCTACAAGGTGGGTCTCAACACCACCCGCCTCCTGATGGCCTCCGGTGACGTGGTCGTCGGCTACCTGCTGCTGCGCGGTGCCGCCGTCGCCGCCGAGAAGCTGGAGACGGCCGCCGCCCGGGACAAGGCGTTCTACACCGGCAAGATCGCGGCCGCGAAGTTCTTCGCCGCCAACGTGCTGCCGGGTGTCACGGGCGCCCGCAAGCTCGCCGAGGTCGTCGACCTGGACCTGATGGAGCTGGACGAGGCCGCCTTCTAGGTCCCCCGGGCCCAGCGAAGTCGGGCGGACACCCAACCGGAACCTGGCCATCCGGTCAGGTGCCCCAAGGTGTCCGCCCTTCACATCCCCCTTACGAAGGCCCGCTCCCAACCCCGGGAGCGGGCCCTCGTGCGTCGTTAAGGTGAACCCATGAGTGCACCCTCCCGCTTCGACCGCGGCCACACCGACGACCTCATGTCCTTCCTCGCGGCGAGCCCGACGCCGTACCACGCCGTGGCGACCGCCGCCGAGCGGCTGGAGAAGGCCGGATTCCGTCAGGTCGCCGAGACCGACGCATGGGAGGGGACCAGCGGCGGGAAGTACGTCCTGCGCGGTGGTGCGATCGTCGCCTGGTACGTACCGGAGGGCGCCGAGCCGCACACGCCGTTCCGGATCGTGGGCGCGCACACCGACTCCCCGAACCTGCGGGTCAAGCCGCTGCCGGACACCGGGGCGCACGGCTGGCGGCAGGTGGCCGTGGAGATCTACGGCGGTCCGCTGCTGAACTCCTGGCTCGACCGGGACCTGGGCCTGGCCGGACGCCTCTCGCTGCGGGACGGATCGACCCGCCTGGTCAACATCGACCGCGCCCTGCTGCGCGTGCCCCAGCTCGCCGTCCACCTGGACCGCTCCGTCAGCACCGACGGACTCAAGCTCGACAAGCAGCGTCACCTCCAGCCCATCTGGGGACTCGGTGATCCCCGCGAAGGCGATCTGATCACCTTCCTGGAGGAGGAGTCAGGGCTGCCCACGGGCGAGGTCACCGGCTGGGACCTGATGACCCACTCCATCGAGCGCCCCTCCTACCTGGGCCGCGACCAGGAGCTGCTCGCGGGGCCGCGGATGGACAACCTGCTGTCCGTGCACGCCGGCACGGCCGCGCTGGCCGCGGTCGCCGCGTCCGACGCCGGGCTCTCCTCCATCCCGGTCCTCGCCGCCTTCGACCACGAGGAGAACGGCTCGCAGAGCGACACCGGCGCCGACGGACCGCTGCTCGGCGGTGTGCTGGAACGATCCGTCTTCGCGCGCGGCGGCTCCTACGAGGACCGGGCGCGCGCCTTCGCCGGCACCATCTGTCTCTCCTCCGACACCGGCCACGCCGTGCACCCCAACTACGCCGAGCGGCACGACCCGACGCACCACCCGCGCGCCAACGGCGGCCCCATCCTCAAGGTGAACGTCAACAACCGCTATGCCACCGACGGTTCGGGCCGCGCGGTGTTCGCCGCCGCCTGCGAGAAGGCCGGCGTGCCCTTCCAGACCTTCGTCTCCAACAACTCCATGCCCTGCGGCACCACCATCGGCCCCATCACGGCGGCCCGGCACGGCATCAAGACGGTCGACATCGGCGTGGCCATCCTCTCGATGCACAGCGCCCGCGAACTCTGCGGCGCCGACGACCCGTTCCTGCTGACGAACGCGCTTGTCGGGTTTTTGGAGGGATAGCCCCCAGAAGTCCTCCCACCGCTACCCAACGGGACAGAAAACGCTTGTTTTGAACCTGTTCAAGACCGATCCGGTCGTCGTACGATACGGGCCGATCTTGAGTCTCGTGGGGGGACCATCTGTGAACAGGCATGTGAGAAGACAATCCCTGGTGCTCGGCTGCGCCTCGGTCGCGGCCGGGCTCCTGCTCGGGCCCGTCCCGGCGGCGCACGCCGCGGCGGCACCC
The DNA here is from genome assembly GCF_053599975.1 of Streptomyces sp. NPDC005141. Lineage (NCBI taxonomy): Bacteria > Bacillati > Actinomycetota > Actinomycetes > Kitasatosporales > Streptomycetaceae > Streptomyces > Streptomyces sp. NPDC005141. Next base: position 106,006 of record NZ_JBSFYW010000024.1, on the reverse strand, counting down.
GTGCTGTGGTCCGCCGGCAGCGGCGACCTCCCGTCGAGCGGACTCGTCGTGGTCAGCGCGGGGTCCGACAGCGCGATCACCTCGATCACCGCGCACCTGTACGCCCCCGGCGCCGCGGAAGGGGCCGCCGAGGCCGCCCGCGTCACCGACTTCACCCGGACCTCGGGAAGCGACCGCGACGGCATCTGGAAGACCGCCACACCCCTGCGCCTCGCCGACCTGGGCGGCTACCGCCTCGTGGTCGACCTGACCGACGCGGACGGGGACACGTCGACCACGCGGAGCGTCTACGACTACTCCTACAGCCTCACGGCGGCCCTGAGCGACTTCGAGGTCACGCCCGACCACCCCGACTACGCCCACCAGCGGGTGTCCGTCTCCGGCAAGTACACGATCACCGACCCCCGTACGGGTGACACGACGCCCGCCGACGGCCAGGTCGACGTCAGCACCGCCAACTCGGGCGAGACCAAGACCGCGGACACCGACGCCGAGGGGCGCTTCGCCACGACGTACACGCAGACGGAGGCCTACGGCAGCGTCAGCAGCTGGCTGCGGTTGTCGCCTTCGGTACCGATGTACCAGAACGGACCGAACGTCACGGTCTCACCCGTGCGGTCCGACACCCGTATCACCCTCGACAGCACCGACCTGAGCGTCAAGGAGGGCGTGCCGGTGAAGGTCTCCGGCCTCGCCGAAGTGCTCGTCGGCGGCGCCTGGAAGCCCCTCGCCGGTACGACGGTGACCGAGATGTGGTCGAGCGACATGGGCGCGGCCGCGAGCCGGCCGGTCACCGGCGCCGACGGCCGCTTCACCGGCGAGCTGAAGATGCCGCAGACGGGGAAGGTGGACGTCTCGGTCCAGAGCGGCACCTACCTCAACACGAGCCCGGAGCGGTATGTCACCGTCCACGTCGCCCGCAAGACGTCGATCAGCGACTTCACCGTCAGCCTGAACAAGTACGCCGAACTGACCGCCAGGGGGTACCTGCACACCGGGTCGAGCACCCCCGGCGACGCGGACAACCACGTACGGCTGCAGTACTCGGCCGACGGGAAGACCGGCTGGACGACGGTGAAGACGGTCACCCCGAGCCATGGCGACCCGGAGACGGGCAGCCTGTTCAAGGGCACGTTCGACGCACCCGCGAAGGGCTACTACCGGGCCTACTTCGCCGGAACCGCCAACTGGCAGGCGTCGTACGGCAAGGTGCTCCACGCCGAACGCACCAAGACCCGCATCACCGGCGCGAACGCGTCGCCCGAGCCCGTCACCAAGGGCCGGACCATCACCGTCAAGGGCACCCTGCAGCACTACACGTCGTCGGCGTGGAAGGCGTACTCCGGCCAGAAGGTGAAGATCCTCTTCCGCCCCAAGGGCTCCAGCACCTGGTACGACGAGGGCAACACCACCACCCGCACCAACGGCTCCTTCAGCAAGGGATTCACGGCGCAGAAGGACGGCACGTGGGTCGCCGTGCTGCTCTACCCGAACAGCACCCACCTGGTGAGCTCCGGACGCGAGGACTACGTCGACGTGAGGTGACGCAAGGCCGTGAGGGATCGCCTCCGCATGGCTCGCGGAGTCCCGGGTACCCGGAACGGGCCCGGAATGACTCCGAGTTGCTACTTCAAGGAGGCGACACCCATGGGCCTGGGCGGATGCATCATCCTGCTCGCCGCAGGGGCGATTCTCACGTTCGCGACCGACTGGGACATGCAGGGGGTCAACCTCCACGTCGTCGGCGTGATCCTCATGATCGCCGGACTGATCGGTGTGGCGACCTTCGGCAGCGTCGCCCGCCGCCGGCGGGTGGTCGTACCGCCGACGGCGACCGTCGTCGAGGAGGACCGGCACCAGCGGAACGGCTACTCCGACGGATACGGCGTCTGAGCCGGCTCAGTCGTCCATGCCCGCGAGGACCAGGGGCAGCCGGTCCGCACCGCCTTCGGTGAGGCGGACCGGCACCCCCCAGTCCTGCTGGTGGACATGGCAGGCCGGGTACCTGTTGGCGGGATCGTCGTCGCAGGACGCGGCCATCGCGGACACATGCAGCACCCCCTCCGTGACGGCCGGGTCCAGCTCGACGGTCCGCGCGAGATCCGTGCCCGCGCCCCCGCCGGCGAGAAGCAGCCCGGTCGGAGTCGCGGAGACGAGCAGCCGGGTCGATGGGCCGTACCGCGTGTCCAGCTTCTGCCCGGCCGGCGCCTGGAAGATGACGTCCAACCGGACGGCTCCCGGGGCGACTTCGGTGGCCTCGCGCCGAGTACGGTGGGCGACCGAATCCACGCGCACGGCCTCCTCGGGCAGCCGCAGCCGGGTCAGCCGGTGGCGGGCGGACTCCACCACCACGATGTCGTCCCCGACGAGCACGGCGTCGCTCGGCTCCCGCAGATCCGTGGCCAGCGTGGTCACTTCGCCCGTCGCCGGGTCGAACCGGCGCAGCGCGTGGTTGTACGTGTCGCTGACCGCGACCGACCCGTCCGGCAGCGCGGTGACACCCAACGGATGCTGGAGCAGCGCCTCTCCGGCGGGCCCGTCGCGGTGCCCGAAGTCGAACAGCCCGGTGCCGACGGCGGTGTGCACGCTCCCGTCCGGGTCGACCCAGCGCAGTGCGGAGGTCTCGGAGTCGGCCAGCCAGAGCCGGTCCTCGGTGGCGGCGAGCCCCGACGGCTGCGCGAACCAGGCCTCGGGTCCCGGCCCGTCGACCAGCCCCTCGTTCGTCGTGCCCGCGGCGACCGCGACCGTCTCCGTCGCCGGGTCGTACGCCCACAGCTGGTGCACACCGGCCATGGCGATCCACACCTTCCCGCCGAAGAGAGCCACGTCCCACGGCGAGGACAGATCGACCTCGCGCGCGGGTCCGGACGTCGGCGAACCCCGCCACCACTGGCGGCCGGTGCCCGCGAGGGTGCTCACCGCGCCGGTCGCGAGATCGACCCGGCGCAGGGCGTGGTTCACGGTGTCCGCGACGACGACCGTGTTCGCGTCGAGCAGGGCGAGCCCCTGGGGCTCACTGAACCCCGCCGCCTCGCCGGTGCCGTCCACCAGTCCCCGGACACCGGACCCGATGCGCCGTACGACCGTCTCGCCGTCCTCCGCCAGCTCCACCAGCTGATGCCGGGTCGTGTCGCTGACCAGCAGATCCCCGCTCGGCAGGGCGAGCGCCTTGCCCGGGAAGCGCAGCACGGTCGGCTCGGGCTCGGGCGCCACGTACGGGCCGTCGCCGCGCCGCAGGGTCCCCTTCGCCGCGTGCTCGGCCTCCAGCTCCTCCACCAGCCGCTCGATGGCGTGGGCATGCCCCTCACCAGCGTGCTGCGCGACGACGTACCCCTCGGGGTCGATCACCACGAGCGTCGGCCAGGCCCGTACGGCGTACTGCTTCCAGGTCGCGAGCTCCGCGTCGTCGAGCACCGGATGCTCCACCCCGTAGCGCTCCACCGCGTCGACGACCGCCTGGTGCTCCGCCTCATGCACGAACTTCGGCGAATGCACCCCGACGATCACCACGGTGTCCCGGTGCTTCTCCTCCAGCTCCCGCAGCTCGTCCAGGACGTGCAGGCAGTTGATGCAGCAGAAGGTCCAGAAATCCAGCACGACCAGGCGACCTCGGAGGTCCGCCAGGGTGAGGTTCTCCCCGCCGGTGTTGATCCAGCCGCCCTTGCCGACCAGCTCAGGGGCGCGGACACGCACACGTTTGCTCATCCGTCCAGGGTCGCACGGCCGCCGGAACCGGCTGCTGACCGTCGGTGCGGGTGAACGACGAACGCCCCCGGATGTCCCGAGGGCGTCGCCCGTGCCGTCCGCCGGTAATCGAGCACCGAGCCGAAGGCCAGGCCGGTCGTGGGGGCGGGACGTGCGAGCGTTCCCGCGGTGAAGCTGACCGCGGCGGTGCCGCCGGGAACACCGCCGGTGCCCTGGACCAGGTCGACCGCGGGGTGGCCGCCGTGCCCTGCGCGCTGCCGTAGCCGTCGCTGCCGGTCGTCAGCCCAGGGCGTGTCCGGTGGTCGCGTCCACGTGGGTCGGTACCTCGTCGTGGCGGTCGCCGACGGTGAGGGTGCCGGTGGGCTCGAAGAGGAGGATCGCGGCGCCGCCGGGGGCGTACGGCTTGTGCTCGGTTCCGCGCGGGACCGTGTAGACGGAGCCCTTGGGGAGGACGACGGTCCGCTCGCCGGCCGGTTCCCGGAGCGCGATGGTCAGCTCGCCCTCCAGGACCAGGAAGAACTCGTCCGTGTGATCGTGCACGTGCCAGACGTGCTCGCCCTCGACCTTCGCGACCCGCACGTCGTAGTCGTTGACGGCGGTGACGATCCGGGGGCTCCACAGGTCGGTGAAGGAGGCGAGGGCGGCGGAGAGGGAGACGGGTTCGCCGCGGCGGGCGGAGTCGCTGGTCATGCGCTCATCCTCGGCTCCGCGCGGAACGCCCGCGAGTGCTAGAAATCGCGTATGCCGCAAGGATCCTCGCACGCTCCGCCCGCTCGCGAACCTCGCACCGCCGTGCCCGCTCGGGAGCCCGGCGCCGTGCCCGCTCGCGAACCTCGCAGCGCCGTGCCCGCTCGGGAGCCCGGCACCGGGCCCGCTCGGGAGGCCCGCACCGCGCCCGGGCGGGGGGAACCGCCGCCGGTCCGGCCACATCGCGTCGCCGTGATCGTCGACGAGGGCACGAATCCCTTCGAAGTCGGTGTCGCGACGGAGCTGTTCGGGCTTCCGCGGCCCGAACTGGGACGAGCGGAGCCGCTGTACGAGCTGACCCTGTGCGCGCCCACGCCCGGCGTCCGGATGAACCACGGGTTCTTCACCCTGAGCGGAGTGCCCGGCCTCGACGCGGTGGACGACGCCGACACCGTCGTCGTCCCCGGCCGGCCCGACAACGTCGTACCGCGCCGGCCCGTCGTCCTGGACGCCATCCGGCGCGGCCACGCGCGAGGGGCCCGCGTGCTGAGCTTCTGCACCGGGACCTTCGCACTGGCCGAGGCGGGGCTGCTCGACGGGCGGCGGGCCACCACCCACTGGCGCTGGACGGACGCCTTCCGGGAGCTGCACCCGAAGGTGCTGCTGGATCCGGACGTGCTCTTCGTGGACGAGGGGGACGTGCTGACCGCGGCGGGCAGTGCCGCCGCCCTCGATCTCGGGCTGCACCTCGTACGGCGCGACCACGGCGCGGAGATCGCCAACGCGGTGTCCCGCCGGCTGGTCTTCGCCGCGCACCGCGACGGGGGCCAGCGCCAGTTCGTGGAACGGCCGCTGCCCGACGTGCCCGACGAGTCGCTGGCACCCCTGCTGGCCTGGGCGCAGGAGCGGCTCGGTGAGCCGCTGACGGTCGGCGGCCTGGCGGCGCGCGCCGCGGTCAGCCCGGCGACGCTGCACCGCCGCTTCCGCGCCCAGCTCGGCACCACGCCGCTGGCGTGGCTGACCGCGGAACGTGTCGCCCTGGCCTGCCGGCTCATCGAGCGCGGCGAGATCCGGCTCGACGTGGTGGCGGACCGCAGCGGACTCGGGACCGCCGCGAACCTGCGCGAGCGGGTGCGCCGGGCGACCGGACTCAGCCCGTCGGCCTACCGGCGGCGTTTCGGACCGCCCGCCGGGGAACCGGTGACGCATGAGATACCTCGTACGAGACCGGCTGCTCGGCTTCGGTGACGACTACTGGATCGAGGACGACCACGGCGACAAGGTCTTCCTCGTCGACGGCAAGGCCATGCGACTGCGGGACACCTTCGAGCTGAAGGACACCGGGGGGCGCGTCCTCATCGACATCCACCAGAAGATGCTCGCGTTGCGCGACACGATGATCATCGAGCGGGACGGCGACCCGCTCGCGACCATCAAGCGCAAGCGTCTGTCCCTGCTCCGCAACCACTACCGCGTCTCCCTGGTCGACGGCACCGAACTCGATGTCAGCGGCAAGGTCTTCGACCGCGAGTTCGCCGTCGACTACGACAACGAGCTCCTCGCCCGGATCTCCCGCCGCCGGCTCCACATCCGCGACACCTACGGAGTCGACGTCGTACGGGAGGACGCCGATCCGGCACTGCTGATCGCGGTGGCGGTGTGCGTGATCCATCTGGCGGAGAAGGAGCGGGGGGACGACTGAGAGAGGGACGGGACCGAAAGGGGACCGGCGGGTGCGGCCGGCGGCGGGAGCGCGTGCGGGTCCCCGCCCGGGAGGGTGCGAGGAGCGGGGACCGGGAGCGCGCGACGGGCGGGCGACGGTCAGCGGCGGGGAGTCTCCAGGCCCAGCAGCCGGTCCTTCAGGGCCGGGAACTGTTCCCTCGTCGCCGCGACCTTCGCCGGGTCGAAGTCCACCGTGAGGATCTCCTCGTCCGAGCCCGCCTCGGCGAGGACCTCCCCCCACGGGTCGACCACGATCGAGTGACCGGCCTGGGGAACTCCCGCGTGCGTACCGGCCGTTCCGCAGGCGAGGACGTACGCCTGGTTCTCCACGGCGCGTGCCTGCGCGAACAGGGTCCAGTGGGAGCGGCGCCGTTCGGGCCAGCCGGCCGGGACGACGAAGGTCTGCGCCCCCGCGTCGACGAGCCCGCGGAAGAGCTCGGGGAACCGCAGGTCGTAGCAGGTGGCCACGCCGAGGACGGTCTCCGGCAGCCGCACCGTCACCAGTTCCGTGCCCGCGCCCATCAGCACGGCCTCGCCCTTGTCGAAGCCGAAGCGGTGGATCTTCCGGTAGGCGGCGACGAGTTCACCGGCGGGGGAGTAGACGAGGGAGGTGTTGTAGAGGGGGGCCTCGGACGCGGCCCGCTCGGGAATCGAGCCCGCGTGCAGCCACACGCCCGCGTCGCTCGCCGCCTTGGCCATCGCCTCGTGGGTCGGGCCCTCGAGCGGTTCGGCCTGGGCTCCGAACTCCTCGTAGGCGAAAGCACCCGTGGTCCAGAGCTCGGGGAGCACCACGAGATCGACTCCGGCTTGATCCCGTACCAGATCCGCGACACGGCGTCTGCGGGCGGCGACCGATTCGTTGTCGTTTACGTCGATCTGGAGGAGCGAGGCGCGCACACTACCACCGTCCTGGCATTCGAGCCGTCGATACGGGCCTACGATCGTCACACGAAAGCACTGCCGGGGTGCCTCACAGCAGCGTAACTTAGCGTCCCAAGACACCCGCTGCCTGTGCACTGCCCGCGTCCAACCGCCCGAGGGGTCCCGTTCCGTGAGTCTGCATCCGAGTCTTCAGTCCTACGCCGACGCCTGGGCCCACTCGATCGAAGCGATATCCGAGCTGGTGCAGCCGCTTGTGGAGGGCGAGTGGAACCGGCGGACTCCGTGTCCCGGCTGGTCGGTCCGCGACATCGTCTCCCATGTCATCGGGCTGGACTGCGAGATGCTCGGCGACCCCCGGCCGATCCACACGCTCCCCCGCGACCTCTACCACGTGACGAACGAGCACCAGCGCTACATGGAGATGCAGGTCGACGTGCGCCGCCACCACACGGCGCCGGAGATGACCTCCGAGCTGGAGTACACGGTCATCCGTCGCAACAGGCAGCTGCGGAACGAGTCGCGGCAGCCCGACGCCAAGGTGCGCGGCCCCCTCGGCACCGAGGTGACCCTCGAGCAGGCGATGCGCAACCGTGCGTTCGACGTATGGGTGCACGAGCAGGACCTGCGGGTCACCCTGGGCCGGCCGGGGAACCTCGACTCCCCCGGTTCGCAGATCGTCCGGGACGACCTGCTGGCCGCCCTGCCGAAGGTCGTCGCCAAGGACGCCGGGGCGCCGGCGAACTCGGCGGTCGTCTTCGACGTGCACGGCCCCGTCGAGTTCCTTCGTACCGTGCGCATCGACGCGGACGGGCGCGGCTCGATAGACGGTGCGCCGTCCCTCGGTCCCGCCGCGAGCCTCTCCCTCGACTGGGAGACCTTCGTCCGGCTCGCCTGTGGCCGCGTCCACGCCGATGCCGTGTCCGACCGCATCAAGACCGAGGGCGACCCGGAGCTGACGGCGGCGATCCTGCGCAACTTCACCGTCACGCCGTAACGGGGCGGAGCGGAGCGGGACGGGCGGGGCGTTTCTCGCCCCGCCGTCCGCGCCCCCGCCGTCCGAGCTTCCTCCACCGTCCGCGCCTCTCCCGTCGCCCGCGTCGGCCCAGGTCGGGACGCGCAGGCGCGGAGGGCCGACATGGCCTGCGGCGGCTAAGCCGGCACGTGCACCGTCTCCACCCGGCTGGCCACCAGCCGCTCCCGCTCACGGCGGGCCGCCTGCTTCCGCAGCCGGAAGATCTGGCTCAGCCCGACCGCCTGGAGCACGAACACGGCGGAGAAGGCGACCCGGTAGTTGTCGTCGGTGGCGTCGAGCAGCACACCGATGGCCAGCAGCGTCGTCATCGAGGCGACGAAACCACCCATGTTGGTGATCCCGGACGCGGTTCCCTGACGCTCCGGCGGATTCGCCGGCCGTGCGAAGTCGAAGCCGAGCATCGAGGCCGGTCCGCAGGCCCCGAGCACGGTGCACAGCACGACCAGCACCCACATCGGCGCGTGCTCGCCGGGATACACCAGCACTCCGGCCCACACGACCGCCGTCGCCGCGACCGTGCCCAGCGCCAGCGGCAGCCGTGCCGTGTGGTGCCGGGCGACGATCTGCCCGTACACCAGTCCGACGACCATGTTGGACAGGACGACGAGCGTCAGCAGTTCACCGGCCGTGGCCCGCGAAAGCCCCTGCGCCTGGACGAGGAACGGCAGCCCCCACAGCAGCAGGAACACCATCGCCGGGAACTGCGTGGTGAAGTGCACCCACAGCCCGAGCCGGGTGCCGGGTTCCCGCCAGGACGCGGAGATCTGCCGCCGGACGTACGCGGCGCCCCGGTGCGGGAACGGCTCCGGTTCGTGTCCCTCGGGGTGGTCCTTCAGGAACAGCAGCAGGAGGACGAGGACGACCACACCGGCGGCCGCGCTTCCGGCGAACGCCATGGTCCAGCCCACTCCGTGCAGCAGCCGTGCGATCACGAGCGTCGAGACGAGGTTGCCCGCCATGCCGACCAGACCGGCGAGTTGCGCGACGAGCGGCCCGCGCCGGGCGGGGAACCAGCGTGTGCCGAGCCGCAGCACACTGATGAACGTCATCGCGTCACCGCAGCCCAGCAGGCCGCGCGAGGTGAGCGCCATGCCGTACGACGAGGAGAACGCGAAGCCCAGTTGCCCCGCCGTGAACAGCACCACGCCGATGGTCAGCACCCTCTTGGTGCCGAGCCGGTCGACCAGCAGCCCGACCGGTATCTGCATGCCCGCGTAGACGAGGAGTTGGAGGATGGAGAACGTGGACAGGGCGGAGGCGCCGACGTGGAAACGGTCCGCCGCGTCGAGCCCGGCCACCCCCAATGACGTACGGAAGATGACCGCGACGAAGTAGACGGAGACGCCGATGCCCCAGACGGCGATCGCGCGCCGGCCGCCGGGCGGGTCGCCGGGCAGTGTGACCGAGGAGCTCATCGGACCTCGCCCCGTGCCAGGTTGGAGAACCAGCTGACGTGTCCGTGGATGAGATCGACGACCGCGTCGGCGTCGCCGGAGCGCAGCGCCTGGAGGATCTGCTCGTGCTCGACGAGCGTCTTGGTGATCCGGTCGGGGTGCGCGTGCATCACGGCGACCCCCATCCTCAACTGCCGGTCGCGGAGCTGGTCGTAGAGCCGGGAGAGGATCTCGTTGCCGCCGCTGCGGACGATCTCGGCGTGGAAGCAGCGGTCGGTGACGGCGGCGGCGGCCAGATCTCCGGCGGCGGCCTGCTCCTTCTGCCGGGCCAGCAGTTCTTCGAGGCGGGCTATGAGCTGCGGCGAGGCCGGTACGGCCTTGCGCGCGGCGTGTTCCTCGACGAGCTGGCGGGTCTCGACCACGTCCGCGATCTCCTGTGCGGAGACCGGCAGGACGAGCGCGCCCTTCTTCGGGTAGAGCCTGATGAGTCCTTCGGCCTCGAGGCGGAGCAGCGCCTCACGGACCGGGGTGCGCGACACCCCCACCGCGTCGGCGAGTTCGCCCTCGGTGAGGAGGGTCCCGCCTTCGTAACGGCGTTCCAGGACACCCTGCTTGACGTGTGCGTAGACGCGGTCGGCGGCGGGCGGCTGCTTCACGGGAGGTCGCACCGGCGCGGGCGGGGCTGAGGGCATGCGCACATCATAGATACAACACGTACCCATGCCCTGAGTCATTTCAGCATGCGGACCCCACCCTCCCCTCGATGTAACCCACGTCACATAAATTCCACCCCTTCGCCGTACATCCCTTTGCGCGCCCCGCGAGTCCGTACGTGAGACGGCACTCCCATGTGTCGTTCTCCCAGGGGCATTTCGCGCATACGGAGCGTTCATTTTGATTACCGGCATTAAGGGCACGCGTTTCCGCAGGGCCGCCGCTGTGACCCTCACGACCGGCGCCGTGCTGGCCGCCGGAGGCTTCGGCGCCGCGCCCGCGGGCGCGGTTGCCACGCCCACCATCGCCGCCAAGGGCGGCTATGTGATGAACAACGGGACCGGCACGTCCCTCTACACCAAGAAGGCGGACACCCGGCTTTCCACCGGCTCCACCACGAAGATCATGACCGCCAAGGTCGTGCTCGCACAGCCGAACCTGAACCTGGACGCCAAGGTCACCATCCAGAAGGCGTACAGCGACTACATCGTCGCCAACACCGCTTCCTCGGCCCACCTGATCGTCGGCGACAAGGTGACCGTCCGTCAGCTTCTCTACGGGCTGATGCTGCCGTCCGGCTGCGACGCCGCGTACGCGCTCGCCGACAAGTTCGGCTCGGGCACGACGCGCGCCGCCCGCGTGAAGTCGTTCATCGGCAAGATGAATTCCGCCGCGACGAGCCTGCACCTGACGAACACGCACTTCGACTCGTTCGACGGCATCGGCAGTGGCTCGAACTACTCGACGCCGCGCGACCTGACGAAGATCGCCAGCAGCGCGATGAAGAGCTCCACGTTCAAGACGGTCGTCAAGACCAAGTCGTACACGGCGAAGACCGTGACGAAGGTGGGCACCACGCGCACCATGGCGGCCTGGACCAACACGAACGGGCTGCTCAGCAGCTACAGCGGCACCATCGGCGTGAAGACCGGCTCCGGCCCCGAGGCGAAGTACTGCCTCGTCTTCGCCGCCACCCGCAACGGCAAGACGATCATCGGGACGGTCCTCGCCTCGACGTCCATCCCGGCCCGTGAGTCGGACGCCAAGAAGCTGCTGAACTACGGCTTCGCCAGGTAAGGCGCACAGACGGGAAAAGGGGCCTGCCGCGCATCGCGCGGCAGGCCCCTTTCGCGTTCCGGGCCGGACTCAGATCTCTCCGGCCGACCGGCTCACGCCCAGGTGATCAGCCGCTTGGGCTGCTCCAGGACGGCGGCGGTGTCGGCGAGCACCTTCGAGCCGAGTTCGCCGTCGACCAGGCGGTGGTCGAAGGAGAGCGCCAGCGTGGTGACCTGACGGGGCTTGACCTTGCCCTTGTGGACCCAGGGCTGGAGCTTGATCGCACCGACCGCGAGGATCGCGGACTCGCCGGGGTTGAGGATCGGCGTGCCGGTGTCGACGCCGAAGACGCCGACGTTGGTGATCGTCACCGTGCCGCCCTGCATCGCGGCCGGCGAGGTCTTGCCCTCGCGGGCCGTGGCCACCAGTTCGCCCAGCGACTCGGCCAGCTGCGGCAGGGTCTTGGTGTGGGCGTCCTTGATGTTCGGCACGATCAGGCCGCGCGGGGTGGCGGCGGCGATGCCCAGGTTCACATAGTGCTTCTGGACGATCTCCTGGTTGGCCTCGTCCCAGGACGCGTTGACGGCGGGGTTGCGCTTGATCGCGACCAGCAGGGCCTTGGCGATGAGCAGCAGCGGATTGACCCGCAGCCCCTGCATGTCCTTGTCCTGCTTGAGCTCCTCGACCAGACGCATGGTGCGCGTCACGTCGAGGGTCACGAACTCGGTGACGTGCGGGGCGGTGAACGCCGAGCCGACCATGGCGGTGGCGATCGCCTTGCGGACGCCCTTGACCGGGATCCGGGTCTCGCGCGCGCCGTCGTACGACACTGCCGGGGCCGGAGCCTGCGGCTGCTGGACGAGAGCCGGGGCCTGCGGGGCCTCGGCCGGGGCCGCGAGGGGAGCGGGTGCCTGTGCCGGGGCCGCCGCCGCGTGCACGTCCTCCCGCGTGATGATGCCGTCCGGGCCCGACGGGGTGACCGTCGCCAGGTCGACCCCGAGGTCCTTGGCGAGCTTGCGGACCGGGGGCTTGGCGAGGGGCCGCTGCTGGACGGCGTGCCCGTGGCCGTTGAGCTCGCCCTGGATCGCGGTGGCCGCGTAGAGCGTCTCGCTCTGCTGGGCCGGGACCTCGGCGCCCTTGCGGGGGCGGCGCTTGGTGGAGGACTCCGCCACGCCGTACCCGACGAGGACCGGCTTGCGGCCCTCGGGCTTGGCCTCCTCCGCGGGGGCCGCCTCCGCCACGGGAGCGGCGGACGCGGCGGGAACCGCGGGGACGGCGGGTGCCTGCTCGGCGGCCGGGGCCGCCTGCGCGGGCGCCGCGCCACCCAGCACGTCCACCGCGATGATCACCTGGCCGACGTCCACCGTCGTGCCCTCGGGGAAGTGGAGCTCGGCCACCACACCGTCGAACGGGATCGGCAGTTCGACCGCGGCCTTGGCGGTCTCGACCTCGCAGACGACCTGGCCGTCGGTGACGGTGTCACCGGGCTGGACGTACCACTTGAGGATCTCCGCCTCGGTGAGTCCCTCGCCCACATCGGGCATCTTGAACTCGCGGAGTCCCGACGCGTTCTCAGTCATCGTCGTCACGACTCTCTCCTCAGTACGCCAGCGAGCGGTCGACGGCGTCGAGCACCCGGTCCAGGCCCGGAAGGTACTCCTCCTCCAGGCGGGCCGGCGGGTACGGGGCGTGATAGCCGCCGACCCGCAGGACAGGCGCTTCCAGGTGGTAGAAGCACCGCTCGGTGATACGGGCCGCGATCTCCGCGCCCGTCCCGAGGAACACCGGGGCCTCGTGCACCACGACCAGGCGGCGGGTCTTCTCGACCGAGACCTGGATGGAGTCGAAGTCGATGGGGGACATCGAGCGCAGGTCCAGGACCTCGATCGACTTGCCCTCCTCCTGGGCGGCCGCGGCGGCCTCCAGGCAGACCTTCACCATCGGGCCGTACGCGACCAGGGTGAGGTCGCTTCCCTCGCGCGCCACCCGTGCCTTGTGCAGCGGGCCGGGGATGGCGTCCGTGTTGACCTCGGCCTTGTCCCAGTAGCGGCGCTTGGGCTCGAAGAAGATCACCGGGTCGTCGCTCTGGATGGCCTGCTGCATCATCCAGTAGGCGTCGCCGGCGTTCGACGGGGAGACCACCTTCAGGCCCGCCACGTGCGCGAAGAGCGCCTCGGGTGACTCCGAGTGGTGCTCGACGGCACCGATGCCGCCGCCGTACGGGATGCGGATGACGACGGGGAGCTTGATCTTGCCCAGGGCCCGCGCGTGCATCTTCGCGAGCTGGGTGACGATCTGGTCGTACGCCGGGAAGACGAATCCGTCGAACTGGATCTCCACGACCGGGCGGTAGCCGCGCAGGGCCAGGCCGATCGCGGTGCCGACGATGCCGGACTCGGCGAGCGGGGTGTCGATGACCCGCTCCTCGCCGAAGTCCTTCTGGAGACCGTCGGTGACCCGGAAGACACCGCCGAGCTTGCCGACGTCCTCGCCCATGATGAGGACCTTGGGGTCGGCGTCGAGGGCCGTGCGCAGCGATTCGTTGATCGCCTTGGCCAGCGCCATCTTTTCCGTCGCCATGGCTACTTGCCCTCCCCTGCGTCCGCGAACGACGCCTGGTAGGCGGCGAACTGGGCGCGCTCCTCGTCGACGAGCGCGTGCCCGTCCGCGTACACGTTCTCGAAGATGGCCATGTGGTCCGGGTCCGGCATGGCCCGTACGGCTTCGCGTACTCGCTTGCCCAACGCTTCGCTCTCGGTCTCGAGTTCCGCGAAGAATGCCTCGTCCGCGTGGTTCGACGTCTCGAGGTACGCGCGCAGGCGCAGGATCGGGTCCTTCGCCTCCCATGCCTCGCGCTCCTCGTCGGCCCGGTACTTGGTCGGGTCGTCGGAGGTGGTGTGCGCGCCCATGCGGTAGGTGTACGCCTCGACGAGGGTGGGGCCTTCACCCGAACGGGCCCGCTCCAGCGCCCAGCGGGTCACCGCGAGGCTGGCGAGCACGTCGTTGCCGTCCACGCGCACGCCGGGGAAGCCGAAGCCCTGCGCGCGCTGGTACAGCGGCACGCGCATCTGGCGCTCGGTCGGCTCGGAGATCGCCCACTGGTTGTTCTGGCAGAAGAACACCACGGGAGCGTTGTAGACCGCCCCGAAGTTGAAGGCCTCCAGGACGTCGCCCTGGCTGGAGGCGCCGTCCCCGAAGTACGCGATCACGGCAGAGTCGGCACCGTCCTTGGCGATGCCCATGGCATAGCCGGTGGCGTGCAGGGTCTGCGAGCCGATGACGATCGTGTACAGGTGGAAGTTGTTGCTGTTCGGGTCCCAGCCGCCGTTGTTCACACCCCGGAACATGCCGAGCAGGTTGGTCGGGTCGACACCGCGGCACCACGCGACGCCGTGCTCGCGGTAGGTCGGGAAGACGTAGTCGTCGTCGCGGGTGGCGCGGCCGGAACCGATCTGCGCGGCCTCCTGGCCGAGCATCGAGGCCCACAGGCCCAGCTCGCCCTGGCGCTGCAGGGAGGTGGCCTCCGCGTCGAAGCGGCGGCTCAGGACCATGTCCCGGTACAGGCCGCGCAGCTCCTCGGGGGTGATGTCGGCGACGTACGGGTCGTACGTGGCGTCCTTGACCCGCTTGCCTTCCGGGGTCAGCAGCTGAATGAGCTCCGGCTCGGCGCCCGTCGCCCCGGGCGACTTCCTGGCGGGCGCGGTGCGCTTGCTCGCGGCGCTCTTGGTACCGGTCGTACTGGCGCTCGCCGCGCTCTTCGTACCGGCGCTGCGTCGCGGCTTGCGCGCGGCAGTGCTCTCCACGGTCACGTGTGCTCCTCCGTCGGTCCGGCCCCCGGGGTTGCCGGAAGGCTGGGGTCCCCCTCGCTCACTGTTTGAGCTCGGGGGAGCGGCTCGCCTGTTCCGGCACCCGTGCACGGGGTGGGTGCCACTCGGCCGGGAACAGGCGTGACAGGTGCCCCGGCGAGCGCCCTGCAACAGTCACGTTACCCAGTGCTTCACATTTCTGTGAAACCCCTCCTGACCTGCGATTTTGATAGGAGATCCAAGTACTTCGAAAGTTGGATTTCCTACTAGATCGAGCAGGTCGGGAACAGTCGCTGGTCACAGCACTGGTAACAGCCTTGCAGGGGGCCGGAACACCGGCACGTTATCCCGGGCACCCCGGGCACGGGAAGAGTTCACTTGGGGCAATGCCCATGATCGTGTGTGACACTGACAGCGTGCGTGAAAACGGGAAAATCACCGTATTCCTCCTCGATGACCACGAAGTCGTCCGCCGCGGAGTCCACGAACTTCTCTCGTTCGAGGACGACATCGAAGTGGTCGGCGAGGCGGGCACGGCGGCCGACGCACTGGTCCGGATCCCGGCCACCCGCCCGGACGTGGCCGTCCTGGACGTGCGCCTCCCGGACGGCAGCGGGGTGGAGGTCTGCCGCGAGATCCGCTCCGCGGACGACACCATCAAGTGCTTGATGCTGACCTCGTACGCCGACGACGAGGCCCTCTTCGACGCGATCATGGCGGGCGCGTCGGGCTATGTCCTCAAGGACATCCGCGGCACCGAGTTGCTCGCGGCCGTACGGGACGTGGCGGCCGGAAAGTCCCTGCTCGACCCGGTGGCCACCGCCCGCGTCCTGGAGCGGCTCCGGGACGGGGGCGGCGCCAAGAGCGACGACAGGCTCGCCCGCCTCACCGATCAGGAACGCAAGATCCTCGACCTGATCGGCGAGGGGCTCACCAATCGGGTCATCGGAGAGCGATTGCACCTCGCCGAGAAAACGATCAAGAATTACGTGTCGAGCCTGCTGTCCAAACTGGGAATGCAGCGCCGGTCGCAGGCGGCGGCCTATGTGGCCCGTATCCAGGCGGAACAGCAGCGCCACTGAACGAATCGGGACTTTTGACCCCTCTTCGAGGGGCGGGTGCCTCTTTTTCCTCTCCGGCCGGTGCCGGAGATTGGGCGGTATGCCCATCGACGAACGCTCGACGACCGAGCGGCCCGCCGAAGAAGAACTTGCCGTGGAACTCATCGGCCGCGCCGACTACGGCCGGGTGGCCACCAGCATGCGCGCGCTGCCCTTCCTCGGCCTCGCCCGCCACATCGTGGTGGAGGGCCGCATCCTGCTGCGCATGCCCCGCGGCTGCGGATACCACCGCGCGTGCGCCGGCAGCGTCGTCGCGTACGGCACCGACAACCTGGGTTCCGCGCGGCAGGGCGAGAGCCTGTGGACCGCGCAGGTCGTGGGCCAGTGCGAGCCCGTCGAGCCGACCGCCGCCGAACTGGAGCTCTTCGGTCCCGCGCCGCGGTTCGTGGACGGCAAGCCGTTCGAGCCGGTCTATCTCGGCATCGCCCCCCAGTTCTCCAGCGTTCACTCGACGGACGGCGGTCCGGGACTCGGGCTCCAGCCCACCCGGTGACACACGGGACACCCAACGCCACGCGCGCGTGAAGCCCGTGGTGGGCCGCACGCGCGCGTGGGGGGTGTGCCGGGCCGGATCCGTTCGGATGCCGGCGGAACGTCAGTCCTCGCCGCCGGCGTCCGGGGTGCCCGTGCCCACCGGGTCGCTCGGCGTCGGCTCCTCCGTCGGAGGGGGCGACTCGTCCGTCGGGTCCGCCGTGGTGGGCGCCGTCTTCGTCGGCTTGTCGCTCGGCTCGTACGACGGCGGCTGGCTGGTGGCGCTCCGGGACGGCTCGTACGACGGGGGGTAGTCCGAGTTGTCGCCGGTGTTGGTCGAGTCGTCCGAGGTGTCTTGCGTGGACTGGTCCGTCGAGTCGTCGCTGGGCGCCTTGCTGGAGTCGTCGCCCTTGTCGGAGTGCGTGCTGGCCGGCGACTGCGTGGTGCCGGTCCCCGTGCCCCCGTCGCCGCCGGTGTTGTTGAGCGCCAGCGCGACACCCGCCGCGATCGCGATCACGGCGAAGACCGCGAGGAGCCACAGCTTGCCGCGGCCGCCGCCCCTGTTGCCGTGCCCCTCGAAGCCGCCGTCGTCACCGCCGCCCCGATAGGGCGGGATGAGCGGCGCCGGGATCTGCGTCGTTCCGGAGTCACCGGGGTGAGGCAGCGCCGTCGTGCCGGCGAATCCGGACGCCGGGGTGTGCAGCCCCTCGTGCAGGGTGACCGGGCCGGTGTTCCAGGTGCCGGTGTGGCTGCCGTGGTCGTACAGCATCTGCAACGCGTACTGGACGAGGCCGCGCATCTCCTCCGCGGTCTGGAACCGGTCGTCCGGGTCCTTCGCGAGGGCGCGCATGACGAGCCCGTCGAGCTCCGGCGGCGCCCCGTCCGAGACCTCGGACGGGGGCACCGGGATGTCCTGGACGTGCTGGTAGACCACCGACAGCGGAGTCTCGCCGGTGAACGGGGGCCGCAGCGCGAGAAGTTCGTAGAGCAGACAGCCGGTCGCGTACAGGTCGGAGCGGTGGTCGACGGCCTTGCCGAGCGCCTGCTCCGGGGAGAGGTACTGCGGCGTGCCCATGACCATGCCGGTCTGGGTCATCGTCGACTGCGCGCCGTGCAGGGCGCGCGCGATGCCGAAGTCCATCACCTTGACGGCGCCGGTCTCCGTGATGATCACGTTCGCCGGCTTGATGTCGCGGTGCACGATGCCGTGCTGGTGCGAGTAGGCGAGCGCCTCCAGGACACCGGAGACGATGATCAGCGCCTGCTCGGGCCCGGGGGCCTCGGCGTTGATCAGCAGATCGCGGATCGTGTGACCCTCGACGATCTCCATCACGATGTACGGGACGACGCCGTGGCCGACCACGTCCTCGCCGGAGTCGTACACGGCGACGACCGCGTGGTGGTTGAGCCCCGCGACCGACTGTGCCTCGCGCGTGAAGCGGGCCTTGGACACGGGGTCCTCGGCCAGGTCGGAACGGAGCAGCTTGACCGCCACGGTCCGCCCCAGGCGCACGTCCTCGGCGGCGAACACCTCGGCCATGCCGCCCCGGCCGAGTCTGCGGGTCAGCCGATACCGGCCGTCGCCGACCAGTCCGCCGTTACCCCACATCTCCGGCGCATCTGACATACCGCCGCCAGTCGCCTCGGGGTCGGACGGGCCCTGAGCGCGCTGCTGCTGTGCCATCAGTCCTCGCCGTCGTTTCTGCCCGCGGTCTGCGCGGTGGTTGTTACGGTCTCCGTCGGGCCACGCTACAGGCTCCGCGCAGGGCGCCGGTCCGGGATGAACGTGAGATGGACCGGCCATCAAACCGTCACCGGTCCGTGCGTGCAAATTCCGTGTACCGGTCGTACGCCACCTGTAACGCTTCCGCGACGCTTCTTTCGCAGACGGTCACGGATCGGGCACCGAGCTTGACGTGTCAGTGCCCTCGGGCAGACTTGGCCCGGAATAAGCCAATCGATCACCAAGGCCGCGGGGGACGCAGAAGATGAGCCAGGACGGCGCACAGGGCCGGTACGCGGGGCGTGCGGTCGCCGGCGGCCGCTACCAGCTGCGCGATCTGCTCGGCGAGGGCGGCATGGCCTCGGTGCATCTCGCCTACGACTCGGTGCTCGACCGGCAGGTCGCGATCAAGACGCTGCACACCGAACTCGGCCGCGAGCAGGCCTTCCGCGAGCGCTTCCGCCGCGAGGCCCAGTCGGTCGCCAAGCTCACCCACACGAACATCGTCTCGGTGTTCGACACCGGCGAGGACGACCTCGACGGCATGACGACGCCGTACATCGTCATGGAGTACATCGAGGGCAAGCCGCTCGGCTCGGTCCTCGACGCGGACATCCAGCAGTACGGCGCGATGCCCGCCGACAAGGCCCTGAAGATCACCGCGGACGTGCTCGCGGCCCTGGAGATCAGCCACGAGATGGGTCTGGTCCACCGGGACATCAAGCCGGGCAACGTGATGATGACGAAGCGCAACGTCGTCAAGGTCATGGACTTCGGCATCGCCCGCGCCATGCAGTCCGGCGTCACCTCCATGACGCAGACCGGCATGGTCGTCGGCACCCCGCAGTACCTCTCCCCGGAGCAGGCTCTCGGCCGGGGCGTCGACGCCAGGTCCGACCTGTACTCGGTCGGCATCATGCTGTTCCAGCTGGTCACCGGGCGGCTGCCGTTCGAGGCGGACTCCCCGCTCGCCATCGCCTACGCGCATGTCCAGGAGGAGCCCGTCGCATCCTCCTCGGTCAACCGATCGCTGCCCCCGGCGGTGGACGCGCTCATCGCCCGCGCGCTGAAGAAGAACCCGAACGAGCGTTTCCCGAGCGCCGAGATCATGCGGGACGAGTGCCTGCGGGTCGCCCAGTCGTTCCAGGCGGCCGCGCCGAGCATCGTGCCGGGCGCCCAGACGCCGAGCGGCTCGGGCGTCGGCTCCGCCGTCTTCCCGCCGGTCGACCAGGGCACTCCGGCACCCGGCCCCGTGCAGACGCCGTACCAGCCGGGCCCGTACGGCGCGCCGACCCCCGCCCCCGCGTACGGCTATCCGCCGCAGAACGGCTACCAGACTCCGCCGCAGACCTCCGCGTACTCCCCGCAGCACGGCACGTCGACCCCGCCGCCCTACAACCTCACGCCCCAGTCCACCACGCCCGTGTCGGGCGGCTCCGGCGGCAAGAGCAACAAGGGGGTCGTCATCGGCGCGATCGTCGTCGCGCTCATCGCGATCGGCGGCCTGGTCACGGCGCTCAGCATGAGCGGCGGAGGCGACGACGACAACAAGGGCGGCGGCGACGCCAGCAAGTCGCCCACCGTCGTGGAGGGGCACAAGGGCCCGGACACGTCGAAGACGATCGACACCGACAAGTGCACGGACCCGACGGAGTCGTACGACGACCCGGACAAGATCCAGGTCCCGGACTTCCACTACAAGAACCTCACCTCGGTGAAGTCCTGCTTCCAGGCCGCCGGTTGGCAGATGAAGGTCACGCCCGTGGACGAGAACACGTACGGCGAGGACACGATCATGGACCAGTTCCCCTCGGCGGGAACGGACGTCGACCCGAAGAACATGCCCGAGATCGAGCTCAAGGTGTCCTCGGGCGACCCCTCCTGAAGCGTCCCTGAGCATCATCGGCACGGTCCGGGCACGCTCGGCAGCGGATTCGGGAACGGGCCCGGCACTTCGGTGCCGGGCCCGTTTCGGTCGGGGTGACCTTGAGTCGCTGGGTGACGGGGTGGCTCGGTGACCTGCGTGGTTACAGGTACGGTCCGCCGGAACGGCCTCCCGTACGGGGGTCCTCGTCGCCCTCCAGGCCGCCGACGCCCGGCGGAAGGGCGCGGCGCATCTGTTCCAGCTGTGCCCTGGCCGCCATCTGCTGGGCGAACAGAGTCGTCTGGATCCCGTGGAAGAGTCCCTCGAGCCAGCCCACCAGCTGTGCCTGCGCGATACGCAGTTCCGCGTCGCTGGGGGTCCCCTCGTCCGTGAAGGGCAAGGAGAGGCGCTCCAGCTCCTCCACGAGCTCGGGGGCCAGACCGTCCTCGAGCTCCTTCACGGAACTCGCGTGGATCTCCTTGAGCCGGACCCGGCTGGCCTCGTCCAGAGGTGCGGCGCGCACCTCCTCCAGCAGCTGCTTGATCATGCTGCCGATGCGCATCACCTTGGCGGGCTGTTCCACCATCTCCGTCACCGGGACCTCGCGGGAGTCCTCGTTCCCGGTGCCACCGAGAGCCATTCCGTCCTGGCCGACAACCAGGATCTGTGGGTTCTCCGGCGACCGTTCGTTCCTCGGCATCTCCATGCCGCCATTCTCTCGCACCCCTGCACTCCATCACGGTGGTGCCCCCCGTACACGGTGATCCACCAGGTACGACGGCACACTTCGCGATCCGAGGGTGATTCGACGGCCTCCGAGGTCCGCGGACGGAGTCACTTTCTGTCGAGATGCCGGGATCACGACGTCATGTGAGGCTTGTTCCGTCGATCACGGCACCCGTCTTGGCGAACGCACCGGGAGGGGGTCACCGGCGTGACTCCATGGCTCCGCACACTGCCCACGGCCGGGCTGCTGGCGGCCGCCCTGCTGGCCGGCGCCGGCCAGCTCGCGTACGCCGCCCCCGCGCGCTCCGGGGCCGCCTCGTACGCCGCCGCGCCGGCTCCGTCCGTCCGAAGCACCGCCGTCGCCCCAGCTCCCTCCGCCCGAAGCACCGCCGTCGCCCCAGCTCCCTCCGCCCGAAGCACCGCCGTCGCCCCAGCGCCCTCCGCCCGAAGCACCGCCGTCGCCCCAGCGCCCTCCGCCCGAAGCACCGCCGTCGCCCCGGCTCCCTCCGCCCGAAGCACCGCCGTCGCCCCAGCTCCGTCCGCCCGAAGCACCGCCGTCGCCCCAGCGCCCTCCGCCCGAGGCACCGCCGTCGCGGAGGGGGACGGACCCGCCGCCACCGATCCGACGAGGCCCACCGCGACGGCGGACCCCTCCCGTGCGGGCAGCTTCGCGGGCGAGGGGCGCTCGCGGCCCGGCCGCGCGGAGCCGGACCTCCAGGACATGCCGGACGCCGCGGACCCCCAGGACACGGATCCCGGCGCCGACGCCGGACTCACGGAGGCGAGCGTGGCCCCCGAGCCCTCGCAGGACGACGCGGTCCCCGTCCAGCAGAGCGTCGTGGGCCCCGGCTCCCCGCCCGAGCCCGTCCTGGAGATCCTGCCGTTGGGCAGTGGCCTGATCCTCATAGGCCTCGGCCTGGGGCTGGCCTTCGTGGCCCTGCGGGTACGGCGCGGCTAGTGAGCGACCAGCAGCACCTTTCCGATGTGGCCGCTCGCCTCCAGCACCCGGTGCGCCTCCGCCGCCTCGCTCATCGGCAGCTTGCGGTCGACGACCGGACGTACGCGACCGGAACCGATCAGCGGCCACACATGCTCGCGCACGGCCGCCACGATCGCCACCTTCTCGCTGAGCGGCCGGGCACGCAGCGAGGTCGCGCTGACGGCGGCGCGCTTGTTCAGGAGGGTGGCGATGTTCAGCTCCGCCTTGATGCCGCCCTGCATCCCGATGATGGCGAGCCGCCCGTTGACGGCGAGGGCGCGCACGTTCCGGTCGAGGTACTTGGCCCCCATGTTGTCGAGGATGACGTCGGCACCCGCCCCGCCGGTGGCCCGCTCGATCTCCTCGACGAAGTCCTGCTCGCGGTAGTTGATCAGAATGTCCGCGCCCAGCTCCGCGCAGAAGTCGAGCTTCTCCTTGGTGCCCGCCGTGACCGCGACCTTCGCGCCGACGGCCTTCGCCAGCTGGATCGCCATGGTGCCGATGCCGCTGGAGCCGCCGTGCACGAGCAGGGTCTCGCCGGGGCGCAGGTGGGCGACCATGAAGACGTTCGACCAGACGGTGCAGGTCACCTCGGGCAGCGCCGCCGCCTGCTCGACGTCCAAGCCGGCGGGCACGGGCAGCAGCTGCCCGGCCGGAACGGCGACCTTCTGGGCGTATCCGCCGCCCGAGAGCAGCGCGCACACCTCGTCGCCGACCGCCCAGTCGAGGACACCGGTGCCGACCTCGACGATGCGGCCCGAGCATTCGAGTCCGGGATAGGGGGACGCGCCGGGCGGTGGGTTGTACATGCCCTGGCGCTGCAGCAGATCGGCACGGTTGACTGCGCCGGCCACCACCTCGACCAGTACTTCGCCCTCGGCCGGCACGGGATCGGGGACCTCGTCCCACACCAGCGCCTCGGGCCCACCAGGTTCAGGAATCGTGATCGCGTACATGGGAGCGACGCTACTCCTGGGAGGCAGCCCCTAGTCCTGCGGCAGGGGCCGGATGCCCGGTGTCACCTGAGTGCTCCGAGTGACCCGCGCGATCGTGATCAGCCGGTCCATCAGCTGCAGGGTGCCGACCTCCGGATCGTCGTACCCGAGCACGCGATGACCCCGTACGACGCTGACCACCAGGTCGTCGGTCTCGCGGACGCCCTTGCCCACCTCGGCCTTTATGACCGGCCGTTCGACGATGTCGAGCCCGCTGCCCTGATGGATCAGGTCCTCCATCACCATGCCCGCGGCGGGGCTGAGCACGGAGAGCCCGAGCAGCCTGCCGGCCGCGCTGGCGCTGGTGATGACCGCGTCGGCACCGGACTGCTTGAGCAGCGGCGCGTTCTCCTCCTCGCGCACGGCGGCGACGATCTTCGCGCCGCGGTTGAGCTGCCGGGCCGTCAGGGCGACCAGGACCGCGGTGTCGTCCCGCTGGGTGGCGATGATGATCTGTCGCGCCTTGTGGACCTCGGCGCGCAGCAGCACATCGCTGCGCGTGGCGTCGCCGATCACGCCCGCGTACCCGTCGGCCGTCGCCGCGTCCACCACCCTGGGGCTCGGGTCGACGACGACGACCTGCTCCTTCTTCAGCCCGGTGGCGCAGACGGTCTCGACGGCCGACCGTCCCTTCGTTCCGAAGCCGACAACGACGGTGTGATCCCTCAAGGCCGCCCTCCAGCGGTTCAGGCGCCATTCCTCACGGGTGCGTTCCGTGAGGACCTCCAGCGTGGTGCCGACCAGGATGATCAGGAAGAGCACTCGCAGCGGCGTGATGATCAGGATGTTGATGAGCCGGGCGATATCGCTGGTCGGGGTGATGTCGCCGTATCCGGTGGTGGAGAGGGTGACCGTCGCGTAGTAGAAGGCGTCGAGCAGGTCGACGCTCCCGTCCGAGTTGTCGGTGTAGCCGTCTCGGTCGAACCAGACGATGAGCGCGGTGGCGACCAGCACCAGCAGCGCCATCACCAGCCGCTTGGCGACCTGCCGGAGCGGACGTTCCACGACCTTCCGCGGCAGTTTCACCTGGTGGGTCATCAGATGCTCGTCCGCTTGGCGGGCGATCGCATCTTGGCCCGGAAGTTTCACGTGAAACACACCCCGTTCGGATTCATGCCGCTCCCGCCCTCGGCCCGGCTCAGATGAAGCACGCGTCGATCCCCGCGGTGGCCCACGGCAGATCGATGAGTTCCAGCTCCTGGCCGGCTCGCGCACCACCCGGTGGTACGACCGCGAGCGCGTCGGCGGCGGCGATGCCCCGCAGCATCGCCGGACCGTTGTAGTGCAGCGGCGCGGCCCGGTCGCCGCGCAGCGAGACGGGGACGAGCCGGGTGTCGTACGGGTGCCCCTGCACGGCTTCCTTGAGAGGCAGCGTGTACGACTCCGGGGCCGCGCGTCCGGCCAGGGTGCGCAGCAGCGGCTCAGCGAGCGTGAGCAGCCCGGAGACGGCGGCCAGGGGGTTGCCGGGCAGGCCGACGAGATGCTGGTTCTCCTGGGTACGGGCCAGCAGCATCGGATGTCCCGGCCGCACCTTGACGCCGTCCACCAGCAGTTCGGCGCCGATACGGCGCAGCGTGGGGTGGACATGGTCGACGGGGCCCGCCGCGGTGCCGCCGGTGGTGACGATCAGGTCGGCCCGGGAGCCGGTGATCGCCTTGTGCAGCGCCTTGGCGTCGTCGCCGAGCCGACGCACCGCGACGACCTCGACGCCGAGGGCCCGCAGCCACGGCGGCAGCATGGGCCCGAGCGCGTCCCGGATCAGCCCCTCCTGGGGCAGCCCCGCGGTGAGCAACTCGTCGCCGAGCACGAGAACTTCGGCGCGCGGGCGGGGAACGACGGCGAGCGTGTCGTACCCGGCGGCCGCCGCGAGACCCAGCACG
The DNA here is from genome assembly GCF_053599975.1 of Streptomyces sp. NPDC005141. Lineage (NCBI taxonomy): Bacteria > Bacillati > Actinomycetota > Actinomycetes > Kitasatosporales > Streptomycetaceae > Streptomyces > Streptomyces sp. NPDC005141. Next base: position 81,248 of record NZ_JBSFYW010000024.1, on the reverse strand, counting down.
GCCGGGGTGACCAACGCTCCGAGCGGCAACAGCTGGTCGCCGCTGCGGCACTCCTGGCCGCGCGGGCGGATGTCCTGCCCGTGTGCGACCACGCGGGTCCCCCGTGACCGGGCGGAGCCGGGCGCCTGCGCGTCGCTCGCGTGCAGACGTCCCTTGGTGTCGAGGCGGCCGTGCTCGCTGCGCAGGACGGCGGTCGCGTCCCGCGGGACGAGTGCCCCGGTGGCGATCCGGACCGCCTCGCCGTCCATGAGCCGCTCCGGCGCCGCCTGCCCGGCGAGTACGCCTTGCTCCCGTACCTCCCAGGGCCCGGGTCCGGCGACCGCCCAGCCGTCCATCGCGGAGGTGTCGAAGGAGGGAAGGTCCGTGAGCGCTGTCAGGGGGGCGGCGAGGACGAGGCCGAGAGAGGCGTCGAGGGGGACCGGGACGGGGGTGCGGCGGGGCACGGAGCGGGCGGCCCGCTCCGCCACGGCCCGGGCCTCGGACCACGGGGTGGCCCGGTGATGGGCGTGCCCGCCCTTGCCGCTGTCCTGCGCGTTGGGCGCGGGGACCGCCGCCGCGTCGGTTCCCGGGGGACCCGGGGCGGCGCTGTCCGCTCGGCCGGGCTCGCCGGGTGCGCGGACACCGGCCTTCTTGACCAGGGCGAGCGCCTCCTCCACGTCGAAGTCGTCGGCGTCCTGGCTGTCCCGGGTGGAGCGGGCGGCGGTCATCCGGCGTCCGGTCCGGTGTCGGCGGCGGGCGCCGCGCCGTCGGCGGTGTCCGGTTTCGCATCCGGGGTGTCCTCGTCGGCCCAGCGGAGCGCGAGCGCCACGGCCTTGCGGGCGGCCTCGGCGACCGCTTCCGGTCCTCCACCGGCCCGCGCCGCCGCGTATCCGACGAGGAACGTCGTCAGCGGCGCGGCGGGCCTGGCCACCCCATGTGCGGCGTCACGGGCCAGGTCGAGCAGAACGCCGATGTCGACGTCCAGGTCGATGCCCAGCTCGTCCTTGACTGCGGAAATCCATTCATCCAACACGTGCCCATGCTCCCTGATGCGTGCTCGAGCGGCGGCGATGTCGTCCCAGGTGTCGCAGTCGAAGGACGCGACGGGGTCGGAGATACGAGTGAGGTCGAGGGCGGCCACGAGCCGTCGCAGCGGCAGCCCGCCGAGTCCGCCGTGCGCGGCGGCGAGCACGGTCAGCTCCCGGCGCAGCGCGTCCGCGCGGTAGACGGCCACGAGGGGCTGATCACGCCCGTCGGGGTCGGTGAGGAGCACGCAGTCGGGGCGGCCGCGATGTCCGCCCCTCGCGCCGGGAGCCCCGGCGGGTTCGGTCCGGACGCGCCCGCCGCTCTCCGGCACGGTCGCGGAGTCGGTCGGGGCACCGTCGTGGCCGGGCCCGGAGCCTGGGTGGTCGCCCGCGGGGACCGGGTGGTCGTTCCCGGAGGCGGGGTGGTCGTTCCCGGGGATGGGGTGGTCGTTCCCGGAGGCGGGGTGGTCGTTCCCGGGGATGGGGTGGTCGTTCCCGGAGGCGGGCGGGGTCCGGTGCGTGCCGTCGTCCCGAAGGGTGTCCAGCAGGCGCCGTACCGTCCCCTCCTCCAGGAACGGCAGGTCCGCCGAGAGCACGACGACGTACGGCGCCGTGGTGTGCCGCAGTCCGGCGTCCAGCGCGGCGAGCGGCCCCCCGCCCGGCGGGTCCTCGCGGGCCCACTCCACGGGGCGCGCGGTGGCCCTGGGTTCGGCCACGACCACCGTGCGGGTCGCACCGGTGCACGCGGCCAGCACCCGGTCCAGCAGCGCCCGGCCGCCCACCCGGACGCCGGGCTTGTCCGCACCGCCGAGCCGCCGGGCCACACCGCCCGCGAGCACGACGGCGTCGTACACGGCATCGGCACCGGGGGTGCCCGGCGGGCCGGAGGCGCCCGATCGCCCGGTCGCCCCCTCGGACTCGTACGCGGTCATCCCCCGAGTATGGGCGTCCGAAGGATCATTGCCACCCCCGGGCACAGCATGTGGACGGGGGTGATCGGACCGCCGGGGCTACGGTGATCGGACCGCCGGGGCTACAGGGTGCGCAGCAGCACCGCCGGCTGTTCCACGCAGTCCGCCACATAGCGCAGGAAACCGCCCGCCGTGCCGCCGTCGCACACCCGGTGGTCGAAGGTCAGCGAGAGCTGGACGACCTGACGCACCGCCAACTCGCCCTGGTGCACCCAGGGCTTGGGGATGATGCGGCCGACACCGAGCATGGCCGCCTCGGGGTGGTTGATGATCGGTGTGGAGCCGTCGACGCCGAACACGCCGTAGTTGTTCAGCGTGAAGGTGCCGCCCGTGAGGTCCGCGGGCGTGAGCTTCCCGGTCCGGGCCGTCTCGGTCAGCCGGCCGAACTCCGCGCTCAGCCCCTCGGCGTCCCGCGTGTGCGCGTCCCGCACGACGGGGACGACGAGCCCCCGTTCGGTCTGGGCCGCGAAACCCAGGTGCACCTGGTCGAGCCGGACGATCTCGCGGGCTTCCATGTCGACCGTCGAGTTGAGCTCGGGGAAGCGGGCCAGCGCGGCGGTACAGATCCGGGCCAGCAGGGCGAGCAGGGAGATCTTCGGGCCGCCGGCCGCGTTCATCGCCCTGCGCGCCTGCATGAGTTCCGTCGCGTCGGCGTCCACCCAGCAGGTCGCGTCGGGGATCTCGCGCCGGCTGCGCGAGAGCTTGTCGGCGACGGCACCGCGGACACCCCGGAGGGGGACACGGACACCCTGCGGGGTGGCGCCCCGGGAGACATCGGCCGCACCGGGCACGACCGAGGTGATGTCCACGTTCGAGGACACCGAAGCGGTCGCGCTGTCGTACGGGGGCGCCGCGAAGGCCGCGTCGGAGCCGAGCCCGAGCGCCGGGGCGTGGAGCCGGCCGCTCGCCGCCGCACGCAGCGCGTACTCGACGTCGGCCCGCAGGATGAGCCCCTCGGGGCCGGAGCCCTCCAACTCCCGCAGATCCACGCCGTTCTGGCGGGCGAGCCGTCGCACCAGGGGCGAGATGACCGGCACGGGGCCGTCACCCCGCGTCGCGCCGACGCCGTTCCGGGCGGCCTCCGCCGGGCCCGCCGCCTGCGACGGCGCGGCGGCGACGGGCTCGGGGCGGCCCGGCTCGCGCCGGCCGGCCGAGGTGCCCGTGCCCGCCGGGGACGCGGCCCCCGTCGGCGCACCGGCCGCGCGTCGGCCACCGGCGGCGGTGCCGTCGGAGGGCCGTACCCTCCGGCGCCGCGCCGGGGGCGCTCCCGTGCCGTAACCCACCAGCACGTTCCCGGAGCCCTCGTCCTCCTTGTCGTCCATGCCGTCGTCGCCGGTGTCCGGCGCGCCCACGGCGACGGTCAGCAGCGGTGCCCCCACGGGCAGTTCCGTGCCTTCCTCGCCGAAGCGGGCGGTGACCACGCCGCCGTAGGGGCAGGGGACCTCCACCATCGCCTTGGCCGTCTCGACCTCGACGACGAGCTGGTCGACGGCGACGACATCGCCGACCTCCACCAGCCAGCGGACGATCTCCGCCTCGGTGAGGCCCTCCCCGAGGTCGGGGAGCTTGAACTCCAGCACCTGTGCCATCAGCTGTCCGCCTCCCACTGCAGACGCCCCACGGCGTCCAGGATCCGGTCGACACCGGGCAGGTGGTGCCGCTCCAGCATCGGCGGCGGGTACGGGATGTCGAATCCCGCGACGCGCAGCACCGGCGCCTCCAGGTGGTGGAAGCAGCGCTCCATGACGCGGGCCGCGATCTCCCCGCCCGGGCCGCCGAACCCGCCCGACTCGTGCACGACGACCGCTCGTCCGGTCCGCCGCACCGACGCAGAGACCGTCTCGTCGTCGAACGGCACCAGAGAGCGCAGATCGACTACTTCGAGGTCCCAGCCCTCGGCCCGCGCCGCCTCGGCGGCTTCGAGGCAGACGGGTACGGACGGCCCGTAGGTGATGAGTGTGGCGCTCCGGCCCTGGCGCCGCACCACCGCGCGGCCTATCGGCTCAACGGCCGGCGGCTCGTCCGGGTTCCACGCATCCTTCGACCAGTAGAGCCTCTTGGGCTCCAGGAAGACGACCGGGTCGTCGGAGGCGATGGCCTCGCGCAGCAGTCCGTAGGCGTCGGAGACGGTCGCGGGCATGACGACATGGAGACCCGGGGTCGCCATGTAGTACGCCTCGGAGGAGTCGCTGTGGTGCTCGACTCCGCCGATGCCGCCGCCGTAGGGGACGCGGATCGTGATGGGCAGCGGCATGGCGCCCCGCGTGCGGTTCCGCATCTTCGCCACGTGCGAGATCAGCTGCTCGAACGCCGGGTAGGCGAACGCGTCGAACTGCATCTCCACGACCGGCCGCAGGCCGTACATGGCCATGCCGACCGCCGCGCCGAGGATGCCCGCCTCGGCGAGCGGGGTGTCCGTGCAGCGGTCCTCGCCGAACTCCTTGGCGAGCCCGTCGGTGACCCGGAAGACGCCGCCGAGGGTGCCGACGTCCTCGCCCATGACGTGGACGGCCGGGTCGGCGGCCATGGCGTCGCGCAGGGCGCGTCCGAGCGCCTGCGCCATGGTGGCCGGTTTGAGGGCAACGGTCGTCATCGCCCGGCTCCTTCCGGGCCGTGCGGGCCCGCTCCGTGCGAGCCGTCCGCCTCGGCGTCCAGCTCCGCTCTCAGCTGGCTCTCCTGCTCAAGCAGTTGAGTTGTGGGTTGGGCATACACATGGGCGAACAGATCCATGGGATCGAGCACCGGGTCCATGTTCATGCGCTCGCGCAGATCCGCGGCCATCGTCTCGGCGTCGTCGCGTACCGCCTGCAGGGCGGCCTCGTCGAGCAGCCCGCGCTCGGTCAGCTCGCGCTCCAGAAGCACGATGGGGTCGTGCCCGCGCCAGGTCTCGACCTCGGAGTCACCGCGGTAGCGGGTGGCGTCGTCGGCGTTGGTGTGGGCGTCGATGCGGTACGTCACGGCCTCGACGAGGGTGGGGCCGCCGCCCGCGCGCGCGTGGGCGATGGCCTCGCTCAGGACCTGGTGCACGGCCGCCGCGTCGTTGCCGTCGACCAGGCGGCCCGGCATCCCGTAGCCGACGGCCTTGTGGGCCAGCGACGGGGCGGCGGTCTGCTTGGCGAGCGGGACGGAGATGGCGAATCCGTTGTTCTGCACGAGGAAGACGACGGGCGCCTGCCACACGGCGGCGAAGTTCAGCGCTTCGTGGAAGTCGCCCTCGCTGGTGCCGCCGTCGCCGACCAGGGCGAGCGCGACCACGTCGTCGCCCTTGAGGCGGGCGGCGTGCGCGAGGCCCACGGCGTGCGGGAGCTGGGTCGCCAGCGGGGTGCACAGGGGCGCGATCCGGTGCTCGTGCGGGTCGTAGCCGGTGTGCCAGTCGCCGCGCAGGAGGGTGAGAGCCTGGACGGGGTCGAGGCCGCGGGCGACGGCGGCCAGGGTGTCGCGGTAGCTGGGGAAGAGCCAGTCGCGGTCCTCCAGCACGAGCGCGGCGGCGACCTCGCAGGCCTCCTGTCCGGTGCTGGACGGGTACACGGCGAGACGGCCCTGCTTGGTGAGCGCGGTGGCCTGGACGTTGTACCGGCGGCCACGGACCAGTTCCGTGTGCAGACGGCGCAGCAGGACCGGATCGACCGTGGCGGCCGCGTCGGTGCCGAGGACGCGGTGGGGCAGCGCGTCGGGCAGCAACGGCGCGGGGTCGGTGCGGGGCTGCCAGGCGGGCGGCGGCGTGGGCCGGTAGGCCCCTCGCTGCTCCATGACCGTCATGACGGCACCTCCTCGTGGGAGCGGCTTCAGGCGCGTCACGGGTGTGATGCGCCTCACCTACCGATTGTTCGGTCGTCGGCACATTTTGGCTACAGGCACCACCAGGCTGTGGACAAACGGTTCTGCAGAGCCTGAGATAGACGCAGTACGTCCATGGTAGGGAGGCGGGGGGACATGGCACCTGAACAAATGGCCGAGCCGCCGGAGGCCGGCCCCGTCGCGCCGCCCGCCCGTCCGCTCGACGCGATCGACCAGGACATCCTGCACATGCTCCAGGCGGACGGCCGGGCCTCCATCCGCTCCGTGGCCGAACGGGTCCATGTGTCGCGGGCCAACGCCTACGCACGGATCAACCGCCTCATCGAGGACGGCGTGATCCGCGGCTTCGGGGCGCGCGTCGACCACGAACGTGCCGGTCAGGGCACGTCGGCGTACATCACTCTCAAGATCGTGCAGAACTCCTGGCGCACGGTGCGGGAGCAGCTGAGGGTGCTCCCCGGGGCCTCGCACATCGCTCTGGTGGGCGGCGATTTCGACGTACTTCTCCTGGTGCACACGCCGGACAACCGGGCGCTGCGCGAGCTGGTGCTCACCCGTCTCCAGGCCATCCCGGAGGTGCTCAGCAGCCGGACGCTGCTGGTCTTCGAGGAGGAGGACCTGGAGCCGGAGGGCTGACCCCGCAGCCAGGGCCGAAGGGCTGACGCCGCCGGATCGCCTGGGACTCCAGGCTCCCTGAGCTCCCGCCGGAGCATGAACCCTGCTGGAGTCCCGGCACCTTCACGGCTGCCCCCGGAGCCTGAACCCTGCCGGACGCCTCCCGGGACCTCCCGAGTCCGCCGGAGCCCGAACCTGCCGGCCTCCTGACACCCTCACGACTCCTGGCGGAGCCCTCCGAAGACCAGCACCACCACGGCGTCGGCCACTTCCCGCGCGCCCATGCCCCGCGCGTCGGGCCGGTACCACTCCACGAGCGAGTTGATCATCCCGAAGACCAGCCGGGTCGCGAGCCGGACCTCCACGTCGCCGCGTACGTCCCCGTCGGCGGCCGCGGCCTTCAGGAGCTCGGCGACCCTGTGGTCGAAGTCGCGGCGCCGCTCCAGCGCCCACCGCTCGGTGCTCGTGTTGCCGCGCACCCGCAGCAGCAGCGTCACATAGGGCAGCTCGGAGGTGAGCACCTCGACCATGCGCCGTACGACGTACTCCAGGCGCTCCACGGCACGCCCCACGCACGCGTGCTCCTCGTCGAGGATCCCGAAGAGGCCGTCCAGCGCCCGGCTCACCGCGCGCCGCAGCAGCTCCTCCTTGCCCGCGACATGGTGGTAGATCGACGACTTGGAGATGCCGGCCGCCTTGGAGAGGTGCTCCATGGAGGTGCCGTCGTAGCCGCGTTCGTTGAAGACCTGGACCGCGACCGAGAGCAGTGTCTCGGGGGTGTACGTGTCCCGCTTGGCGGTGGTCACGCGGTGCCCTCCCGCTTCTGGTCGGCGTAGGCGTGGCGGTACAGCGCGAGCGACGGCGCGTAGCGCCCGGAGGGGTCGCGTACGTGCAGTTCGTCCAGGACGTCGTACGACCAGTTCGTGCCGAGCCTGCGGCTCCACTCGAAGGGACCCAGGGGGTAGTTGACGCCGAGGCGCATCGCGGTGTCGATGTCCTCCTCGGTGGCCACGCCCTTGGCGACGGCGTCGTGCGCGAGATCGACGATCCGGGCCACCGTGCGGGCGACGATCATGCCGGGGCAGTCGCCGATGACGCTGACGTCCTTGCCCAGTGCCTGGAAGAGGCCGATGGCCTCGGAGAGCGTCTCGGGAGCGGTGTCCTGGGACGCCGACAGAGCGATCCGGGTGGCCTTGCGGTAGTCGAGCGCGAGGTCGAAGTAGACGACGTCACGGAACTCGACCGAGGTCTGGCCGTCGGCGAGGACCAGCTGGCCGCCGCTGGGCAGGACCAGGCGGGTGCCGTGGTCCTCCTCGTCCTCGCGGACCCCTATGCCCGCCTCGCGGATCAGTTCGAGGACCTCGGCGGCGGGGCCGAGGTCGCCCTCCACGACGACGTACGCCGGTGCCTGCGCCTTCTCCGCTGTGTGCGGCTCGGCCCGCTCGGCGTCCTCCCCGTGGTCGTACCAGCCGTGTCCCGCCTTGCGGCCGAGCCGGCCCGACTCGACGAGCCGACGCTGGGCGAGCGAGGGCGTGAAGCGCACGTCCTGGAAGAAGGACTGCCACACGGAGTGCGTGACGGACTCGTTGACGTCCTGGCCGATCAGGTCGGTGAGCTCGAAGGCGCCCATCCGGAAGCCGCCGGACTCGCGCAGGACCGCGTCGATGGTGGCGGGGTCGGCGGCCTGGGACTCGTGGACCGCGAAGGCCTCGGCGTAGAAGGGCCGCGCGATGCGGTTGACGATGAAACCGGGGGTGTCCGCGCAGGCGACGGGAGTCTTGCCCCAGGCGCGGGCCGTCTCGTACGCGCGCGTGGCCGACGTGACGTCGGTCGCGAACCCGGAGACGACCTCCACGAGGGGCAGCAACGGTGCCGGGTTGAAGAAGTGCAGCCCGACGAGGCGCCCCGGGTTGCGCAGAGCGCCGCCGATGGCCGTGACGGACAGCGAGGAGGTGTTGGTGGCGAGCAGGCAGTCTTCCCCGACGATGTCTTCGAGGGCGCTGAAAAGCTGCTGTTTCGCGTCGAGTTGTTCGAGTACCGCCTCGACGACGAGTACGCAGTCGGCGAGGTCGGCCAGGCTCGCTGCCGGGTGGAGCCGGGCGCGTGCGGCGTCCCGGTCGGTGCCGCTGAGCCGGTCCTTCGCGACGAGCCGGTCGAGTCGGGCGCCGATCGCCTCGGCCGCCGCCTCGGCACGCCCGGGAGCCGCGTCGTAGAGCCGCACGGGGTGGCCCGCCACCAGCGCGACCTGGGCGATGCCCTGGCCCATGGTGCCGGTACCGACGACTGCCACGGGGCTGCTGAGGTCGAGTGCTGTCATGTGCGCGATCCTCCCGCACGGCGATTTCCACAGATGCGGCGGACCCCCTTGTCCCGACCGATCGTTCGGTTACTCTAACCCTGACTGTCCATTCCTGCCCAGCTCGCGAGCTCGACGAGGAGCTCTTGAGACGAGGAGTTGGTCCTTGATGGCCGCCGAACTCACCGCGCACCAGTTGATCGCCCAGCACCGGCCCACCCTCGATCAGGCGCTGGAAGCGATCCGCACACGCGCGTACTGGTCCCCGCATCCCGAGCATCCCAAGGCGTACGGCGAGCACGGAAGCCTGGGCATGGCCGAGGGCAAGGCCGCCTTCGACGCCCTCCTGGGCACCCGCCTCGACCTGGGCCAGCCCGGCACGGACGACTGGGCCGGCGGCGAGGTGTCGCCGTACGGCATCGAGCTGGGCGTCACGTACCCGCACGCGGACATCGACACCCTGCTGCCCGCCATGCGCGCGGGGCAGCGCGCCTGGCGCGACGCGGGAGCGGAGATCCGCGCCATGGTGTGCCTGGAGATCCTCAAGCGGATCAGCGACCGCACCCACGAATTCGCGCACGCGGTCATGCACACCAGCGGCCAGGCCTTCATGATGGCGTTCCAGGCGGGCGGCCCGCACGCACAGGACCGCGGCCTGGAAGCGGTGGCGTACGCGTACGTGGAGCAGGTCCGCACTCCCGACACCGCGGAGTGGACCAAGCCCCAGGGCAAGCGCGACCCGCTCGCGCTCACCAAGCAGTTCACGCCCGTCCCGCGCGGCATCGCGCTGATGATCGGCTGCAACACCTTCCCGACGTGGAACGGCTATCCGGGCCTGTTCGCCTCCCTGGCCACCGGCAACGCGGTCCTGGTGAAGCCCCACCCGCGCGCGGTGCTGCCGCTCGCGCTCACCGTGCAGGTCGCGCGCGAGGTGCTCACCGAAGCGGGCTTCGATCCGAACCTGGTGGCGCTGGCCGCCGAGCGACCGGGTGAGGGCATCGCCAAGACGCTGGCCACCCGCCCCGAGATCCGGATCATCGACTACACCGGCTCCACGGCCTTCGGCGACTGGCTGGAGACCAACGCCCGCCAGGCACAGGTCTACACGGAGAAGGCCGGCGTCAACACGGTGATCGTGGAGTCGACCGGCGACTACAAGGGGATGCTGTCCAACCTGGCGTTCTCCCTGTCGCTCTACAGCGGCCAGATGTGCACCACCCCGCAGAACCTGCTGATCCCCCGCGACGGCATCCGTACGGACGAGGGCCACAAGTCGTACGACGAGGTCGTCGCCGACCTCTCGAAGTCGGTCGGCGGACTCCTCGGCGACGACGCCCGCGCGAACGCGCTGCTCGGCGCCATCGTGAACCCGGACGTGAAGGCCCGCCTGGAGGCCGCCGCCGGACTCGGCGAAGTGGCGCTGCCCTCACGGCAGATCGACAACCCCGAGTTCCCGGGCGCCGTCGTGCGCTCGCCGGTGATCGTGAAGCTCGACGGCGCCCGCAAGTACTGGGAGAACGCCGAGGGCGCCGCCGACGAGGCCGCGTACATGAGCGAGTGCTTCGGACCGGTCTCCTTCGCCGTCGCGGTCGACTCGGCCGAGGACGCCGTGGAGCTGCTGCGGCGCACGATCAGGGACAAGGGCGCGATGACCGTCGGCGCGTACACCACCGACGAGACGGTCGAGCGCGAGATCCAGGAAGCCTGTCTGGAGGAGTGCGCCCAGCTCTCCCTGAACCTCACGGGCGGGGTCTACGTCAACCAGACGGCCGCGTTCTCGGACTTCCACGGCTCGGGCGGCAACGGAGCCGCCAACGCGGCGCTGTGCGACGGAGCCTTCGTGGCGAACCGCTTCCGGGTGATCGAGGTGCGCCGCGAGGCGTGAGCCCTGACGCCCCTCGGGCGTCTACGCCGGTGCGCCCCCGCCGGCGCTCCAGTGGAACAGCGTCATGGCCACACTGGTCGCGAGGTTGTAGCTGGAGACCTGGGGGCGCATCGACAGTGACACCAAGTGGTCGGCCCGGGCCCGCAGTTCGGCGGACAGTCCGCTGCGTTCCGAGCCGAAGGCGAGCAGGGCGTCGTCGGGGATCTTCGACCCGCGGATGTCCTCACCCTCCGGGTCGAGCGCGAACACCGGGCCCGTCGGCAGTTCGTCCACCGTCAGACGCTCCACGGCGGTCGCGAAGTGCAGGCCGGCCCCACCGCGTACGACCGTGGGGTGCCAGGGGTCGAGGGTGCCCGTCGTGACCACCCCGGTCGCGCCGAAGCCCGCCGCGAGCCGGATCACGGCGCCGGCGTTGCCCAGGTTGCGCGGATTGTCGAGGACCACGACAGGCGTGGTGCGGGGCGTGCGGGCCAGCGCCTCCAGGTGGGCGGCGCGCGAGGGCCGTACGGCGAGAGCGGCGACCGAGGTGGGGTGCGGACGCGGCACGAGGGCCGTGTACGTCGCCTCCGGGACCTCGGTCAGAAGCTCGTCGAGAACGGCGCGTACGTCGGGGGCGAGCTCGTCGGCCAGTGCCAGGGCCGCCTGCCGGTCGGTGGTGACGGCGACCGGGACGCGCGCTCCGAAGCGCACCGCGTGCTTGAGGGCGTGGAAGCCGTCGAGCAGGACGGAGCCGTCGGCGAGCTGACGCCATGCGCGTACCGGGTCGTTCATGCGGGGAAGCCTACGTGCGTCTGCTCGGGCTCCTCCGGAACGCCCGGCTCGGGGGCCCGGGGCCCCGGCACCGTACGGCCGCCGCCGGAGAAGAGCCGGGCACGCACGCGTGCCACCTGTCCGCCGAGGAGCCGCAGGAAGGACGTCGGCAGGAACACGGCGTCCGCGGCGATCATCGCGAGCGAGAAGAACGGCAGCCCGAGGACCACGGCGATCACGGCGTGCTCGGTGATCATGGCCGCGAGCAGGACGTTCTTGACCCGCCGGTTGAGCAGGGTGAAGGGGAAGGCGACCTGCACGGCGACCGTCCCGTACGTCACCAGCATCACGATCGTGCCGTGCGCGGACAGCAGCTCGGACAGGGCCGGCCAGGGCGAGAAGGAGTCCAGGTGGAGCGGGTAGTAGACGGCGGTGCCGTCCTGCCAGCGCGAGCCCTGGATCTTGTACCAGCCGGCGGTCGCGTAGATCAGGCACGCCTCGGCCATGACGATCATCAGGGCCGCGTTGTGCACAAGGTTGGCGACGACATCCAGGAAGACGCGCGGCTGCGCCGTGCGCGCGACCCGGCCGACGGTCCACCACAGGGCGTGCACCGCCCACAGCCCCCAGAAGAAGGTGAACCAGCCGCCCAGGAAACCCCCTTCGATCCGGCCCGCACCCGTCGCCGCCGCCAGCAGGACGCCGAACACTCCCCACAGGGCGGGACCCCCTCGGCCGGGCCCGGTCCACTCGCCCCGCGCGTACGCCTCGTGTTCGAGGCGCTCCCGGCGCGCGTCGAGGGACCACACCCGGCCGCAGCGGGTGAACACCAGATAGATCGACATCAGGTGGAGGACGTTGTCCCCGCCGTCGCCTATGAAGACACTGCGGTTCTGCAGGGACAGCACGCCGATCATGAAGAGCACGGACATCGCGCGGGTCCGCCAGCCCACCAGCAGCAGGACGCTGGAGAGGACGGCGAGCGCGTAGACGATCTCGAACCACACCTGGCTGTCCGACCACATCAGGGCTGTGAAGGCGTGGTTGCTCGCGACGAGCTGCTGGGCGAGGTCCCAGCTCCACGGTCCGTCGGGCCCGTACATCTCCTGGCGGTGCGCGTACTCGCGCAACAGGAACAGCAGCCAGGTGGCGGCGAAGCCGATACGGATCACGGCGCTCTGGTACGGGCCGAGCGCGGACTCCGTGACACGGGCGATGCCGCGCGAGACCGTCGAGGCGATTCGGTTCATCGGGCGCTCGCCTCCGTCAGACCGTCCGCGCGATCGCTCTCGGGAACGGCCCACCAGGGCAGCTCACGGAGGACGGGCTGGTCGGACACCTTCTCCTGGCTCCACTGGGGAGGCGGAACGTTGGTGGTCTGCGAGCGGAGCTGGACGCGCTCGACGACGGCGCCCTCGCCGCCCGCGTGCTCGCGGTCGAGCCGCAGCACGGCGATGCGGCGCAGATAGCGCTCCGAGAGGTCGCCGCGCAGGCCCGTGGGGCGGTTCTCGCCGTCGTGCGTACCGATGTAGAAGTCCCAGGCGCGACGCAGTTCGTTCTGCTGGGTGTGGCTCGGCACCGGATTCCCGTCGATGGCGAGGCCGTCGAGCGCGGACAGGTCGTACCAGCCGGTCTCGCGACTGGTCCCGTCCTCGGCCCGGACCAGGGCGCGGACCTGGACCGTGATGTCCAGCTGCAACGGGTTGGGGGCGAAGAGCTTCCAGTTCTGCTCGAACTCGGGGTAGATCCACTCGTCGATCGCGTGGCCGTGCTGCTTGGTCACCGTGTTCGAGGGCGCGACATGCAGGAACACCATGCCGAGGTGCACACAGGAGACGACGGCCACGACGGCGAGGGCGAGGGCGGCGGCGATCTGATAGCCGAGGGAGAGGGCCGCCAGGCCCGCGGGCGCCACGGCCTCCGGACAAGCGACCACTTCGGGCTCGGTCCCATCGGTCTCCGCAGGAGCGAGCGCCTCGGACGCGGCCCCCTCGAACTCCGGGGGAGCCACCGACCCGGCCACCGACCCGGCCACCGGCTCGCCGGTCGTCGGCCTGTCGGTCACGGGCTCGTCGGTCGGCTGCCTGTCGGGAAGCGACGTGCCGCCGGTGGTCCCGCCGGGAGCGACTCCCTCGGCAGCGGCCCCCTCGGGCGCGACCGGACCAGGCGTCGACTTCGAGCCTTCGTCGTTCGCGTCCATCCCGCCCCGATTCACGATCCCGAATCCGACTGCCGGCCGCCGGGTTGCGGGCACCGTACCGCCACGTCGCACCGCACCACGACGTTCGCAAGCGAACCGTACTCAGACCCGCCCGCCCGGCACAGCCACATACGTCACAACGGCCACGCCAGAGGGCGCGAGGTTATCCACAGCGGTTGACACCATACGGCGCTCGACCGACCATTGATGCGAGCGGACCGAACGATCGGTCGGTCGGGAGTGAGAGGTCGAGGGGGACCGCATGGCGACAGCATCAGCGCACCACACGGCCCGCACACAGGCGGACGAAGCCGCCGACGAAGCGGCGCGCGCAGCGGCATACGAAGCCGTCTTCGACGCCGCGGTGGCGGCCGACGAACGCATCGAGCCCCGTGACTGGATGCCCGACGCCTACCGCTCGACCCTGGTCCGCCAGATCGCGCAGCACGCCCACTCCGAGATCATCGGCATGCAGCCGGAGGCCAACTGGATCACGCGCGCGCCCTCGCTGCGCCGCAAGGCGATCCTGATGGCGAAGGTCCAGGACGAGGCCGGCCACGGGCTGTATCTGTACAGCGCGGCCGAGACGCTCGGCACCAGCCGCGAGGAGCTGCTGGACAAGCTGCACTCCGGCCGCCAGAAGTACTCGTCGATCTTCAACTACCCGACGCTGACCTGGGCGGACGTCGGTGCCATCGGCTGGCTCGTGGACGGTGCCGCGATCACCAACCAGGTCCCCCTGTGCCGATGCTCGTACGGCCCGTACGCGCGCGCGATGGTCCGCGTGTGCAAGGAGGAGTCCTTCCACCAGCGCCAGGGGTATGAACTGCTGCTGGCCCTGAGCCAGGGCACCCCCGAGCAGCACGCGATGGCGCAGGACGCGGTCGACCGCTGGTGGTGGCCCTCCCTGATGATGTTCGGCCCGCCCGACGACGAGTCCTCGCACTCCGCCCAGTCGATGGCGTGGAAGATCAAGCGCCATTCGAACGACGAGCTGCGCCAGCGCTTCGTCGACATCGCTGTCCCCCAGGCCGAGTCCCTCGGCCTGACCCTGCCCGACCCCGACCTGGTGTGGAACGAGGAGCGGGGACACCACGACTTCGGCTCCATCGACTGGACGGAGTTCTGGGAGGTCCTCAAGGGCAACGGCCCGTGCAACGACCAGCGGATCACCCAGCGCCGGCGCGCCCACGAGGAGGGCGCGTGGGTACGGGAGGCGGCCGGGGCCTACGCCGACAAGCACACGAGCGGGACCGGCGGCTCCGCGAGCACGACCGGCGAGACAGGAGCGACCCGAGCATGACGAACACCGACTGGCCGCTGTGGGAGGTCTTCGTGCGCTCGCGCCGCGGACTCTCGCACACCCACGCCGGCAGCCTGCACGCGCCGGACGCCGAGCTGGCACTGCGCAACGCGCGCGATCTGTACACGCGCCGCGGCGAGGGCGTCTCGATCTGGGTCGTCCCCTCCACCGCCGTCACGGCCTCCTCGCCCGACGAGAAGGACCCGTTCTTCGAGCCGTCCGCCGACAAGCCGTACCGCCACCCGACGTTCTACGAGATCCCGGAAGGGGTGAAGCACCTGTGACCGTCACCGTGAACACCGCGGCGGCCCTGGCCCTCGGGGACGACGCCCTGGTGCTCTCGCACCGTCTGGGGGAGTGGGCGGGCCACGCGCCCGTCCTCGAAGAGGAAGTCGCCCTGGCCAACATCGCTTTGGACCTGCTCGGCCAGACCCGGGTCCTGCTGTCGATGGCCGGCGACGAGGACGAGTTGGCGTATCTGCGCGAGGAGCGCGCCTTCCGCAACCTCCAGCTCGTCGAGCAGCCGAACGGCGACTTCGCGCACACGATCGCGCGCCAGCTGTACTTCTCCACCTACCAGCGGCTTCTCTACACGCAACTGGCCGCCGGGGAGAGCGAGTTCGCTCCCCTCGCCGCGAAGGCCGTCAAAGAGGTCGCCTACCACCAGGACCACGCCGAGCAGTGGACGCTGCGCCTCGGCGACGGCACGGACGTCAGCCACGAGCGCATGAGCCGGGCGTGCGAGGCCCTGTGGCGCTTCACCGGTGAGATGTTCCAGCCGATCGAGGGCGTCGACATCGACTGGGAAGGGATGCGGGCCGCCTGGCTCGTGTCCGTGGGAGACATACTGCGCCGCGCCACGCTGTCGGTCCCCGAGGGGCCGCAGTCCGGGGCGTGGACGGCCGGCGCCGGACGCCAGGGGCTGCACACCGAGTCCTTCGGCCGGATGCTCGCCGAGATGCAGCATCTGCACCGCAGTCACCCGGGGGCGTCATGGTGACGGTGACCGCCCTCGAGGAAGAGCTGCGCAGACTGGCCGGCTCCGTTCTCGACCCCGAGCTGCCCGTTCTCACTCTGGACGAGCTCGG
This sequence comes from Streptomyces sp. NPDC005141, assembly GCF_053599975.1. Lineage (NCBI taxonomy): Bacteria > Bacillati > Actinomycetota > Actinomycetes > Kitasatosporales > Streptomycetaceae > Streptomyces > Streptomyces sp. NPDC005141. The sequence goes on along the minus strand of NZ_JBSFYW010000024.1, from coordinate 65,338 downwards.
CGTGCTGCGCGCCGTGCATGTCCTCGGCACGGACTCCGTCGAGGTCGAGCTGACCCCCACCTACACCGGCTGCCCCGCCGTCGAGGCCATGTCCATGGACATCGAGCGGGTACTCCACGAGCACGGCATGCGCGAGGTGTCCGTGCGTACGGTGCTCAGTCCCGCCTGGTCGACGGACGACATCTCGGACGAAGGCCGCCGCAAGCTGCGGGAGTTCGGGATAGCACCGCCCCGCGGCGGGCGTCCCATGGGCCCCGTTCCGCTCGACCTGGGACCGACCAGGACGGCCACCGCCGAACCGGAACTGGAGCCTGTCCGCTGCCCGTCCTGCGGTTCGGCCGACACCGAGCTGCTCAGCCGCTTCTCGTCCACCGCGTGCAAGGCGCTGCGCCGCTGTCTGTCCTGCCGCGAACCGTTCGACCACTTCAAGGAGTTGTGATGGCCCGCTTCCACCCGCTCCCGGTGGCCGCGGTCGACCGGATCACCGACGACTCCGTGGCCCTGACCTTCGCGGTGCCCGCGGAGCTGCGCGAGGACTACCGGCACGCCGCCGGCCAGCATCTGGCACTGCGCCGCACGGTCGACGGCACCGAGATACGCCGTACGTACTCCATCTGCTCCCTGGCACCCGCGCCCGACGGCGAGGGACCGCGCACGCTGCGGGTCGGTGTACGCCTGGTCGACGGCGGCGCGTTCTCGACGTACGCGCTCAAGGAGATCGCCGTCGGGGACGAGGTGGAGGTGATGACTCCGGCGGGACGTTTCACGCTGGAGCCGTCGGCCGGCCTGTACGCGGCGGTGGTGGGCGGCAGCGGCATCACCCCGGTGCTGTCGATCGTCTCGACGCTGCTGGCGCGGGAGCCGGAGGCGAGGTTCTGCCTGATCCGCAGCGACCGTACGTCGGCCTCGACGATGTTCCTGGAGGAGGTCGCCGACCTCAAGGACCGCTATCCGCAACGGTTCCAGCTGGTGACGGTCCTGTCCCGGGAGGAGCAGCAGGCCGGGCTGCCGTCCGGGCGGCTCGACCAGGAGCGCCTTTCCGGGCTGCTTCCGGCGCTGCTGCCCGTGGACCGGGTGGCGGGATGGTTCCTGTGCGGGCCGATGGGGCTCGTACAGGGAGCCGAGAGGGCGCTGCGCGGGCTCGGGGTGTCCCGGACGCGGATCCACGAGGAGATCTTCCACGTGGACGCCGGCACCACGGCCGCTTCCGCCGTTCCGGCCCCCGCGCACAGCACGGTGACCGCACGGCTCGACGGACGCGGCGGCACCTGGCCCGTCCAGGACGGCGAGTCGCTGCTGGACGCGGTGCTGCGCAACCGTCCGGACGCGCCGTACGCCTGCAAGGGCGGCGTGTGCGGCACCTGCCGGGCGTTCCTGGTCTCGGGCGAGGTGCGGATGGACCGCAACTTCGCGCTGGAGCCGGAGGAGACGGAGGCCGGGTACGTACTGGCCTGCCAGTCGCATCCGGCCACGGAGAAGGTGGAGCTGGACTTCGACCGCTGAGCCCGATGAGCGGGACTCAGGCCCACTTGCTCCGGGCGGCAGGACTTCGGCTCACTTGGTCCGGAGGGCGGGACTCTGCCCACTTGGTCCAGGGGGCGGGGCTTCTGCCCACTTGGCGTGGCGGGGAGGCTCTCGACCGCCGGGCCCGGTGGCGGTGGTGCGGGTTCCCATCAGCTCACCGCTGCCGGCAGGTGGCCGGCAGCCCGCCCCGGCACGCGGGTGATCGACAGCCCGGCCCCGCCTGCGGTGACCGATCGCTGGGCGTTCCCTTCTCGTAGAACCTGTTCTATCTTGACGCACCGTCAGATCAGGCGTCCTGTCTGGTCGGTGGTCCGGCGCGTGTGCGGGAGGACGGGATCGTGGACTTCACCTTCACCGAGGAGCAGCAGGCGGCGGTCGAGGCGGCGAAGGCGGTGTTCGCCGGGGTCTCCCCGGACGCGGTGCCCAGTCCCGCGCTCACCGCGGGCGCCGTCGCCGAGGACTTCGACCGGGCCCTGTGGGCGAGGCTCGCCGACACGGACCTGCTGAGCCTGCTGCTCGACGAGGAGGCCGGCGGGGCGGGCCTCGACGCGGTCGCGCTGTGCCTGGTACTGCGGGAGTCGGCGAAGGTGCTGGCGCGGGTGCCGTTGCTGGAGAGCAGCGCGGCGGCGGCCGCCGTGCGGCGATTCGGCGGCGAAGAGCTGAGGGCGCAGCTGCCGGCGCGGGCCGGCCGGGGCGAGCTCGTGCTGACCGTCGCCGCCAACGGCAGGACCGGTCACGACCCCGCCGAACTCGCTGTGACCGCGCGGCAGGACGGTGCCGCGTGGGTGCTCGACGGTGTGCAGACGGCGGTCCCCTGGGCCCACAACGCCGACTTCATCGTCGTACCGGCGCACACGGACGCCCACAGGACCGTCCTCGCCCTGGTTCCCCGCGACCACGAAGGGGCCGTGCTCGCCGAGCAGATCTCCACGACCGGTGAGCGGCTCGGTGAGCTGCGGCTGGAGTCCGCACGGATCGCCCCCCGCCATGTCATCGACGCGGAGGGGGCGTGGGAGTGGCTCCGCGAGCTGCTGGCCACCGGCACGTGTGCGTTGGCGCTCGGGCTCGGGGAGGCGGTGCTCCGGATGACGAGCGAGTACACGAGCAAGCGGGAGCAGTTCGGGTTCCCGGTCGCCACGTTCCAGGCGGTCGCCGTGCAGGCCGCCGACCGCTACATCGACCTGCGCGCGATGGAGGCGACGCTCTGGCAGGCCGCCTGGCGGATCGGCACGGGAGCCGGGGGTGCGCTTCCCGCCTGCGGTGACGTGGCCGTCGCCAAGATCTGGGCCTCCGAAGGGGTGCGCCGGGTCGTGCAGACCGCGCAGCATCTGCACGGAGGATTCGGCGCCGACACCGAGTACGCACTGCACCGGTACCACGCCTGGGCCAAGCACCTGGAACTGTCCCTCGGCCCGGCGGCGGCACACGAGGAGGCTCTGGGCGATCTGCTGGCGGCGCACTCACTGGGGTGAAGGAGCCCGATCGACCGCACGTGACGGGGCTCCGGCGGCCGGACCGCACCCGGGGGCCCGCTACAGGACGAAGCCGGCCTCACCCTTGTCGTTCACGACGGGGCGGCCCATGGCCTCCCAGGTGTGCATGCCGCCTTCGACGTTCACGGCGTCGATGCCCTGCTGGACCAGGTATTGCGTGACCTGGGCCGAGCGGCCACCGGAGCGGCAGATGACGTTGACCCGGCCGTCCTGCGGGGCCGCCTCGGTCAGCTCGCCGTAGCGGGCGACGAATTCGCTCATGGGGATGTGCAGCGCCCCCTGGGCATGACCTGCCTCCCACTCGTCGTCCTCCCGGACGTCCAGCACGAAGTCGTCGACCGCGAGATTGCCGACCTCGACCGTGGGCACACCAGCTCCGAAACTCATGCCTCCGACGCTACCCGACCGCGTAGGCGAGGAAGCTCAGGGAGCCTGGGCGTTCAGCTCCGCCAGCTCGGTCTCGCGCTCGCCGACCTGCGTCAGCAGCTGTTCGGCGATCTCCTCCAGGAGGCGGTCCGGGTCCTCCGGAGCCAGATTGAGCATGGCACCGATGGCGCTCTGCTCCAGTTCGCGGGCGGCGAGGGTGAGCATCTCCTTGCGCTGGGCGAGCCATTCGAGGCGGGCGTAGAGCTCCTCGCTGCGGCTCGGCTTCCACTCCTCGGGCGCGGGGCCGGCGGCCCACTCCTCGGCCAGCTCCCGCAGCAACGGTTCGTCGCCCCGGGCGTACGCGGCGTTCACGCGGGCGATGAACTCGTCGCGCCGCTTACGCTCGCCCTCGTCCTGCGCCAGGTCGGGGTGGGCTTTGCGGACCAGCTCGCGGAACAGCTTGCGGGCCTCCTCGCTGGGGCGCACCCGCTGCGGGGGCCGCACGGGCTGGTCCGTGAGCATCGCCACCGCCTCGGGGAACAGGCCCTCCGAGTCCATCCAGCCGTGGAACAGCTCTTCGACACCGGGCATGGGCATGACCCGAGCTCGCGCCTCGTGCGCCTTGCGTATGTCCTCCGCGTCGCCGGAGCGCGCGGCACGTGCCTCGGCGATCTCGGCGTCCAGCTCGTCGAGACGGGAGTACATGGGACCGAGCTTCTGGTGGTGAAGCCGGGAGAAGTTCTCGACCTCGACCCGGAAGGTCTCGACGGCGATCTCGAACTCGATCAACGCCTGCTCGGCAGCCCGCACGGCCCGCTCGAGCCGCGCCTCGGGCCGGGCAGCCTCGGCCTGAGCCTCGCCCTGCCCCTCGGACCGGGCCTCGCTCTGTCCCTCGGCCTGAGCCTCGCCGTCGGCCTCGGTGTGGACCTCGGTGTGGACCTCGCTCGCAGCGAGATTTTCGGCACCGGAGGTGACCTCCGCGCCCTCCGTGTCCGTGATGCCGCCGTCGTCGCCGAGGGAGGCTTGGGGCGTCTCGCCCTCCGGGGCACCGGAGGGTTCCCGGCCCCCCTCGGTGGTGGGCTCGGACTGACTCTGATCGGCTTCCGGGGTCGTCACCCGACCAGCGTAGGCCACACTCCCCCGCGGCTCACTGCCTTCCCCACCTCTACAGCCACCTGACCGGCCACAACGACCTCATTGACCCCAACCGCCCCGACCACCCGGAACAGCCCGGGAGGAGACGACCGGAACGAGCGGCCGGAGAGACCACCGGGACGAGGAGCCGGAGGAGGCCACCGGGCCCGATGGACCGCCCCTGCCGGAGGGGCGGCCCGGGTACTCCCCCTGTCACACCCCCGCTTCAGAAGCGATCCGCCCGCTGCGGACCGCCGCCACCAGGGCCGCGTGGTCCGCTTCCGTGCGGTCCGCGTAGGCGACGGCGAAGGTGGCGATGGCCTCGTCCAGCTCCTCCCTCTTGCCGCAGTAGCCGGAGATGAGGCGCGGGTCGGCGCTGTGGCTGTGGGCACGGGCCAGAAGCGCGCCGGTCATACGGCCGTAGTCGTCGATGTGGTCGGCCGCCAGGGCGGCGGGGTCGACGCTGCCCTTGCGGTTGCGGAACTGGCGCACCTGGTACGGGAGACCGTCGACCGAGGTCCAGCCGAGGAGGATGTCGCTGACGACCTGCATGCGCTTCTGTCCGAGCACGACACGGCGGCCCTCGTGAGCCACCTCGGGCATCTGGTGGCCGGCGGTCGCGAGGTGCGGGAGCAGCGCCGAGGCGCGGGCCTCCTTGACCTGGAGGACGAGGGCTTCGCCGCGATGGTCCAGGAGCAGCACGACGTACGAGCGGGTGCCGACGCTGCCGGTGCCGACGACCCGGAAGGCGACGTCGTGCACCGCGTAGCGGGCGAGCAGGGGGAGACGGTCCTCGGAGAGCGTCGTCAGATAGTGCTCCAGGGACGCCGCCACCGCGGCCGCCTCCTCGTCGGGAACCCGGCGCAGCACGGGCGGCGCGTCCACGAACCGCCTGCCACCGCCCTCCACCGCCTCGGTCGACTTGGCGGCGAACCGCCCGCTGGTGTTGCCCCGCGCCTTCTCGGAGACGCGCTCCAGCGTGCCGAGCAGATCGTGGGCGTCGGTGTGCGAGACCAACTCCTCGTCGGCGATGGCGTTCCACGCGTCCACCACCGGCAGCTTGGCCAGCAGGCGCATGGTGCGGCGGTACGCGCCCACGGTGTCGTGCGCGGCGGCCCGACAGGTGTCCTCGTCCGCTCCGGCCTCCCGGCCCGCGAGCACGAGCGAGGTGACGAGGCGCTTGAGGTCCCACTCCCAGGGGCCGTACACCGTCTCGTCGAAGTCGTTCAGATCGATGACCAGGCCGCCGCGGGCGTCTCCGTACAGACCGAAGTTCGCCGCGTGCGCGTCACCGCAGATCTGGGCGCTGATGCCGGTCATGGGGGTGCGGGCGAGGTCGTACGCCATCAGGCCCGCGGAACCGCGCAGGAACGCGAAGGGCGTGGCCGCCATCCTGCCGACCCTTATCGGGGTGAGCTCGGCGAGCCTGCCCCGGTTGGACTCCTCGACCGCGGTCACGGCGTCCGGCCGGTCGGCGTCCACCATCAGCTCGGCGTGCGCTTCGCGCGGCACGCGCCCGCGCAGGGCCTTCCCCTGCTCCTTGGGAGAGCCCTTCACCGGCCAGGCGGCGAACCCCGGAACAGTGAACCCCCGGGCCCCGAACGCCTCAGCGGCCGACCCGCTCTCGGACGAAGACCGCGCCTCGGACTCCGCCCCGGACTCGGCCCCGCGCCGCCGACCGCCGATGTCCCGCAGTGCCTTCTCGGCCTGCTCCAGGGGACTGGCCTGCCCGGCCTGCCCGTTCGACGCCGCCCGGTGCTCCGCGCCCGCCGTACCCGCTGTACCGATCTCGGCCATCACGACCGCCTCCCCCGCACACGAACATCAACTCGTGCTGACCGTACAGCCGGTCGGGAAAACGCGTCAGACCCTGTGGACAACTGCACCGGCACTCGGAGAGAAAGCCGCACGCGCGGCCGCGGACGAGGCGCGAAGAGGCTCCACCGGCGACACCGTGGCACGGCCCGCGGTGCCGTGCCACGAACGCCTGAGCGGAGTTCGCGCACGCCCCGTGCTACTTCCGCAGCTGTCCCGGGCACGGTCCGCTCTCCGGCAGATACGTCTCCGCCCAGGAACCCAGCTCCTTGAGCGCGGGTTCCAGCGCCGCGCCCGCCTCTGTCAGGCGGTACGAAACCCGCAGCGGGGGACCCTCGTTGACCTCGCGCACGACCAGCCCGGCCACGCCGAGTTCGGTGAGTCGGTCCGAAAGCATCCGCTCGCTGATGCCGGGGATCGCTCTGCGCAGATCGGCGAAGTGGACGGGGTGCTGCATCAGAACCGCGACGACGAGACCCGTCCAGCGCTTTCCGAGCAGCGTGAAGACACGGGTCATGCCGTCGTCGACCTTCTGACACGGCCCCGCGTCGTGGATTCCCCGTTCTGACATGAGCCCAGGGTACTGCGTCCCCACAAGGGGATGAAAAAAAGTAAGCAACTGTGTTATCTCTAGTTAGGAACGAAAGAGAAGCCCTCGGCAGGGTGACTCCCCCTTCGACAGCCCTGCCCTGGATCCGTTTCAGCAGCCCCACCCGGGCTCACCCTCGCGAGCCCCGCGAGGACGGACTCCGCCCAAGAGCCCGTACGAGCTCCGCCCACGGCCCTCCCCGGGCCCGGCACCCCACCCGATACATCCTGTTCGTCTGGAGATCCCCATGGCCACCCTCCTTCACATCGACTCGTCCGTCTTCTCCGGCGGTGCCTCCACTTCCCGAACCGTGGCGGACGCCTTCCGCACGGCCTGGGAGGAGCAGCACCCCGACGGCACCGTCGTCTACCGCGACCTCGCCGAGCACCCTGTGCCGCACATCACCGCCGACGCCCACACCGCCGGTTTCGCCGCCCCGGACACGCACAGCCCCGAGCAGGCGGAGGCCTTCGCCGCGCGCGTGAAGCTCATCGAGGAACTGGAGAGTGCGGACGCGGTCCTGATCGGCGCCCCCATGTACAACTTCGCCATCCCCTCGACCCTCAAGGCGTGGCTGGACAACGTCGTCCTCATCGGACGCACCGCCATGACCGAGGACTCGAAGGTCAAGGGCACCCCGGTCACCGTCGTCGCGAGCCGCGGCGGCTCGTACGCGCCGGGCACGCCCCGCGCGGGGCAGGAGTACGTGCAGAACTACCTGGAGGCCGTACTGCGCGACATGCTCGGCCTCGACGTCGACTTCATCGTCCCGGAGCTCACCATGGCCCCGCACAACCCGGCGATGAGCGAGCTGGTCCCGCTCTTCGAGGCGTCCCGCAGCAAGGCCCTCGACGACGCGGCCACCAAGGCCAAGGAGGTCGCGGAGCGCCTCGCCGCGTAACCACGACACCCGACCGCCGGTCGCTCCGCCCGCCGGAGCCGGCCACAGAGCCCCGCAGGGCCGGTCAACTCGCCCTGCGGGACTCTGCCGCCTGAGAGCATCGTCACACTTCAGCGTGACCGTGGGCCGCCCGTCACGCCCGCACTCCCCGTCGCGCGACAGGGCGCGGGATCGCGCGACCACCCGGGAACGGCCCGGACCCGCCCGGACAACGTGAAAGCCCCTCAGATCGAAGACCTGAGGGGCTTTCAGCTGGTGCGCGAGGGGGGAGTTGAACCCCCACGCCCTTTCGGGCACTGGAACCTGAATCCAGCGCGTCTGCCTATTCCGCCACCCGCGCATTGGGTGTGTCGTCCGTCTCCCACCGAGTGGTGCGAGCGCCTGCCGACATCCAGAAGATTAGCACGCTGTCAGGGGTGGAATCACATCCGTTTCCTCCGCCCCCGGCACCCGGCATTCCCCGTCCCCGCACCCTGCATCCCAGGCCCGCGCCCTTGCCCTGCCCGGCCTCCCGACCCGCTCGGCCCCGGCCTCCGGGCCGGCCCTCTCCCTCACGGCACCCCCGCGCGCATCACACGTCTCAGACAGAACCGGTTCACGTATCAACCTCGTACCGGTCCTGCGCATCTCCCCATGAGCCGGACGGGCCGCACAGTCAGGTGCGGGACACTGGTCGCGGGGCGCCTCTACGATCCTTGGCAGGAGTAGTGCCGGGAAGAGTTCGAAGAGGTACCTCTCAGGGAACGTGCGGAGGGACCTCGGAAGGGCGTCGACAACCCGTCGACCGGGCCGACAGGGGGAACCAGCCGATTTCCCGACGCGTGGATACGATCAGTAAGCAGTACCAGCAAGGCCAGCAGGATCAGGTAGGCGACAGCAAGCTGTACCAGGACGGCTACGCAGGAGGAGGTGCCCCATGGGAGTCCTGAAGAAGTTCGAGCAACGTCTAGAAGGTCTGGTCAACGGCACCTTCGCCAAGGTGTTCAAGTCCGAGGTCCAGCCCGTGGAGATCGCCGGCGCGCTGCAGCGCGAGTGCGACAACAACGCCACGATCTGGAACCGCGACCGGACCGTCGTCCCCAACGACTTCATCGTCGAGCTGAGCACGCCGGACTTCGAGCGCCTCAGCCCCTACTCCGGCCAGCTCGGCGACGAGCTCGCGGGCATGGTCCGCGACTACGCCAAGCAGCAGCGCTACACCTTCATGGGCCCCATCAAGGTCCATCTGGAGAAGGCGGACGACCTCGACACCGGTCTGTACCGGGTGCGCAGCCGTACGCTCGCCTCCTCCAGCAACCAGCAGTCCCCCGAGCGCGCCCCCGCGGGCCCCGCCCCGGCGGCTCCGCGCGGCGCCCAGGGCGGCTACGGCTACCCGCCCTCGGCCGCTCCGCCCATGCCGTCCGCGCCGCCGCCCGGCGGCCGTCCGGGTGCCGCACCCATCGGTGCCCGGCCCCCGGCAGGCCCGGCGGCGGGCGGCCGTATGCGGCACTGGGTCGAGATCAATGGCGCACGCCATCAGATCTCCCGCCCGACGCTGGTGATGGGCCGCAGCACCGAAGCCGACGTGCGGATCGACGACCCCGGCGTATCGCGCCGGCACTGTGAGATTCGGACCGGAACGCCCTCGACGATCCAGGATCTCGGGTCCACCAACGGCATCGTGGTGGACGGGCAGCACACCACCCGCGCTACGCTCCGCGACGGCTCGCGGATCGTCGTGGGCAGCACCACCATCATTTACCGGCAAGCCGAAGGGTGAAGCGGGGGCAATGTCAGAGCTGACCCTCACGGTCATGCGGCTGGGTTTCCTGGCCGTACTGTGGCTGTTCGTGATCGTGGCCGTGCAGGTCATCCGCAGCGACCTGTTCGGAACGCGCGTCACACAGCGCGGCTCCCGCAGGGAGGCCGCGAGGCCTCAGCAGGCCGCGCGGCAGGCCGCCGCGCCTCCGCAGCAGCGCCAGCAGCAGCAACCGCCAAGCGGCGGCGGCCGCCAGCGCCGCGGCGCCCCGTCCAAGCTGGTCGTCTCGGAGGGCACCCTCACGGGGACGACCGTCGCGCTCCAGGGGCAGACCATCACCCTGGGCCGCGCGCACGACAGCACCATCGTGCTGGACGACGACTACGCGTCCAGCAGGCATGCCAGGATCTACCCGGACCGGGACGGCCAGTGGATCGTCGAGGACCTCGGCTCCACCAATGGCACGTATCTCGACCGGAGCCGACTGACGACTCCCACGCCCGTTCCGCTGGGCGCGCCGATCCGCATCGGCAAGACCGTCATCGAGCTGCGGAAGTAGTACGACAATGAGCGAGCGGAGCGAGCACGCAGCGGCGGTCCACACGACGGACCCCGGCGCGCTCCCGACCGGAGGGTGGGCACCGTGCGGATGTACCCGGAGCCGACGGGCGAGGTGCGCATGAGTCTGTCACTGCGCTTCGCCGCCGGATCGCACAAAGGCATGATCCGCGAGGGCAACGAGGACTCGGGCTACGCCGGTCCTCGCCTGCTCGCGATCGCCGACGGGATGGGCGGGCAGGCCGCCGGTGAGGTCGCCAGCTCCGAGGTGATCTCCACCATCGTCGCCCTCGACGACGACGTACCCGGCTCCGACATCCTCACCTCGCTCGGCACCGCCGTGCAGCGTGCCAACGACCAGCTCCGGCTGATGGTCGAGGAGGACCCGCAGCTGGAGGGCATGGGCACCACGCTCACCGCCCTGCTGTGGACCGGCCAGCGCCTCGGCCTCGTCCACGTCGGCGACTCCCGCGCCTATCTGCTGCGGGACGGCGTCCTGACACAGATCACGCAGGACCACACCTGGGTGCAGCGCCTCGTCGACGAGGGGCGCATCACCGAGGAGGAAGCCACCACCCACCCGCAGCGCTCCCTGCTGATGCGCGCGCTGGGCAGCGGCGACCACGTCGAGCCCGACCTCTCGATCCGCGAAGTCCGCGCCGGCGACCGCTACTTGATCTGCTCCGACGGCCTCAGCGGCGTCGTCTCCCATCAGACGATGGAAGACACCCTCGCCAGCTACCAGGGCCCGCAGGAGACCGTGCAGGAGCTCATCCAGCTCGCGCTGCGCGGCGGCGGCCCGGACAACATCACCGTCATCGTGGCCGACGTCCTCGACATCGACTCCGGGGACACCCTCGCCGCACAGCTCTCCGACACGCCTGTCGTGGTCGGCGCGGTCGCCGAGAACCAGCTCCAGCTCCACGACAACGGCGCCATGCAGACCCCTGCCGGCCGCGCCTCCGGTCTCGGCCGGCCCGTGCCCGGACAGGGCGGCGGCGGCGAGTTCGGCCCGCCCGGCAGCGGCGACACCACCGGCTATGTGTCCACGGGCGGCTTCGGCGACTACTCCGACGAGGACTTCGTCAAGCCGCGCACCGGGCGCAAGTGGCTGAAGAGATCCTTCTACATCGTCCTGACGCTCGCCGTCATCGGCGGCGGCCTGTACGGCGGCTACCGCTGGACGCAGACGCAGTACTACGTCGGCACCAAGGGCGAACACGTCGCGCTGTACCGCGGCATCAGCCAGGACCTCGCCTGGGTCTCGCTCTCGAAGGTGGAGAAGGATCACCCCGAGATCGAACTCAAGTACCTGCCGCCGTATCAGCAGAAGCAGGTCAAGGAGACGATCGCCGAAGGCGGCCTCTCCGACGCGAAGTCGAAGATCGACGAGCTCGCCGTGCAGGCCTCCGCGTGCAAGAAGGACGCCCAGCGCCGCGCCGCCGAGAGCGAGAACAACGCGAAGACCGGTGAGGGCGAGGCCGGCGGGACCACGGGAACCACAAAGACCTCCCTGACGTCCAAGGCCACGTCCACCCCGAGCCCGACCCCGTCGAACTCGGCACCTTCGTCCTCCAAGTCCACGACCGCACCTACTCCCACACCAGGCCCCAGCCTCTCCGACGAGGAGCAGAAGCTGGTCTCGCTGTGCGGTAAGCAGTAAGAAGCCGTGAGGGGCCCTGTCACACGATGAGCAGTAGTACGAACACGCCGACGCACCACACGTCCACGATCGGGTCGATCGGCGCACCCAGCCGACGCAATACCGAACTGGCCTTGCTGGTGTTCGCCGTCGTCATCCCGGTCTTCGCCTACGCCAACGTGGGCCTGGCCATCGACGACAAGGTGCCCACCGGCCTGCTGAGCTACGGCCTGGGCCTCGGCCTGCTGGCCGGCGTCGCCCATCTCGTCGTACGCAAGTTCGCACCGTACGCGGACCCGCTGCTGCTGCCACTGGCCACGCTCCTCAACGGGCTCGGCCTGGTGGTCATCTGGCGGCTCGACCAGTCCAAGCTGCTCCAGTCGATCAACCAGGCGGGCAACGCGGCACCGCGCCAGCTGCTGTACACCGCGCTGGCCATCGGCCTGTTCGTCATCGTGCTGATCTTCCTGAAGGACCACCGCGTCCTGCAGCGCTACACCTACATCTCCATGGTCGGCGCCCTGGTCCTGCTGCTACTGCCGCTGGTCCCGGGCCTCGGCGCCAACCTCTACGGCGCCAAGATCTGGATCTCGGTCGCCGGGTTCTCCATCCAGCCCGGTGAGTTCGCGAAGATCGTCCTCGCGATCTTCTTCGCCGGCTACCTGATGGTGAAGCGCGACGCGCTCGCCCTGGCCAGCCGCCGCTTCATGGGCCTGTACCTGCCGCGCGGCCGCGACCTCGGCCCGATCATCGTCGTCTGGGCGATCTCGATCCTCATCCTGGTCTTCGAGACCGACCTCGGTACGTCGCTGCTGTTCTTCGGAATGTTCGTCATCATGCTGTACGTCGCCACCGAGCGGACCAGCTGGATCGTCTTCGGTCTGCTGATGTCCGCGGTCGGCGCCGTCGGTGTCGCGAGCTTCGAACCGCACATCCAGACGCGTGTGCAGGCCTGGCTCGACCCCATGCGCGAGTACAAGCTGAGCCAGTCGGGCGCCCCCGGAGTCCACTCCGAACAGGCCATGCAGGCACTGTGGGCCTTCGGCTCCGGCGGCACCCTCGGCACCGGTCTCGGCCAGGGCCACTCCGAACTCATCCGGTTCGCCGCCAACTCCGACTTCATCCTCGCCACGTTCGGCGAGGAACTGGGCCTGGCGGGCATCATGGCGATCCTGCTGATCTACGGCCTGATCGTCGAGCGCGGCATCCGCACCGCCCTCGCCGCCCGCGACCCGTTCGGCAAGCTCCTCGCCGTCGGCCTGTCCGGCGCCTTCGGACTCCAGGTCTTCGTGGTCGCCGGCGGCGTCATGGGCCTGATCCCGCTGACCGGTATGACCATGCCGTTCCTGGCATCCGGCGGTTCCTCCGTCATCGCCAACTGGGCCCTCATCGGCATCCTGATCCGCATCAGCGACACCGCCCGTCGCCCGGCACCCGCCCCCGCCTCCAGCCCCGACGCCGAGATGACCCAGGTGGTCCGCCCGTGAACAAGCCCCTGCGCCGGATCGCGATCTTCTGCGGGCTGCTCGTCCTCGCCCTGCTCATCCGCGACAACTGGCTCCAGTACGTCCAGGCGGACGAGCTGCGGACCGACACGTCCAACCGCCGCGTGAACATCGAGCGGTACGCCACCCCGCGCGGCGACATCATCGTGGACGGCAACCCGATCACCGGGTACGTGAAGTCCAAGACGGGCGACTACGTCTACAAGCGCACGTACAAGGACGGCGCGATGTGGGCGCCCGTCACCGGTTACGCCTCACAGGCCTTCGGTGCCAACCAGCTCGAGAAGATCGACGACGGCATCCTCACCGGCAACGACGACCGGCTCTTCTTCCGCAACACGCTCGACATGATCACGGGCAAGACGAGGAAGGGCGGCAACGTCGTCACCACCCTCAGCAGCGCCGCGCAGAAGGCGGCCTTCGAGGGCCTCGGCGACAAGAAGGGCGCCGTCGCGGCGATCGACCCCAAGACGGGCGCGATCCTGGCGCTGGCCTCGACGCCGTCGTACGACCCGTCGACGTTCGCGGGCAACTCCACGACCACGGACGCCAAGGCCTGGAACAAGCTCCAGAAGAAGAACGACCCCGACGACCCGATGCTCAACCGGGCGCTGCGCGAGACCTACCCGCCGGGCTCCACCTTCAAGGTCGTCACGGCGGCCGCCGCCCTGGAGAACGGGCTCGTCCCCGACGCGGACTCCAAGACGGACTCTCCGGACCCGTGGATCATGCCCGGCACCACGACCAAGCTGCCCAACGAGGGCGACCTCCCCTGCAAGAACGCCACCCTGCGCGTCGCGCTCAGGGTCTCCTGCAACACGGTCTTCGGCAAGGTCGGCGCCGACCTCGGCAACGACAAGATGCTGGAAGAGGCCGAGAAGTTCGGCTTCGGCTCCGAGCAGTTCACGCCGATCCGCTCCAGCTCGTCCGTCTTCTCCGACGGCATGAACAAGTCGCAGACCGCGCTGTCCTCGATCGGCCAGTACAACACCGCCGCCACCCCGCTCCAGATGGCCATGGTCGCCTCCGCGGTCGCCAACGACGGCACCCTGATGAAGCCGTACATGGTCAGCGAGCTGAGCACGCACAACCTGGACGTCATCGAGCACACCGACCCGGAGAAGCTGAGCCAGCCGCTCTCCAAGGAGAACGCGCAAGTCCTCCAGTCGATGATGGAGACGGTGGTCAAGGACGGCACCGGCAAGCGGGCGCAGATCAACGAGCAGGGCGTCACCGTCGGTGGCAAGACGGGTACCGCCCAGCACGGCGTCGACAACAGCGAGAAGCCGTACGCGTGGTTCATCTCCTACGCGAAGCTCGCGGACGGCAGCTCGCCGGTCGCCATCGCCGTGGTCGTCGAGGACGGCAGCGCCAACCGCGGTGACATCTCCGGTGGCGGTCTCGCCGCCCCCATCGCAAGGGACGTGATGAAGGCAGTCATCGACAGTAAGAAGTGACCCCGCTCACGTCCCCCTCACATCGGTGCACGTTGCGATACCGGTCCTGTCACGGGTGACGGTCTTGGCCAGGTCACAGAAGCTGATCCGGGTACGGTATGCCCGGACGGCACACCGCCGGACCACACAACGGTGCGGTCGGGACCGACGGAGAGGGCTGGTAGGTAGCTATGGAAGAGCCGCGTCGCCTCGGCGGCCGGTACGAGCTGAGCCACGTGCTCGGCCGTGGTGGCATGGCAGAGGTCTACCTCGCGCATGACATCCGGCTCGGCCGTACTGTGGCGGTGAAGACGCTGCGAGCAGACCTCGCACGCGACCCGTCGTTCCAGGCCCGGTTCCGCCGGGAGGCCCAGTCCGCCGCCTCGCTCAACCATCCCGCGATCGTCGCCGTCTACGACACGGGTGAGGACTACATCGACAACACCTCCATCCCGTACATCGTGATGGAGTACGTCGACGGATCCACACTGCGCGAGTTGCTGCACTCGGGCCGCAGGCTGCTGCCCGAGCGGTCCATGGAGATGACCATCGGCATCCTCCAGGCCCTCGAGTACTCCCACCGAGCCGGCATCGTCCACCGCGACATCAAGCCCGCCAACGTCATGCTGACGCGCAACGGCCAGGTCAAGGTCATGGACTTCGGCATCGCCCGCGCGATGGGTGACGTCGGTATGACCATGACGCAGACGGCCGCCGTCATCGGCACGGCTCAATACCTCTCGCCGGAGCAGGCGAAGGGTGAGCAGGTCGACGCCCGCTCGGACCTCTACTCCGCCGGCTGCCTGCTCTACGAGCTGCTGACGGTGCGCCCGCCCTTCGTGGGCGACTCCCCGGTGGCCGTCGCGTACCAGCACGTCCGCGAGGAGCCCCAGCCCCCGTCGGTCTTCGACCCCGAGATCACGCCCGAGATGGACGCGATCGTGCTGAAGGCCCTCGTCAAGGACCCGGACTACCGGTACCAGTCCGCCGACGAGATGCGCGCCGACATCGAGGCCTGCCTCGACGGCCAGCCCGTCGCGGCCACCGCCGCCATGGGCTCGGTCGGCTACGGCGGCTACGGCGACGACCAGGCGACCACGGCCATGCGCTCCTCGGACGCCCAGCCCACGTCGATGCTGCCGCCGATGAACCCGGACGACGGCGGCTACGGCTACGACGACCGCCCCGACCGTCGCCGTCAGAAGAAGAACAACACCTCGACGATCCTCTTGGTCGTCGCGGCCGTCCTGGTGCTGATCGGCGCGATCCTGATCGGCAAGTGGGCGTTCGGAGGCAACGGCCCGGGCAACAAGCCGTTCGCCGCGCCGAACTTCGTCGGGCTGAGCCTGAGCGACGCCAAAAAAGTGGTGGTCAACGGAAACCTGGAGCTCGGGACGGTCTCCAAGAAGCCCTGCGAGGATCAGAAGAGCGGCAACATCTGTTCCCAGGACCCGGAGGCCGGCGCAAGCGTCAACAAGGGCGACAAGGTCAATCTGGTCGTGTCGACCGGTGCGCCGAAGGTGGTCGTTCCGAACGTCACAGGCAAGCAGCTGGACAAGGCCAAGCAGACCCTCGAGGGCGACAAGTACGAGTTCGAAGTCAAGACGAAGTACGAGGAATCCGCGGAGACGGAGAACAAGGTTCTGAGCCAGGACCCGGAGCTCGGTGCCGAGGTGCAGAAGGGGTCGACCATCACCCTGACGGTCGCCAAGGCGAAGAAGCAGTCCACCGTCCCGGACGTCTCCGGCAAGACCTGCGACGACGCCAAGGCGCAGATGACCGCCAACAACCTCGTCGGCGAGTGCACCGAGGTGGAAACCGACGACCAGAACCTGGTCGGCAAGGTCATTCAGACGACCCCGGCGGCCAACAGTCCGGCGGACCCCGGCTCCAAGGTGACGATCCAGATCGGCAAGGCCAAGCAGCAGCAGTCGAACGTGCCGAGCGTCGTCGGCCAGACCGTGAAGCAGGCGAAGCAGACCCTGCAGCAGGCGGGCTTCAACGTCCAGTTCGCCCCCGGCAGCGATCAGAGCGACAACGCGCTCGTGGCCAGCCAGGACCCCGCCGGCAACAGCCAGGTCGAGAGCCCGGACAACACGACGGTCACGCTCACGACGGTCAGCATCGGGGGCAACAACAACGGCGGCAACAACAACGGTGGCGGCTTCTTCGGCGGCAACAACGGATAGGCCTCACCAAGGACCGCTGTCGGACGACCGACGGAAAGGGCCCCGGCACTCAGCTGAGTGCCGGGGCCCTTTCCGTCCACCTGATCGAAGTGGCTGACCTGATCGCGCCGGTTGACTTGCCGGTAGTGGCTGACTTGCTCGAAGCAGGTCCGCCGTGTCAGCTCAGCTCAGTTCCTTCGGAGGCGTCCGGTCCTCGTCCACCTTGTCCACCCGCTCCAGTTCGCCCCACACGACGTAGCGGTAGCGGGAGGTGTACACGGGCGTGCAGGTAGTCAGGGTGATGTAGTGACCGGGCTTGTTCTTGCCGGACTGCTTCGGGACCGTCTGGAGGACCTTGACGTTGTACTTCGAGGTCTCCGGGAGGATGCCGAAGACCTTGTAGACGTACCACTTGTCCTTGGTCTCGAAGACGATCGCGTCGCCCTTGCCGATCTTGTCTATGTTGTGGAACTTGGCGCCGTGGCCGTCCCGGTGGGCGGCGAGCGTGAAGTTGCCGTTCTTGCCGGTCGTCGGCAGGGACGACTTGACGGGGTCCGTGTAGTAGCCGGCGACGCCGTCGTTGAGGACCTTCGTCGACGTGCCCTTCTCGACCAGGACCTCGCCGTTCTTCATCGCCGGAACGTGCAGGAAGCCGATGCCGTCCTTGGTGTCCAGGGCGCCCGGACCACCCCGGCCCTGCGCCCAGTTGTCGCGGACCTTGTCGCCCTGCTTGTGCGCCTCGCGGTCGGCCACGACGTTCGTCCACCACAGCGAGTAGACGACGAACAGACCGAGCACCAGCCCCACGGTGATGAGGAGTTCGCCGAAGACGCTGACCGTCATCGCGAACCATCCGATGCGCCGGCGCTCCGCGGGCGCGTCAACGGCGGCTGCGGATCCGGCTTGCGATTCGGCGCGCTCGTCGTGGTCGGTCCTCGCTGCCACTGTTCATCTGCCCCGTCTGGTCTGTCTCAGGTTGTCTCACGTGCCCATGACGCGTACACGCTGCGCGCGCGTGCGTCGGCGCCCGTCCTCAGCCGATCAGCGCGTCCGGTTTGCCCTTGCTGCGCGGCCGGTCCTCGACCATCTTGCCCCAGACGATCATCCGGTACTTACTGGTGAACTCCGGTGTGCAGGTGGTCAGTGTGATGTAGCGGCCGGGCCCGGTGAAAGTCGAACCCTTGGGGATCGGGTCGATGACGCTCGTGTTGCTCGGACTCGTCACCGGCAGGATCGACGCCATCTTGTAGACGTAGTAGTCGTCCTGCGTCTCGACCACGATCTCGTCGCCCGGCTTGAGCCGGTTGATGTAGCGGAACGGTTCACCGTGGGTGTTGCGGTGCCCGGCGAGCGCGAAGTTGCCCGTCTTGGCGTCCGGCATCGCCGTCTTGAGGTCGCCCTCGCCGTAATGGCCGACCATTCCGCGGTCGAGCACCTTCGTCTTGCTGATGCCTTCCGCGATGGGCGCGACCACGTCCAGCTTGGGAATGTGCAGGATGGCGAAGCCCTGGCCGGGCGAGAACGTCCCCGGACTCCGCTTGCCGTTCGCCCAGTCCTGCTGAAGGTGGTCCGCGGCGCTGCCCGCCTGCTGATGCGCCCGCACGTTCGACCACCAGAGTTGGTAGGTCACGAACAGCAGCATCAGCACGCCGGTGGTGATGAACACCTCGCCGACCATCCGGCTCACGAGGACGCCCGCGCTCGGCTTCCGCGCCCGCGCCGCACGTCGGGCTCCCATCCGGCTCAGAGGGGCCTCAGCGGCCCCCTGAGTCGCCTCCTGGGGCTCGTGGGACTCCTGCGCCACCCCGTGCCGTCCGTGGCGCCTGGCCGCCTTACGACGGGCCGCGCGGCCTTCGGACGCGGGCGCGGCCCCGCTCCGCTCCGCTGTCCGGGGCGGTTCCTGGAGGCGGAACGTCATCGTCTCGTCGTCCAGCGGCAGGCGCGCGGCGACCTGCTCGGTCCGGGGAGCGGCGACCGGTCCGGCGTACGGGGCGGCCGGCGACGCCTGGTACGGGCCGGCCACGGGCTCCTCGTACGGCGTGGAGTACGTCCTCTCGTACATCTCCGCGTACGACGGTGACGGCGATGTCGCGGAAGGCATGGCCGCCGTCTGGGCCTGCACCCGGGCCGCCTGAGCCTGAGCGGCGGCCTGCGCTTGAGCGGCCTGAACTTGGGCCGCCTGAGCCTGAGCGGCCTGTGCCTGGGCCGCCTGAAAAGCCTGTGCCTGGGCTTGGGCGGCCTGAGCTTGGGCGGCCTGGGCCGCGTACCAGTCGGGTCCGTACCCTTCGGCGCCGTACCCCTGCTGCTGTACGCCCTGTCCCTGACCCGGCAGCGGATCCGTCAAAGGGTCCACGAGCCCCCCGACCGCCGCCTCGAAGGCGCCCCCGCCCGCGTAGGCCTGGGCACCCGCGCCCTCGAACGCCCCGGCGCCCCCGTAAGCGGCCTCGCCGCCATAGGGGGAGCTGTCGCGCTCGGGGCGCAGCGCGGTCACGCCGTGGCCCTGCCCACCACCGGGGCGAGCCCCGCCGACCTCGCCACGGCCACCTTGTCTCCGCACTCGAGCAGCCAGTTGGCGAGCATCCGGTGACCGTGCTCGGTCAGCACCGACTCGGGATGGAACTGCACTCCTTCAACGGGC
The DNA here is from genome assembly GCF_053599975.1 of Streptomyces sp. NPDC005141. Lineage (NCBI taxonomy): Bacteria > Bacillati > Actinomycetota > Actinomycetes > Kitasatosporales > Streptomycetaceae > Streptomyces > Streptomyces sp. NPDC005141. The sequence goes on along the minus strand of NZ_JBSFYW010000024.1, from coordinate 45,831 downwards.
AGTTCGCGGTGTCTGAGGCCCATGACGATCCCGTCGTGCGTACGGGCCGTGACCTCCAGCTCGGCAGGGACCGTCTCCGGCTCGGCAGCCAGCGAGTGGTAGCGGGTCGCTGTGAAGGGCGACGGCAGACCGGCGAAAACGCCCTTGCCCTGGTGCTCCACGAGCGAGGTCTTTCCGTGCAGCAGCTCGGGCGCGCGGTCGACCACGCCGCCGTACGCCACCTGCATCGACTGCATCCCGAGGCAGACACCGAAGACGGGAACCCCGGTCGCGGCGCAGTGCCGGACCATGTCGATGCAGACCCCGGCCTGTTCGGGAGCGCCGGGCCCCGGGGACAGGAGCACACCGTCGAAGCCGTCCTGGGCATGCGCGGTCGACACCTCGTCGTTGCGCAGCACCTCGCATTCGGCGCCCAACTGGTAGAGGTACTGGACCAGGTTGAAAACGAAGCTGTCGTAGTTGTCCACAACGAGGATGCGCGTGCTCACTGGTTGTCCACCGTCACATCGTTGAAGGGCAGCAGCGGTTCGGCCCAGGGAAAGATGTACTGGAAGAGCACGTAGACCACTGCCAGGACGAGCACGAGCGAGACCAGCGCCCTCACCCATACGCTCCCCGGCAGATGCCGCCAGATCCAGCCGTACATGCCGTCCCTTCCGTCGCCGTACGCCAACAGACTAACGGCGCAGAGCCGCCGGTTTCCCTGCCTCCACAGGCTGCGTGGAGTCAAGGTGTGCCCAGACGATCAACCGGTGACTGTGGCCCCACTCCGGATCGCACGTGGTCAGCGTGAGATAGCGCCCCGGACGCGTATACCCGGACTTACGTGGCAGAGGGTCGATCACCTCAATGTCGGAGGGCACCGTTTTGTAGGGGCCTTTGTCGATCCGATAGGTGAACCAGGTCGTCCCGTCCGTCAGCACCACCGCGTCACCGCGGCGAAGCTCGGGAAAGTCCTTGAAGGGATCGCCGTACGTACGCCGGTGACCGGCGACCGAGAAGTTGCCCTCCTGGCCGAGCTGGGCGGTGCCCCGGTAGTGGCCGAGCCCCTTCTTCAGCACCTGCGTGGCGGTGCCTTCGAGCACGGGCTTGTTCCACGTGAAACCAAGCCGGGGGATGTACATGACCGCGAACGGTCCGCCGTACTTGTAGGGGCCCGGCGGCTTCGGGCCCTCGGTTGCCGTGGCGCCGGCGCCACCCGGGGCGCCCGAGGAGCCCGCGGTGCCGGAGGGGGCCGCGGATCCCGAGGAGTCCGGCGGTGCCGTCGACTCCTGGGCCGCCGCTCCCTTCGACCACTGCTTCTCGAGCACATCGATCTGGTGGTCCATGGCGCTGTCGGCCTTCACACCGGTCCAGAACAGCACGTAGATCACGAAGAGCACGATCAGGGTGCCGGCGGTGATGCACAGCTCACTGATCGTCCTGACGACCACTCGCACCGACACAAGGTCCCCCCGGCGGCAGCTCGCTCCACAGGCTTCGCCCGCTGCCCCGCGAAGTCAGGCGCTCACTCCACGGGCTTCGCGTAGTGGAGATCCACTGTGCCCGAGTAGCCGGGAAGAGTCACCGTCCCGTCCTCCTCGACTTTCCAGCCGAGCCCGTAGACGTTGACGTAGACCATGTAGTTCTGGATGGCCGGAGAGGCGGCGAGCGCCTTCTGGAGCTTCTGCGGGTCACCGATAGCGGTGATCTTGTACGGAGGCGAGTAGACGCGGCCCTGGAGAATCAGGGTGTTGCCGACACAGCGCACCGCACTGGTGGAGATCAGCCGCTGGTCCATCACCTTGATGCCCTGGGCGCCGCCCTGCCACAGGGCGTTCACCACCGCCTGAAGGTCCTGCTGGTGGATGACGAGGTAGTCGGGCTGCGGCTCGGGGTAGCCGGGAAGCTTCGCCGTCGCGTTCGGCGGGGCGTCATTGAGCGTGACGGTGACGGCCTTGCCCTTGAGCTTCTGGGTGCCCGCGTTCTTCTCCAGCGCCGCGAGCTTGGCGTCCTCGGCCTCGCTGCTGCCGTCCTCGCGACCGGCGAGGGTGTCCACGTCGTCGCGCAGGGTGCCGTTGGACTCGTCCAGCGTCGCGTTCTTGTGGCTCCGCTCCTGAATCAGGTCGGAGAGCTTCAGCATGGACGCATCCGTACGGATGTTCGTACCCTTGGCCGTATCGAAGCTCATGAAGAAGATGAGGCCGGCGAGGGCGAAGACGGCGGCCGTCAGTACACGTACGGGCCGGAAACGGCGCGTATCGCCAGGACTGGAATCCGTCCTGGGGGAGTCGGCAGAATTGCTCAACGTACCCTTATCTCCTTCGGCGCCGCGGAAGCACTACGCTAACGGACGCCCGGGGGAGCACTCAGTGTCCCCTTGTACGCTGCCCCGGAGCCCGCCCCAGTTCCCTGCGCGGCCACGCAGCGCATCGACAGGAGAGACCCTCGTGCCGAAGTCACGTATCCGCAAGAAGGCCGACTACACGCCGCCCCCGGCGAAGCAGGCGACCAACCTCAAGCTGACCAGCAACACCTGGGTCGCCCCGGTCATGCTGGCCATGTTCCTCATCGGTCTCGCCTGGATCGTTGTCTTCTACGTGACGGACGGCTCCCTGCCGATCGACGCGCTCGACAACTGGAACATCGTGGTCGGATTCGGCTTCATCGCGGCCGGATTCGGCGTCTCCACGCAGTGGAAGTGACCGCCTTCGCTCACTCGGGAACGGCCTGGCCGGCAGCTCTGCCCACGGTTTTCCCCTGAGTTATCCACAGCAGTTGTCCACAGGTGGAAAAGAAAGACGATCTGTGGATAACTCATCCGCGGTTGACGCCGGTGTGACTGATCTAACCGGCATCCGCAAACCTGTTCGCCCCCTGTCCGACCTGGGGAAACTCGGGTCAGTGACAGGGGGCACAGCTGTTCCCGCGCCAGGTGCACAAGATCCGCCACGGTCTGTGGACAACATCACTTCTCAGGTGAGCCCACGGCGTCCTCAGGTGAGCTGAGCGGTCCTGATCAGCGTCGCGCCGACCACCGCGACCAGCATCAGCGCGCAGACCCCGTACTGGACGAGGTTCCGCCGCTCGCGCGGTGCGTGAACCATCGCGTAGCCGACCACCACACCGGCGACCAGACCACCGATGTGCGCCTGCCAGGCGATGTTGCTCCACCCGAAGGTGAAGATCAGGTTGATCACCAGCAGGGCGATGACCGGGCGCATGTCGTAGTTGAGCCGGCGCATCAGCACCGCGGTGGCACCGAACAAACCGAAGATCGCGCCGGAGGCGCCGAGCGACGGCTGGTTGGGGGCGGCGACGAGGTAGGTGAGCGCGCTGCCGGCGAGGCCCGAGATGAAGTACAGGGCGATGAAGCGAGCGCGGCCGAGGGCCGCCTCCAGGGGACCGCCGACCCACCACAGGCTGAGCATGTTGAAGATGATGTGCACGGGGCTGTTGTGCAGGAACATCGACGTCAGCATCCGGTACCACTGGCCTTCGGCCACGCCCTGGATGTCACCGGAGAGCCAGGCACGGCCGAAGAGGGTGAAGCGGTCGGTGAAGGCGTCGCCCACCGAGACCTGGACGAGGTAGAGGGCCAGGTTGAGGCCGATCAGCACCTTGGTGACGAGCCGGGGGTCCGAGGCGACCGTGCCGCCCGCGAGGGTCCGGGGCTGGGTGGCCGCCGGGGCATGGCCGGTGCCGGAGCCGCCGCGGACGCAGTCGGGGCACTGGAAGCCGACGGAGGCGCTGACCATGCACTCGGGGCAGATCGGCCGGTCGCAGCGGGTGCAGCGGACACCGGTCTCACGGTCCGGGTGCCGGTAGCAACCGGGCAGGTTCCGGGCGTCCTGCGGTCCCTGATCACGCGGGCCCTGCGGGCTGCCGGGCGGCTGGTCCATGGGGTCCCCCTCAATCTCCGTACGGCGGCTCGCACGCCCTCACACCGGGTCCGGGTGCGCAAGGCACCGCCCCGTCCATCCTTACGGATGAACGGGGCGTTTGGTTCCCTGCGGGACCCTTCGGTCTCCTTCTGGCTCACGGCCGGGAGAACCCGGCGCGGGCTCAGCTTTCGCGGGTCTCGACCACGACGGACTCGATGACGACGTCATTGACCGGGCGGTCGGTGCGCGGGTTGGTCTGGGCGCCGGCGATGGCGTCCACGACCTTCTGGCTGGCCTTGTCCGTGACCTCACCGAAGATGGTGTGCTTACGGGTCAGCCAGGCCGTCGGGGAGACGGTGATGAAGAACTGCGAGCCGTTGGTGGCCGGGCCGGCGTTGGCCATGGCCAGCAGGTAGGACTTGTTGAAGGCGAGATCCGGGTGGAACTCGTCCTCGAACTGGTAGCCGGGGCCGCCGGTGCCGTTGCCCAGCGGGTCACCGCCCTGAATCATGAAACCGCTGATCACCCGGTGGAAGACCGTGCCGTCGTACAGCTTGTCCGTGGACTTCACACCCGTCTCCGGGTTGACCCACTCACGCTCACCCTTGGCGAGCTCGACGAAGTTCCGGACCGTCTTGGGCGCGTGGTTCGGCAGGAGCCGGATTTCGATGTCGCCTTGGTTGGTCTTCAGGGTGGCGTAAAGCTGCTCGGCCACGATCTGCCTTCCGTTGCCTTCTCTTGACTCTCCGATCCTCGCACGGACCGGCCTGCTCAGCCCCCGACCGCCACCTCCGCACGAACATGCGGACATCGCCTTTCGAGAAAACCGGTCGAGTCGCTCCGGGACGGGGGCGAGCGGAGGCGATCCGTGGCATTGTCGACGACAAGCTCCCGTTGCCCCGTATTAATCCGCTATCTCACTTGATCGACACCTGACCGGCTCCGTCTCGGGAGTCCCCGGGAGTCGGCACCCGTGACACGGATGCCCGCTCTCACATGCCCCGGACCAATCGGGCGGGCATGATCCCCATAGGGGTGGAAAGGTGAACTCTGTGTCTTTGGGGGTACCTGAAACCCCCGACGTACGCCACCGAGGAGGAGGAAACCCGTGACCCGCATCGACAGCGTGCGCGCCGCGACCGGCTCGGCGAAGGACAGCGTGCTGCACGCCGCGGAAGTGGTGGCGCCTTACGCCGACACGGCCAAGGACAGGGCCTCGTACTACGCGAGCGAAGCACGCGTACGGCTCGCGCCGAAGGTGTCGCAGGCCGCCGAACAGGCCCGCGTCCAGTACGACGCCCATCTCGCGCCGCGCCTTGAGCAGGCCCGTACCCATGTGCCGCCGAAGGTCGACCAGGTCGCCCAGGAGGCGGCCGTCCGCACCCGTAAGGCGGCTCGTCAGGCAGCCGACTATTCCAAGCCGAGGATCGAGCAGGCGGTGGCCGCGGCCCAGCCCGTTCGGGAGGAAGCCACGGCACGCGGCGTGGCCGCCATCGCCGCACTGCGCGGCCAGGTCTCACCGCAGGAGATCCAGAAGCTGCTCCGCAAGCACGAACGGCGGGCGAGGGCCGGCCGTCTCGTGAAGGGGCTGGCCGTGCTGGGGATTCTGGCGGGCGGTGCTTTCGCCGCCTGGAAGTGGTGGGACAAGCAGGCCAACCCCGACTGGCTCGTCGAACCGCCGGCCGCGACCGAGGTGCCCGAGAACGGGCGTCTCACGTCGGTCGACGGCAGCGGCCAGTCCGCCCTGGACCCCGAGGTCCAGGCCAAGGAGGCCGAGGAAGAGGCGGCGGAGCGCGACGACCGCCGCTGAACCCGACCCAACATCGCCGCGGGGCAGGAGACTTGACGGTCTCCTGCCCCGCGGCGATGTTGCACGTGGAACGGCGGAGCGGCGGGTCGAGAACGCCCCGGGGCGGATTTACCCGCACGGCTCACGATGACGTTTGCAACGGTCCTGGTGTGCAGCATCCGTGGAGATGTTGTTGACGGAATGCGCCGAACCGGTTACTCGGCAGCCTGCGCGGCAGCTCACACAAGGGCCCCGGCCGCCCTCTCGGTCCGCCGGCGCCACTCCCGCCGCCCGCACAGCGGAGCCACAGGCCTCGCTCCGGCCATCCGTTTGCGCAAAGGACTGCAACGCCTGCAAAGCCACGCCCTGTGACACACGTCACCGATGGCCCGCGCGCCGGCCCCCACCCGGTCCGGGAACCGTCTCACGGCAGGCCCGCGCCCGGACGAAAAGGGGACATACAAAAACCGGCCAGCCGCCCTTGTCGGGCGTCTGACCGGTTCGAGATGTGGAGCCTAGGGGAGTCGAACCCCTGACATCTGCCATGCAAAGACAGCGCTCTACCAACTGAGCTAAGGCCCCGTAAGAGGAGCGTCCGACCACAGGATCCATCTGTCGACGGGCGCCGCAGACCAGAGTACCGGGTCACCCCCGGGATCTCGCAAAAAGATGGGGCTCCCCGTGGACGACCACTCTCCGTAAGATGCTCGACGTGGTTCGCTGTCGCGAACCGCGGTACTTGGGGAAGCGATGGGGAGACGCAATGGACGCCGCACAGCAGGAAGCAACCGCAAGAGCCCGGGAGCTGCAGCGGAACTGGTACGGGGAGCCGTTGGGGGCGCTCTTCCGTAGGCTCATAGAGGACCTGGGTCTGAACCAGGCGCGTCTTGCCGGGGTGCTGGGCCTGTCCGCACCCATGTTGTCGCAGCTGATGAGCGGTCAGCGTGCCAAGATCGGCAACCCCGCGGTGGTCCAGCGCGTACAGCTCCTGCAGGACCTGGCGGGACAGGTCGCCGACGGGAGCGTCAGCGCCGCCGAGGCGACCGAGCGGATGGACGAGATCAAGAAGTCCCAGGGGGGATCGGTGCTCAGCAACACCACGCAGTCCACGAGCAGTTCGGGAGCCCCGACGGTCAAGCGGGTGGTCCGCGAGATCCAGTCGCTGCTGCGCTCGGTGGCAGCCGCCGGAGACATCATCGACGCGGCGGACACCCTCGCCCCGACCCACCCGGAACTGGCAGAGTTCCTCCGGGTCTACGGCGCCGGCCGTACCTCCGACGCGGTCGCGCACTACCAGTCCCACCAGAGCTGAGCCGACCGCCCGGCCGCCGACCGCCCGGCGCTGGAGGCCCGTGAAACCTTCCAGCCGCCACATGTCAGGCAGCCGGGCGCCTCGGAAGAGGTCTCCGGACCGACCGCCGAAGGGGAGCGACGCACGACCATGGGTGAGGTCTTCGCAGGCCGGTACGAACTGGTCGACCCGATCGGGCGCGGGGGAGTCGGTGCGGTGTGGCGCGCCTGGGACCACCGGCGGCGCCGCTATGTGGCCGCCAAGGTGCTGCAGCAGAGCGACGCGCACGCGCTGCTGCGATTCGTGCGGGAGCAGGCGCTGCGGATCGACCATCCGCATGTACTGGCTCCCGCCAGCTGGGCCGCCGACGACGACAAGGTCCTGTTCACCATGGACCTGGTCGCCGGGGGCTCCCTGGTCCACCTGGTCAACGACTACGGCCCACTGCCTCCCTCCTTCGTCTGCACGCTGATCGACCAGCTCCTCGCGGGCCTTGCCGCCGTGCACGCGGAGGGGGTCGTGCATCGCGACATCAAACCCGCCAACGTGCTCCTCGAAGCGACCGGCACGGCGCGGCCACGGTTGCGCGTGTCCGACTTCGGCATCGCGATGCGGCTCGGCGAACCGCGGCTCACCGAGACCAACTACGTGGTGGGAACGCCGGGTTACTTCGCGCCCGAGCAGATGCTGGGCTCCGAACCCGACTTCCCCGCCGATCTGTTCGCCGCGGGTCTGGTCGCCCTGTACCTCCTGGAAGGCGCCAAGCCCGATGCCAAGGCGCTGATCGAATACTTCGCCGAGCACGGCACGCCGTCCGCCCCGCGGGGCATACCCGAGCCTCTGTGGCAGGTCGTGGCGATGCTTCTCCAACCGGATCCGCACGCTCGCTTCCGCACCGCCACAGGGGCGCGCAAGGCCCTTGCCGCAGCCGTCGAGCTGCTCCCCGAGCCCGGCCCCGACGACGAACTGATCGAGGTCTTCGACCAACTCGGGCCGCTGCCCGAGGGGTTCGGTCCGGATGGCCCCCTGGAGCCGGGGACCGCTTCGGGAGTCAGCGCACGGACTCTGTCCTCTCGCGGACATCGGGACACCACGGCCGCTCACCCCGGACTCGACTCGGACAACACTCCCTCGTGGCCCGACACCGACACCGGCTCCGGCACCCTCGCGGACACGGACTCCGACTCCCCACGTGATTCCGCTCCGCGCGGCGGCACGGGCAACGGCATAGTCAGCGCAATCGACACGCACACCGGCACGGGCATCGGCGCCGATACCAGCGCTGGCGCCGATGTCGACCCAAGCTCCAGCTCCGGCTCCGGCTCCGGCTCCGGCTCCGGCTCCGGCGTTGGCTTCCGCCCGGGCGTCGGCTCGGACCTTGACTCCGGCCCACGTTCCGGCCCGGACCACGACCCAGACTCCCAGCCCCACTCAGGCCCAAGCGCCGGCTCCGGCCCAAGCGCCGCCCCCGACCCCCGCTCCTTTCCTGCCTCGGCCTCCGTGCCCACTCCGGACGAGGCATCCGGCTCTGAACGTGGCTCGCGAGCGCAGGGGTCCGTCCCGGGGCACGTCCGGCCGACTCCCAGTGCCGAGGGGGTGTATCCGGACCTCGGTACCAGGGACGTACTCCCGGAATCCCGTCCCCGCGACGGCAAGCAGAGCTCCGTCCAGGGCGCCCTGGACCCGTGGCCCGCTCAGGACGGCGTACGGTCTCAGCCCTCCTCCGAGGACGCGCACGTTCATCCTGACCGCGAGGGCGGGCGACTCCCCGTCGGCGACGGCGTCCAGGCTCGGCCCGCCTCCGAGGACGCGCGGTCTCTTGCCGCCCCCGGCGACACACCTCCGGACCTCGCCGACGGGACCACTCCCCAGACGTCCTCGATGTCGGACACCGGCAGCTTCCATCTGCCGCCGCCGCAGCCCGCCGCCTTCACCGGCTCCCGGCGGGAGGAGCAGGTCGAGTTTCCAGCCCACCAGTTCCAGTACCCACCGAAGCAACAGCCCCAGCAGGCGTGGCAGGAGACGCAGACGCCCACTCCCCCCACCTCGGTCCCGCTCCCCCTGCCGACGTCGGCTCAGCTCTACCCTCCGCCGTTCGACCCGACCCCGACGCCTACGTCCCCGACCACACCCACTCCTACGCAAGTGCCCTCCCCCTATCGGCCCCCGGCCCCGTCCGCCGCGATGCAGCAGCACGCGTACGCCTCTACTGCTTCATACACCGCTCGGTCCCTCCAGGTTCCGCCTCGGACGGGGGCAGTTTCGGGGCGCCACGGAAGGCGCGCGCGGCCACGCCCGGGGCCGCCCGCCAAGGTCGCGGTGCCGATGCTGTTGCTCGCGCTGGCCTGCTTCGCGGTGGGGTTCTGGGCACTGACCCAGGTCTGATCCGGACACTGACCCAAGCCTGCGAGGCAACGCGAGCGGTTCCGGGCGGGACCGCCACCGCAGCCCACGGGAGAAGCCTCGGCCCAAGAAAGGCTCTGCCTCACCCGCCCCGCGATCAGGGCGAGGAGCTACCAGCCCCGTGGCGCCCCGTGCTCCCAAGGCGCCGGCGCCGGTGTGGGCAACTGCGCCGAAGCGGTATCCGCGTCTTCCGGTGCGGTCTCGAGGGTCCGCACCGCCCGGCGGCGCGCGGCCACGGTCCACATCCCCAGCGTCAGCATCAGCAGGCTTCCCGTGCCGATGCCGCCCGCGGCGACCAGTTTCATGGTGCCGCTCCGGCCGTCGTCGCCGCTGCCACCGGCGCCGGTACCGGCCGTGCCACCCGCCGTGCGGTCATCGGTCGCGTCCTCGGAGTCCCCCGCCGGAACGTCGAACACGTCTCGGGGCTTCGCCGCCCCGGCGTAAGCGGGTCCCGTCCGCGCCGCTCCGGCCACGCGCACCCGCAGCGTCAGCCCGAAGGGCCCCTCGCCGAAGCGGTCTGCGACCTGCGCGGCGAGATGGACCACGAGGTAGTAGGAACCCGCGAACCGCATCCCGCTCACATGGTCGTTGAGGGCGAAGCGGTTCTCGTAGGTGACGGGAGGAAGGGGATCGAGCGCGGCGGAGCGCTGGCTGCCGTCGTATCCGGAGCCGACGTCGTCGACGAAGCCGCGCACGGGGTTGTAGAGGGACATGGTGAGGGCGGTGCCCACATAGCCGTCGCCACGGCCCGAACTGCCCAGGTCCGCGGTGGCGGAGAACTGCTGCCCCCAGTCGACCGGCACCTTGTAGAAGCGGGTCTGACCCGGGCTGATCTCGTCGTCCCAGACTCCTTGCCTCAGTGAGCGGGCCCTGCTGAACCCGGCGCCGCCGCTGCGGTGCTTCGAGACCCCGGCTAGGGCGTCGGGCGACGCGGAGTTCCAGATTTCCGGGGCACTCGTCGAAGCGGGCGCCTTCTTCAGACCGGGCTCCGAGACATAGCTGAGCTCCAGGTCCCAGGCTTGGGACGAGGAAGGCGCCGTGGCGGCCGAGTCCGTGGTCCTCGACGTCCCCGCCGCTCCGGACCGTTCGACGACCACGTAGTACGTTCCCGCCGTCCGGCAGGTGTACCGCTTGCCGCCCGTTTCGCGGGACGCCCAGGCGGCGATGGGGTGCGGGCTCTGGGTGGCGCCGAAGTGGGCGGTGCCCGAGGAGGAACAGTTGCGGCCGTTGCCATCCTGCAGGGAGACCTTGAGGCCGTCCGAGTAGGAGACCGTCGCGCCGGACCGGGGGACGGCGGTGGCGGCGACGTACGCGCTGGAGGCGGCGTCGAGTTCGAGACGGTAGTAGAGCTTGCCGTCCCTTCCCGCGGGCCCGATGGAGCTCTTGTACGCGTGGCCCGGCTCGAGTCGCACGGAGTAGGTCGTGTCCGCGGTGCCTTTGACGGTGGTGGCGTCCTCCGCGAAGGAGTACGGCCCGGGCGTACCGTCGGTGGCCGTCCTCGCGTCCTCGGCCGTGGTCCGCGCGACGGCGGGCTCGGAAGCGGCGGCCGGACCCGCGGGCGCGAGGTTCACGCACAGCGCGGCCGCTGCCGCCGTGGCCGTGAGCATCCGGCCGTGCCACGAACTCGCACACCGGCCCTGGGCACGCCTGCCCTCCGTGCGCCGCCCCATCACGCGCCACCCCTCGTCGTAGCCCCCTGGCGCGGACCATCCTGCCCCGTCGGCCACCGCGGCACCCGAGCTATCAGTGGGAGCGGCCGAAAGGCAGTGGCCGCAAGCCGTCATTCATGCCTGTGCAACCGATTCGCTTGCCTTCGTGAAGCGAAGGGGCTCCGGGAAACACAAAACCCCGACCGCGAGGCGGCCGGGGTCTGCTCCGAGACTGTTGTCGGTACTCACGAACCCGTGGGCACGGAGTCAGTCGCCTCCGTCCACAGATCCTGCTCGGCGCGATCCGCCTGGATCTGGCGGTACACGAGGAGCCCGCCGATGGCGGCCAGTGCGACCAGGAGAAGCTTCTTCACCGCGCGACCTCGTCTTTCGTTGACGTTAGGGGACCTCTGGCGCCCGACTATACACACCGACCGATATCGATCGGTGACCTGGATCGGCCCTCAACTGCGGCTCCGCACACAGCAGTAGAACCGGATACGGCCACACCGATCTCAGCGTGATCACACATCACAGAAAGTGACTTTCATGGGCATCTACGGACTTTTCCGGTCTCTTGCGGCCATCCGGGTGGTGTTCATCTGAACATCAACGCGCCACGGGCGTTGGTCCACCACTTCGCGGCCTGCATACACATCATGAGGAAAGTACGCAAATCGCCCGACCCGAAAGTGAGGGGCCGTGACCCAGAACAAGGTCATGAAGCTGTGGACCGCCGTCATCACCGCCTTCCTGGCGCTGTGCACGACGCTCGGACTCATCACGACCACCGCGGCCGCCGCCGTACCGCAGGCCGGCTCGGCCCGCAACACCGAGACTTCCGTGACGGCCCCGGCGATGGCCCCCTCGGCCTGGTCCTACAGTCGGGCCCTGCCCCCCACGATGAAGCAACGCATCCGCGCCGAGGCACACGGCTCCTCGCCCAGCTGCCGCCACCGCGCACCGGTGGACGACGCGACGACGGAACCCGCCCTCGGCGATCCGGAAGGCCTGGTCGGCCCCAATGCCTGCTCCGAGCCCGAGACCCTCGCAGCGCCCGACACGGAGCTTCTGACGCCCCTCACGGCCGTAGCGCCGCTCCAGCGCTGAGACGCGCGGGGAGCACCGCACGAGGAGTCCAAGTCGGTACAGGCCTGGCGGTGAATACGGAACACCGTCCCCGGCCCAGTACGGGTGACTGGCACAGAACACCGGCCTTGGCCGAGTTCGGACGACCGGCACGGGACACCGTCCCTGGCCGAGCACGAGTGGCCGGCACGGAACACCGTCCCCGGCAGGGCAGCGGGACAACTCCCCGGCACAGCGCGCGAACGGAAAGCACGGGGAACCTTCCCTGGCGCCTTTTCGAACCTCGCGCCCCCTCGCGTCCCCTCCTCGCACACGCACCCCTTCACGTGGCCCTTCGCTAGACCACCCTCAACCCCTCACTGACACCCTGACGTAGCGGCGAACTTGCGTACAAAGCACCCAGGGCAAAGGCCCGGCGACTCGGACGAGTCGCCGGGCCTTCGACGTTGCACCGCTGTGAACCGCCCTCTGTGAGCCTTCCGGCGCGCCACGCCTCGCGTACCGGCTCCTTCGGCAGAACGCCCGCCAGGGGCGGTGGAGGCGGGCGTCACGAGCGCCCGCGGGCACGGGCCTCGGCGCCTTCACCGACTCCGATGCCCGAACGCCCGCCCACCCGCACCATCCCGAGCCGGCGCCCAGGGAGCACGATCCCCGCGAGCAGGACCCGCCACCTGACGGACCCGTCCGGCTTCTCGCGTTCACGTCCGACTTCCCATGCTCAAAGGGATCGTCCTCGTGGCGGTGGCTTCCGTCCGACCGTTCATGGGCGGCCAAGGCACCCGCACCCTCGTGACGGACTCCGCACGGGAGACGCAAAGACCCCCGACCGAATCCGGTCGGGGGTCTTCATACTGTGGGGCTAACAGGATTTGAACCTGTGGCCTCATCCTTATCAGGGATGCGCTCTAACCAACTGAGCTATAGCCCCGCCGCGCTTTGCGGTGTGTGTCCCGCGCGCTGACCTCTGAAGATTAGCGCACGACGCGGCCAGTCCCAAAATCGATAGTCAGAGGGCGTTTGAGCGGGCGCTCACTCGTCCTCGGCGAGCGTCAGCTCGACGCCGCCGACGAAGCCGGCGGAGAGGTTGTAGATGAACGCTCCGAGCGTCGCCAGAGCGGTCGCGAGGACCACGTCGATGACCGCGATGACCGACGTGAACATCAGGACGTGCGGGAGCGAGAGGAACGACTGGAGGTCGAAACCGTTCGACTCGTTCGAGCCCGTCGCCTCGGAGATCGTGCCACCGACAGTGGAGAAGACGCCCATCGCGTCCATGACCATCCACAGCACCGCGGCCGCCACGATCGTGCAGATGCCGAGCGCGATGGAGAGCAGGAAGCTGACCTTCATCACCGACCACGGATCGGCCTTGGCCACCCGCAGCCGCGCCTTGCGCGTACGCGGCGTCGTCCGCGCACCGGTGCGCGGACGGCGGACCGCGCCCGACGGCGCCTGCGCCGGATACGCCTGCGGCGGGTGGTACGGCTGCGCGGGCTGCTGTCCCGGCCGCTCGCCGGGCAGCGGCGACGCCGGCACCGCCGGGCCCGCCGACGGCGCGCTCGGCGCCACGGGAGCCCCGACCGGGGCCGCCTGCCCGCCCGCGTACTGCTGGGCCTGCTGGCCTCGGGTGTCCGTCACAGTTCCCCCCTGGGATCCATGAGAATCATGGGAGTCAGTCGCATCCATGGCGGTGCCACGGCCGCCGTCCGTTTCCGTACCGGTCGATCCGGCGCCCGTGGCTCCGCTCACGATGACTCACTCCTCGCGCTACTCGGCCGAGGACGGCTCGCCCTCTTCCGTACCGACGGCCTCGATGCCTTCGGCGATCTCGTCCACGGCGTCAATGCCGTCGACTTCCTCCGCCTCACGACCGGCCTCGGCATTACGAGCGATGCCGACCACGGCATCGCGCTTGCCCAGGTTGATCAGTTGGACGCCCATGGTGTCACGGCCCGTCTCCCTGACCTCGTTGACTCGCGTACGAATCACACCACCGGACAGTGTGATGGCGAGGATTTCGTCGGTCTCCTCGACCACCAGCGCGCCGACGAGAGACCCGCGGTCCTCGACGATCTTGGCGGCCTTGATACCGAGGCCGCCGCGACCCTGGACGCGGTACTCGTCGACGGCGGTCCGCTTCGCGTACCCACCGTCTGTGGCAGTGAACACGAACGTACCGGGTCGAACAACATTCATCGAGAGAAGCTCATCGCTCTCGCGGAAGCTCATGCCCTTGACGCCCGAGGTCGCACGGCCCATCGGTCGCAAAGCATCATCTGTCGCGGTGAACCTGATCGACTGGGCCTTCTTGCTGATCAGGAGTAGATCATCCTCGGCGGAAACGAGTTCGGCTCCGATCAGTTCGTCGTCGGAACCGTCCTCCGTCTCACGGAGATTGATCGCGATGACGCCGCCGGAACGGGGCGAATCGTAATCCTTGAGAGGTGTCTTCTTGACCAGCCCGCCCTTGGTGGCCAGCACTAGATAGGGCGCCGCCTCGTAGTCGCGGATCGCGAGGATCTCGGCGATCGCCTCGTCCGGCTGGAAGGCCAGCAGGTTGGCGACGTGCTGGCCACGCGCGTCACGGCCGGCGTCCGGGAGCTCGTACGCCTTGGCGCGGTAGACGCGGCCCTTGTTGGTGAAGAACAGCAGCCAGTGGTGCGTCGTCGACACGAAGAAGTGGTCGACGATGTCGTCCTGCTTCAGTTTCGTGCCGCGTACGCCCTTGCCGCCCCGCTTCTGCGAGCGGTAGTCCTCCGTCTTGGTGCGCTTGATGTAGCCGCCGCGCGTGATGGTGACGACGATGTCCTCTTCGGCGATCAGGTCCTCGATGGACATGTCACCGTCGAAGGGCACCAGCTTGGAGCGGCGGTCGTCGCCGAACTTCTCGACGATCGCGGCGAGCTCCTCGCTGATGATGCCGCGCTGACGCACCGGCGAGGCGAGGATCTCGTTGTACTCACGGATCTTGGCCTGGAGCTCGTCGTGCTCCTGGATGATCTTCTGACGCTCCAGGGCGGCCAGTCGGCGCAGCTGCATCTCGAGGATCGCGTTGGCCTGGATCTCGTCGATCTCCAGGAGGCCCATCAGGCCCTCTCGCGCGATCTCCACGGTGTCGCTGCGCCGGATGAGCGCGATGACCTCGTCGATGGCGTCCAGGGCCTTCAGGAGGCCACGCAGGATGTGCGCGCGCTCCTCGGCCTTGCGCAGCCGGAACTTCGTACGGCGGACGATGACCTCGATCTGGTGCGTCACCCAGTGGCGGATGAACGCGTCCAGGGAGAGGGTGCGCGGCACGCCGTCGACGAGCGCCAGCATGTTCGCGCCGAAGTTCGTCTGGAGATCGGTGTGCTTGTAGAGGTTGTTCAGGACGACCTTGGCGACCGCGTCCCTCTTGAGCACGATCACGAGCCGCTGGCCGGTACGGGAGCTGGTCTCGTCCCGGACGTCCGCGATGCCGCCGACCTTGCCGTCCTTGACCAGGTCGGCGATCTTCTGGGCGAGGTTGTCGGGGTTGGTCTGGTAGGGGAGTTCGGTGACCACCAGGCACTGGCGGTTCTGGATCTCCTCGACGTCGACGACCGCGCGCATCGTGATGGAGCCACGGCCCGTGCGGTACGCCTCCTCGATGCCCTTGCGGCCCACCACCAGGGCGCCACTCGGGAAGTCGGGGCCCTTGATGCGCTCGATCAGGGCGTCCAGAAGCTCCTCGTGGGAGGCCTCGGGGTTCTCCAGGTACCACTGGGCGCCGGCCGCGACCTCGCGCAGGTTGTGCGGCGGGATGTTGGTGGCCATACCGACCGCGATGCCCGCCGAGCCGTTGATCAGCAGGTTCGGGAAGCGGGCCGGCAGGACCGTCGGCTCCTGGTTGCGGCCGTCGTAGTTGTCCGTGAAATCGACGGTGTCCTCGTCGATGTCGCGGACCATCTCCATGGACAGCGGCTTCAGCTTGCACTCGGTGTACCGCATGGCGGCGGCCGGGTCGTTGCCGGGAGAGCCGAAGTTGCCGTTGGAGTCCACCAGCGGCATCCGCATCGACCACGGCTGCGCGAGGCGGACCAGGGCGTCGTAGATCGAGGAGTCGCCGTGCGGGTGGTAGGTGCCCATGACGTCGCCGACGACGCGGGCGCACTTGTAGAAGCCCTTCTCGGGCCGGTAGCCGCCGTCGTACATGGCGTAGAGGACGCGGCGGTGGACGGGCTTGAGACCGTCCCGTACGTCGGGCAGCGCGCGCGACACGATGACGGACATCGCGTAGTCGAGGTACGAGCGCTGCATCTCGGTCTCGAGCCCGACGGGCTCGATGCGCAGCGTGATCTCGCCCTCTTCGGGAACGATCGGAGTGTTGTCGTCGGCCATTGCTGGTGAAGATCCTTTCTGACGCGGTCAGCTGAGACCGACTCAGATGTCGAGGAAGCGGACGTCCTTGGCGTTGCGCTGGATGAACGCGCGGCGGGCCTCGACGTCCTCGCCCATGAGGACCGAGAAGAGGTCGTCGGCCTGGGCGGCGTCGTCGAGGGTGACCTGGCCGAGGACGCGGTGCTCCTGGTCCATGGTCGTGATGCGCAGTTCCTCGGCGTTCATCTCACCGAGACCCTTGAAGCGCTGGATGGAGTCCTCACGGACGCGCTTGCCCGCCTGGCGGCCCAGCTCGATCAGGGCGTCGCGCTCGCGGTCCGAGTACGCGTACTCGAAGTCGTCCCGGCCCCACTTGATCTTGTAGAGCGGCGGGCGGGAGAGGAACACGTGCCCGGCCTCGACCAGCGGCCGCATGAAGCGGAACAGGAAGGTCAGCAGCAGGGTGTTGATGTGCTGGCCGTCGACGTCGGCGTCCGCCATCAGGATGATCTTGTGATAGCGGAGCTTCGCGATGTCGAAGTCCTCGTGGACTCCGGTGCCGAAGGCGGAGATCAGTGCCTGGATCTCCTGGTTCTGCAGGATCTTGTCGATCCGCGCCTTCTCGACGTTGAGGATCTTTCCCCGGATCGGGAGGATCGCCTGGTACTGCGGGTTGCGGCCGGACTTGGCCGAGCCACCGGCGGAGTCACCCTCGACGATGAAGATCTCGCACTTGATGGGGTCGTTCGACTGGCAATCGGAGAGCTTGCCCGGCAGGGACGCCGACTCCAGAAGGCCCTTGCGGCGGGTGAGGTCACGCGCCTTGCGGGCCGCCACGCGCGCGGTAGCCGCCTGGATGGACTTGCGGATGATGTCCGCGGCCTCGTTCGGGTTGCGGTCCAGCCAGTCGTTGAGGTGCTCGTAGACCGCCTTCTGGACGAAGGTCTTCGCCTCCGTGTTGCCCAGCTTGGTCTTGGTCTGGCCCTCGAACTGAGGCTCGCTCAGCTTGACCGAGATGATCGCGGTCAGACCCTCGCGGATGTCGTCACCCGTGAGGTTGTCGTCCTTCTCGCGAAGCAGCTTCTTGTCGCGCGCGTACTTGTTGATGAGCGAGGTCAGCGCCGCACGGAAGCCCTCCTCGTGCGTGCCGCCCTCGTGGGTGTGGATGATGTTGGCGAAGGAGTACACGCCTTCGCTGTAGCCGCTGTTCCACTGCATCGCGACCTCGAGGGACAGGCTCTTGTCCTTGTCCTCGGCTTCGAGGTCGATGACGGTGGGGTGCACCGCCTCTCCCTTGCGGGAGTTGAGGTACTTCACGAAGTCGACGATGCCGCCTTCGTAGTGGTACGTGACGGTCTTGACCTCGTCCTTCTCGTCGGCGCCCGCCTCGTCCGCCCCGGCGGTGGCCTTCGCCGAATCGCGCTCATCAGTGAGTTTGATCGTCAAACCCTTGTTGAGGAACGCCATCTCCTGGAAGCGCCGCGAGAGCGTCTCGAAGGAGTACTCCGTGGTCTCGAAGATGTCGGCGTCAGCCCAGAAAGTGACCGTCGTGCCCGTCTCCTCCGTGGCCTCGTGCTTGACCAGCGGGGCCGTCGGGACACCCATCTTGTAGTCCTGCGTGTGACGGTGGCCGTCCGTCTTGACCTCGACGGAGACCCTGCTCGACAGGGCGTTCACGACGGAGACGCCGACGCCGTGCAGACCACCGGAGACCGCGTAGCCGCCGCCACCGAACTTGCCGCCCGCGTGCAGCACGGTCAGCACGACCTCGAGGGCCGGCTTGCCCTCGGAGGCGACGATGCCCACCGGGATGCCGCGCCCGTTGTCGACGACGCGGACACCGCCGTCCGGGAGGATCGTGATCTCGATCGTGTCCGCGTGGCCGGCCAGCGCCTCGTCGACCGAGTTGTCCACCACCTCGTACACAAGGTGGTGGAGTCCACGCTCACCGGTCGAACCGATGTACATGCCGGGTCGCTTGCGGACCGCGTCCAGACCCTCGAGGACGGTGATGGCACTGGCGTCGTACGAGGCTGTGACCTCGCCGTTTGCGCCGACGTCGGTGGACAGGATGTTCTCGTTGGGGTTGCCGGAATCGGCCACGAAGCGCCCTTTCTGGCACAGCACAAGCCAAACTCCCGGCGGGTGGCCGGAGCGGCTGCGGCGTGTTGCGTTGGTAAGCCTTGGTCAGCGTTGCTCGGTGCGTCCCACAAGTGGGGCGGGATTAGCTTCCAGTCTACCGGTAGCGCCGACAGTGATGGGGGTTTGCCGGTACCTGAGTCCGCATGTGCCGCCCTGAACAGGTCTCGCCCGACTCCCCATATGCGGACCCGGCCCCAAAGAGGCTTACAGCGGCACTCAGCGCTTCCGGGTGTCAACCCTTGGCTACTGACGAGTCAGGTCGATGTTCGCAACCGTGAGCGGTTGCTCGCGGTGGTCGACCGGAGTCCGACGCAAAGGGCCCTGCCGGACGACCGCAGCGGACTCGGGTCAGGACGGAATCGGCCTCTGACCTGGGGCGATCGACGGATTGCCACATCAGCGAGCAGGGGCGGCCGGTGTGGCCGGAGGGTCATGGGCGTCCGCGCCGCGGACGCGAGAGAACAGCGAGTCACCCACGAACGGGGCGGCGCAGGACTCGAAGGCACTGCGAACAGTCGTCGCCTCGCCCGTACGTCGGCGGCGCTCACCGCGATCGTCGGCGCGATGCGACCCGATGCGGCAGCGAGCGACTGCCCGAACATGTTCACCATCGGCCCGATCGGCGGCCGGGCGCGGTAATGATCACCGGGATCGACGGCCGGCACGCGGGTGGGTACGCCGCCCGGCCCGTCGTATGCCGGTCACCCGTAGGTGTCGCCGGGACCCGTGCTGCCCGGAGCGCGCAGGGGCCCGAAGCGGCGTGGGGGGCCCGCGGGGCCCTGGACCTTGAGCAGGCGCACTGTGCCGTGGCCGAGATCCTGGTTCAGCCGCGCGACCAGCTGAGGGGCCAGCAGGCGCAGCTGGGTCGCCCAGGCGGTCGAGTCGCACTGCACCGTCAGCACCCGCTCGGCCGGGTCGTCGTCGTAGCGCAGCGGAACGCAGTGCTTGGCCAGATCGTCCCCGACGATCTGCGGCCAGCGGCCCATCACGCCCCCCACCGCGGCCGGGGTCTCCCAGCCGCGCTCGGTGAGCAGCCGGTTGATGGCGGCGCCGAGCGCCATGGGGTCACGGCGGTCGGCACCCGAGCCGGAGCGCAGGCCGCCGCCACGCCGTGCCTGCTTCTTCTGCTGGGCCGCGTCCCCACGCGCGCGTGCCTGCTCCTTGGCGGCGCGCAGCGCCACGCGCGCGAGGTCGACGCCTGAGGGCTCGGGGGTCTTCTTCCCGGATGCGGCGCCGGACGCGTCCTCGGCACCGGGCCCCGATGTGTTCTCCGTCATACGCGCTCCACCGTGCCTTCGGAAACGGCGTACCGCGTCCCGGTCAGAACCGCCGGTACGTCGTCGTCCACGGCGGCCGTCACGAGCACCTGCTCACCGGGCGCGACGAGCTCCGCGAGGCGCTCCCGCCTGCGGCTGTCGAGTTCCGCGAAGACGTCGTCGAGGACCAGCACCGGCTCGTTGCCCTCGGCCCTGAGCAGGTCGTACGAGGCCAGGCGCAGAGCCAGCGCGTACGACCAGGACTCGCCGTGGGAGGCGTATCCCTTGGCGGGCAGCTGACCGAGTCTGAGGACCAGATCGTCCCTATGGGGTCCTACGAGGGTGACGCCGCGCTCGATCTCCGGCTTGCGGGCCTCTTCCAGTGCGGTCATCAGCTGTGCGTAGAGCTCCTCGCGCGCGTGGCCCGTGATGCCGGGCGAGGACGCCTTGTACTCCAGGGTGATGGGTCCGCCGCCGGGTGCCAGCTGCTCGTAGGCCTTGTCGGCCAGCGGCTGGATCGCGGCGACCAGTCCGAGCCGCTGGGCCAGCAGTTCGGCGCCCACGCGCGCGAGGTGCTGGTCCCACACGTCGAGTGTGGACAGGTCCATGGTTCGGCCGCCGTGCCGGCGGGCCAGGGCGGCCGACTTCAGGAGCGTGTTGCGCTGCTTGAGGACCCGGTCGTAGTCGGAGCGGACGCCCGCCATGCGCGGGGAGCGGGCGGTGATCATCTCGTCGAGGAACCGGCGCCGCTCTCCGGGGTCACCCTTGATCAGGGCGAGGTCCTCGGGCGCGAACAGGACGGTTCGTACGATGCCGAGGACGTCACGGGGCCTGACCTGCGACGACCTGTTGATACGGGCACGGTTGGCCTTGCCGGGGTTCAGCTCCAGCTCGATGAGCTGCTGGCGCTCTCCCTGACGGACATTGGCCCGGATGATCGCGCGGTCCGCACCCATGCGGACGAGCGGCGCGTCGGAGGAGACGCGGTGGCTGCCGAGGGTGGCGAGATAGCCGACGGCCTCGACCAGGTTCGTCTTGCCCTGTCCATTGGGGCCCACGAACGCGGTGACGCCCGGGTCGAGCGGGACCTCGACCTGGGCGTACGAGCGGTAGTCGGCCAGCGACAGATGCGTGACGTGCATGGTCGTTCGCCGACCTCCCCCAGCGTGGTGTTTCAGGTTCTCCCCGGGGTCCGGGTGGGCCCCGGTCCTCAGGTTTTTCCCCGGTTGTGGACAACCGGGTCACCCCGGGTGTGGAGAACCCGGGGCGTCGATCAGGCCTTCTCGACGGCGTGGCCGCCGAACTGGTTGCGCAGCGCCGCGATCATCTTCATCTGCGGCGAGTCGTCCTGCCGCGAGGCGAAGCGGGCGAAGAGTGACGCGGTGATCGCGGGAAGCGGCACCGCGTGGTCGATGGCGGCCTCCACGGTCCACCGGCCCTCGCCGGAGTCCTGTGCGTAGCCCTTGAGCTTCTCCAGGTGCTCGTCCTCGTCCAGCGCGTTGACGGCGAGGTCGAGCAGCCAGGAGCGGATGACGGTGCCTTCCTGCCAGGAACGGAAGACCTCCCGCACGTCCGTGACGGAGTCGGCCTTCTCGAGCAGCTCCCAGCCCTCGGCGTAGGCCTGCATCATGGCGTACTCGATGCCGTTGTGGACCATCTTCGCGAAGTGGCCCGCGCCGACCTTGCCGGCGTGCACCGCTCCGAAGTCGCCCTCGGGCTTGAGCGCGTCGAAGATCGGCTGCACCTGGGCGACGTGCTCGGGGTGGCCGCCGTACATCAGCGCGTAGCCGTTCTCCAGGCCCCAGACGCCGCCGGAGACGCCGCAGTCGACGAAGCCGATGCCCTTGATGCCCAGCTCGACGGCGTGCTTCTCGTCGTCCGTCCAGCGCGAGTTGCCGCCGTCGACGACGACGTCGCCGGGCTCCAGCAGGGCGGCCAGCTCGTCGACGGTGGACTGGGTCGCGGCGCCCGCGGGGACCATGACCCACACCACGCGCGGGCCCTTGAGCTTGCCCACAAGTTCTTCCAGGCTGTGGACATCGGCGAGGTCCGGGTTGCGGTCGTATCCGATGACGGTGTGACCTGCGCGGCGGATCCGCTCGCGCATGTTGCCGCCCATCTTGCCGAGGCCGACGAGACCGAGCTCCATCAGTTGTTCCTTAGGGGTTGCGACGTGGCGTGAGGGCACTCTCGTACCTGGGTCCGAGCCTAGACCGGGGGGTACCACCCACGCCTTTCGGGCACCGGGGGAACTCACGCACATCTGTGGGCATACCCGCTCAGACGTATGCCCGCCCACGGTGCGGCCCGCCGGGCCCTGCGGACCGGCGGGCTCCGGGGATCAGCCCGACAGGCGAACCGGCATGATCAGGTACTTGTAGGCCTCGTCCGCCTCGGCGTCCAGGGCGGGCTTGCCGCTCAGCAGCGCGGGCTTCGTGGACGTCGTGAAGGAGAGCTGGGCCACCGGCGAGTCGATGGCGCTCAGGCCGTCGAGCAGGAACGTCGGGTTGAAGGCGATCGAGACGTCGTCGCCCTCCAGCTGGGCGTCGACCCTTTCCACAGCCTGTGCGTCGTCGCTGGAGCCGGCCTCCAGGATCAGCACGCCCTGCTCGAAGCTCAGGCGCACCGGGGTGTTCCGCTCGGCGACCAGGGCCACACGCTTGACGGCCTCCACGAAGGGGGCGGTCTCGATCACGGCGATGGAGTTGAACTCCGTCGGGAACAGCGAGCGGTACTTCGGGAGGTCGCCTTCGAGCAGACGGGTGGTCGTACGCCGCCCGGCACCCTCGAAGCCGATCAGGCCCTCGCCCGCGCCGGAGCCGGACAGCGCCAGGATCACGCTGTCACCGCTCGTGAGGGCCTTGGCGGTGTCCAGGAGCGTCTTGGCGGGCACCAGGGCGACCGCGGACGCCTCGGGGTTCTCCGGCTTCCAGAGGAACTCGCGGACCGCGAAGCGGTAGCGGTCGGTGGACGCCAGGGTGACCCGGTCGCCCTCGATCTCGATGCGCACACCGGTGAGCACCGGGAGCGTGTCGTCGCGGCCGGCCGCGATAGCCACCTGGGCGGCGGCCGAGGCGAAGACCTCGCCGGGGACGGTGCCGGTCGCAGAGGGCATCTGCGGCAGGGCCGGGTACTCCTCCACAGGCAGGGTGTGGAGGGTGAACCGCGAGGAGCCGCAGACCACGGTCGCCCGTACACCGTCTGTGGAAATCTCCACCGGCCGGTTGGGAAGCGCCCGGCAGATGTCCGCGAGGAGGCGGCCGGACACGAGGACCGTGCCCTCCTCGTCGATCTCCGCGTCCACGGAGACCCTCGCCGAGACCTCGTAGTCGAAACTGGAGAGGCTCAGGGCGCCCCCCTCGGCCTTCAGGAGCAAGCCGGCGAGCACAGGCGCCGGCGGACGGGCCGGGAGGCTGCGTGCCGCCCAGGCCACTGCCTCCGCGAGTACGTCGCGTTCCACCCGGATCTTCACCGTTGCCGCCTCCGTCTGTTGCCGGCGCTGTCGCCCTGCTGGCCTTCGTCGTCTGTCTCGGTGTCGCTCGGTCCTGTGAGGGGAAGGACACCGGGGACCAGTCTGACGCACCGCGCTGACAGTCGGTGCCCCTCGGGGTCAAGTCGTGCCGAGCGGCACCTGGGCCTTCGAGAGCGAGTTGTGCACAGCCCCCACTTCGAAACGTTTCCCAGACTCTCTCTAGTTGGTCTTAGTAGTAGGGCCTGTGGAAACCGTGGATAACCCCGTTTTCGCAGCTCAGAGGCGATTTTTTGTCCACCGAGCCTGTGGGTGAAGGCGGTGGACAACCGGGGTTCTCTGTGGACGGCGAAAAGTTCTGCACACTCGATGCACAGGTTGGGCCCACTTCTCCCCAGCGCCGTCCCCAGCTTTTCCCCCGTTCCCCACAGGCCAACCCGGCACCTTGGTGTGACGCCTTTCACTCGACGCGGTGAGATGGCGCGTTACGTTGCCGAACAGTGGACAGAGGTGTGGAGAAGCTCCGGATCACTGGGGACAACCTGCTCCGGCCTGTGGGTCACCGGTGGACAACTTCGTGCACACCCTGTGGATCTTTCCTTCGTCCACAGGGTGTGGAGAAGCTTTGTCCACGAATCCACAGGCGGTTGACCTGGTCTGATGGTCTTTCAACAACGTTCCCTGTGGAAACGATCTGGACAACTTCCCAGTCCCCAGGATGTGGACGCCAGAAAGTCACCACATCTGTGGAGAGTGGCCGTAACCAAGCCCGGATTCGAACAGCAGGTGTCGGGCCGGTAGCGGTGAAAACAGGGCGGGAGCCGTCGGAACGCGTGACTGAACCCCTCGGGGAGCGCTTCTGAACCGCTCCGAGGGCGTCTTCGAACCTCTCCGGGCGCGCGGCTGAGCCGTCTTGAGCGCAGGGCCGGGCTTCTCTGAGGGCCCGGCCGGGCCGGCTCCGAGTGCCGTCCTGGTGCCCTTCGTGCGCGGGCGGGACCTCTCGGAGCGCGCGTGCGGGAGCGGGAACGCCGAAGGGCGCCCCGGACGATGTCCGGGGCGCCCTCATGCACGTACGGCGGCTTGTGCCTCTGACCGGTCTCGCCGGCCGCGCTGTCGGCGAAAGCCTTCGTCAGCCGTTCTTGATGCGGTTCGTGAGCTCGGTGACCTGGTTGTAGATGGAGCGGCGTTCGGCCATCAGCGCGCGGATCTTGCGGTCGGCGTGCATCACGGTCGTGTGGTCGCGGCCGCCGAACTGCGCGCCGATCTTCGGCAGCGACAGATCGGTGAGCTCACGGCACAGGTACATGGCGATCTGCCGCGCCGTCACCAGGACGCGGCTGCGCGAGGACCCGCACAGGTCGTCCACCGTGAGCCCGAAGTAGTCGGCGGTGGCCGCCATGATCGCGGTCGCGGTGATCTCGGGTGCCGAGTCCTCGCCGCCGGGGATCAGGTCCTTGAGGACGATCTCCGTCAGACCGAGGTCCACCGGCTGCCGGTTGAGCGACGCGAACGCCGTCACCCGGATCAGCGCGCCCTCCAGCTCACGGATGTTGCGCGAGATCCGGGAAGCGATGAACTCCAGCACCTCCGGCGGGGCGTTGAGCTGCTCCTGCACCGCCTTCTTACGAAGGATGGCGATACGGGTCTCCAGCTCGGGCGGCTGGACGTCGGTGATCAGACCCCACTCGAAGCGGTTGCGCAGCCGGTCCTCCAGGGTGACCAGCTGCTTGGGCGGCCGGTCGCTGGAGAGCACGATCTGCTTGTTCGCGTTGTGGAGCGTGTTGAAGGTGTGGAAGAACTCCTCCTGCGTCGACTCCTTGTCCGCGAGGAACTGGATGTCGTCGACGAGCAGGATGTCCATCTCCCGGTACCGCTTGCGGAAGCTGTCGCCCTTGCCGTCGCGGATGGAGTTGATGAACTCGTTGGTGAACTCCTCCGAGCTCACGTACCGCACCCGCGTTCCCGGGTAGAGGCTGCGTGCGTAGTGCCCGATCGCGTGCAGCAGGTGCGTCTTGCCGAGTCCCGACTCCCCATAGATGAAGAGGGGGTTGTACGCCTTCGCCGGAGCCTCGGCCACGGCCACGGCGGCGGCGTGCGCGAAGCGGTTCGAGGCGCCGATCACGAACGTGTCGAAGAGGTACTTCGGGTTCAGTCGCGCGGTGGGCTCGCCCGGACCCGACGCCGGCGCGGGCTGCGCGGCCTTCGGCCCGGGGGCGCCGCCCGCGGACGGGCCGCCCCGGCGCACCTGACCGCTGCCGGAGGGGTCCTGAAGATCGCGGCGGTCGGGACGCTGGTCGTAGTCCCCGCGCGCCTGGTCGTAGTCCTGGCGCTGCTGCTCGTAGGGCGAACGGTCCATCGGCTGCGGCCGGTAGTCCTGCGGCGGCGAGGCGTAGGGGTCCCGCTCCGGGAAGCCGAGGCGCTGCTGCTGCCAGCCGTAGTCGTCCTGGGAGTGGCGAGGCCAGGCTCCTGGCTCCGGGCGCTGGTAGTCCGGGTACGCGGGACGGGCGGTGGGCAGCTGGTCGCCCGGGGCACCGGGAAGCGGTTCGGAGCGGCCGCCGCGGTGGTCGTCGGCGCGGTGGCGGCCATACCCCTCGTATCCCTCGCGTCGCGGCGAGTCGTACGGGTTGCGGTCGTCGCGACCCTGCGGCTCGTACGTGCCGCGGTCGTCGCGGCCCTGACCGCCTCCGTCGTAGCCGCCGCGGTCGTCACGGCCCTGACCGTCGTAGGCGCCCCGCTCGTCGCGTCCCTTCCCGTCGTACGCGTTCCGGTCGTCGCGGCTCTGTCCGCCCTCGTACGTGCCGCGGTCGTCGCGGCCCTGTCCGCTGCCGTCGTAGGCGTTGCGGTCGTCGCGGCCCTGGTTCTCGTAGGAGTCACGGCCCTGGCCCGCTCCGGTGGAGAGCTCGGGCTCCTCGTAGCGGGGCGGCGCGGGGGCGGAGGGCTCGCCGGCGGAGTCGTCGACGGTGATGGCGATACGGATGGGGCGCCCGCACTCGCGGCTCAGCGTCTCGCTGACGATCGGCGCGAGCCGGCCCTCCAGCACGTTCTTCGCGAATTCGTTCGGGACGGCGAGCAGAGCGGTGTCCGCGACCAGCGCCAGCGGCTGGCAGCGTTTGATCCAGTGCTCGTCCTTCGACTCGACACCCTGCCCGCGGCCCTCGCCGAGAAGTTGTTCCAGTACGCGTGGCCACACTGCGGCAAGATCGGCAGGTACGTCAGCCACGGGGCACGCTCTCTCACGGGTCCCACGAACGTGTGGTTCTGGGAACGGGTCGGTAAGTCAGTCGGGTGGGGCGGGGGGAACAAAACCGCTGGGGCGGTGGGAAGGGAACGAATCGGGGTCCAGCCACGGTAGTCAGGGCGACGGGTGCGGTTCAAGTTGTTGTCCCCAGCCTGTGGATAGTGTCTCCTGGCAGGGACTGGTTTGACCGGATGGCGTAGCCGCGCGTACCGTAACCAGGTCGAGTTGTCGATGGCTGCTGCCGCCTGCCTCCGATGGGCACAGATCGCGAAGAGTGATCGGGAAGCGGTGCACTCGGGCGTAATGCGAGTTTCCTCGTGGGCGCACGGTGACAGCCAGGACGGCACCCCGCCACCACCGATTCTTTCTGGAGCCCCCTAGTGAGCAAGCGCACCTTCCAGCCGAACAACCGTCGTCGCGCCAAGACCCACGGCTTCCGCCTGCGGATGCGCACCCGTGCCGGCCGCGCGATTCTCGCGAACCGCCGTGGCAAGGGTCGCGCCAGCCTGTCCGCCTGATTACTTACAGGTCATGATCTCGTGCTGCCTACCGAGCATCGGCTGAGGCGGCGCGAAGACTTCGCGACCGCGGTACGCCGAGGACGCCGGGCCGGACGCCCGCTTCTCGTCGTCCATCTACGTAGCGGTGCACCGGACCCGCACGCGCCTGGGGAGAGCGCTCCCTCGACGCGTGCGGGTTTCGTCGTGAGCAAAGCCGTGGGCGGAGCGGTCATACGCAACAAGGTGAAGCGCAGGCTTCGCCATCTGATGCGGGACCGAGTCACCCTGTTGCCCCCCGGTAGCCTGGTAGTCGTACGAGCGCTGCCCGGTGCGGGCGACGCCGACCATGAACAGCTGGCCCGAGACCTGGATGCCGCCCTGCAGCGGCTGCTGGGAGGGGGCGCGCGATGAAGTACCCACTGCTTGCTCTCATCAAGCTGTACCAGTGGACGATCAGCCCGTTGCTCGGGCCGGTCTGCAAGTACTACCCGTCGTGCTCCCGCTACGGCTACACAGCCATCGACCGGCACGGTGCGATCAAGGGAACGGCACTCACCGCCTGGCGCATCCTCCGGTGCAATCCGTGGTCGCTGGGCGGTGTGGACCATGTTCCGCAGCGCAAGCGTCCGCGGTGGCACGAATTGCTGCGTAACGCCTGGCGTGCACGCAAGGGCGGGACCTCCGCCGCCGAACCGGCCACCGGGGAGACCACTGCCCCGGGCCCGGCCGCCGAGACCCCGTCCCATGCTCAAGGAGCCTGATTAGTGGACACGATTGCCGGCCTTTTCAGCTTCATCACGACACCCGTTTCCTGGGTCATCGTCCAGTTCCACGCTGTGTACGGGAAGATCTTCGGTCCCGATACGGGCTGGGCCTGGGGCTTGTCCATCGTGTCCCTGGTGATCCTGATCCGTATCTGCCTGATCCCGCTCTTCGTGAAGCAGATCAAGGCCACTCGGGCCATGCAGACGCTGCAGCCCGAGATGAAGAAGATCCAGGAGCGCTACAAGAACGACAAGCAGCGCCAGTCCGAAGAGATGATGAAGCTGTACAAGGAGACGGGTACCAACCCGCTCTCCTCGTGCCTTCCCATCCTGGCGCAGTCGCCGTTCTTCTTCGCGCTGTACCACGTGCTCAACGCCATCGCGACGGGCAAGACGATCGGTGTCATCAACGATGACCTGCTCGCCAGCGCCCGGCAGGCGCACATCTTCGGAGCCCCGCTCGCGGCGAAGTTCACGGACAGCGCCGAGAAGGTCTCCCAGCTGGGCGCCACTCTGGTCGACGTCCGTGTCGTCACCGCGATCATGATCGTGATGATGTCGGCTTCGCAGTTCTACACCCAGCGTCAGCTGATGACGAAGAACGTCGACACCACGGTGAAGACGCCCTTCATGCAGCAGCAGAAGATGCTGATGTACGTCTTCCCGGTCATGTTCGCCGTCTTCGGCATCAACTTCCCGGTCGGTGTCCTCGTCTACTGGCTGACCACCAACGTGTGGACCATGGGCCAGCAGATGTACGTCATCCGCAACAACCCGACCCCGGGTTCGAAGGCTCAGGCCGCTTACCTGGAGCGCCTGCAGAAGCACGTCACCGACCACGGCAAGACGCGCCGCCGCAGCGAGAAGGCCATCGTCAAGGCCATCGTCGCCAAGGGCCGCGACCGCAATGAGTTCGAGCGCAAGTTCATCAACAGCCTGACCAAGGCGGGCCTCGTGGCCCAGCCGGACGGGCTCGTGGTGAAGGGCGAGAGCACGACGGTCGTCGAGGCCGAGGACGGCACCACGACCACCGCGGCCGCCGCCCACAAGCGTCAGCAGCCGAAGCGGCAATCGAAGTCGCAGCGCCAGTCGGGCACGACGGTGTCAGGCGCGGCCAAACCGGCGGACGAGTCCGAGCCGAAGACCTCGCTGACCAAGTCCGACGAGCCGCAGGACGCCAAGCCCTCCGACGCAAAGCCGGCCACCGGAAGCGGGAGCAAGCCCGGCGCCGGTACCCGCAGCAAGGCCCAGTCCGGACAGCGCAAGGGCCCACAGCGGCCCAAGTCCCCGTCCAAGAAGTAAGAAGGAGTCCATCCCGTGACGGAAGGCACCACCTCCGCCGCCGCTGAGGGCGACACCCTGACCCGCCTGGAGCAGGAAGGCGAGATCGCGGCGGACTACCTCGAAGGTCTGCTCGACATCGCCGATCTCGACGGCGACATCGACATGGACGTCGAGGCCGACCGCGCCGCTGTCTCGATCGTCAGCGACTCGGGCGGCCGAGACCTGCAGAAGCTGGTCGGCCGGGACGGCGAGGTGCTGGAGGCACTCCAGGAGCTCACGCGCCTGGCCGTGCACCGGGAGACCGGGGACCGCAGCCGGCTGATGCTGGACATCGCGGGGTTCCGCGCCAAGAAGCGCGAGGAACTCTCCGAGTTGGGTGCCAAGGCCGCAGCCGAGGTCAAGAGCTCCGGAGAGCCCGTGAAGATGGACCCGATGACGCCCTTCGAGCGCAAGGTGGTGCACGACGCGGTCAAGGCCGCGGGCCTGCGCAGCGAGTCCGAAGGCGAGGAGCCGCAGCGCTTCGTCGTCGTGCTCCCCGCCTGATCGGTACGTACGTTCCTTCGGCCCCGTCTGTTGCGCAGGCGGGGCCGAACTTTGTCAGCCTGGTAGTCCCCACAGCTGTGGTCCCCGAACTCGATCACTGGCCGCGGTTCCCGAACCCTCGGTCCTCGACAGCTGTTGGTCCCTGATAGTCCTGGTGATCAGCGCTCAGTGCGCTTATGCGGTACGGAAGGACGGTCCCCCGTGACGGAGGCAGCGGAGCTTCCCCCCGCGCCCGAGCAGGCGCGCGAGGTATTCGGTGATCGCTTCGCGGACGCGGTCCGGTACGCGGAACTGTTGGCCGAGGCGGGAGTGCAGCGCGGGCTGATCGGTCCCCGTGAGGTGCCCCGGCTGTGGGAACGGCACCTGCTGAACTGTGCGGTGCTCTCCGAGGTCGTGCCCGAGGGCGTGACCGTGTGCGACGTCGGGTCCGGTGCGGGGCTGCCCGGTATCCCGCTGGCGCTGGTCCGGGAAGACCTCAAGATCACGCTGCTCGAACCGCTGCTGCGCCGGACCACCTTCCTCACCGAGGTCGTGGAGATGCTCGGCCTCGACCACGTGACCGTCGTCCGCGGTCGCGCCGAGGAGGTCATGGGGAAGCTGCAGCCCGTTCACGTGGTGACGGCCAGGGCGGTTGCCCCGCTCGACCGGCTGGCGGCCTGGGGGGTCCCGCTGCTGCGCCCGTACGGCGAGATGCTGGCCCTCAAGGGTGACACCGCCGAGGAGGAGCTGAAAGCCTCTGCCACGGCGCTGAGCAAGCTCGGAGCCGTGGAGACGTCCATCCTGCACGTCGGTGAGGGCGTCGTGGACCCGCTGTCCACCGTGGTGCGGGTGGAAGTGGGCGAGAGCCCCGGCGGTGTGCGCTTCGCGGCGAAGCGGGCCAAGGCCGCCAGGACGGGCCGGACGCGTCGCCGACGCTGATCCTGGGCGATGTGAGCATCGTTACTCCCGGCTCCCGCACGATGGGGCCGGGAGTTTCTCAGTTCGGGGCCAGGAGTTCTTTGTCACCCTCACAGGCTGGCCCAGGCGACGATCCGTACTCCACACAAGGTGCCAAACCTGTTCATATCGGAGTGTCGCGCCTCGATGAGCCGAGTGGCTGGGCATCGTGTTTCACGTGAAACGTCGCTCACTGTTGCACGGCATCATCAGTCGAGGCCGCGCCGCGGCCGAACCCCGCGACCGGAGGCCCCTCGGTTCACTCGGGCAGGGTGCGGAGTTGTCCACAGAGGTGGATTTCTCCACAGAACAACGGGCCTCGCTGGTTCACCACCCCGATGGCATGGGAGGCTCTGTTCATTGCGAGCCTGAAGTCGAGGAGAGTGAATCCTTGCGGTCCGACGCCAACATCGCGGGACCGATGACCGATCCGGTCCCCGGTCCCCGTACCGAGTCGATGGGGGAGGATGTTTCACGTGAAACACCGCCCCCGATGGACGACACTCCCATTGGTCGTGCTGCCCAACTGGCTGTGGAGGCGCTAGGTCGCGCCGGTGAGGGCCTGCCACGGCCCGAACAGACCCGAGTCATGGTGGTAGCCAACCAGAAGGGTGGTGTGGGTAAGACCACGACCACGGTCAACCTTGCCGCCTCCTTGGCCCTGCACGGCAGCCGGGTCCTGGTGATCGACCTCGACCCTCAGGGCAATGCCTCCACCGCGCTGGGGATCGATCATCACGCCGAGGTCCCATCGATCTATGACGTGCTGATCGACAGCAAGCCACTCTCCGAAGTCGTTCAGCCGGTCGCTGATGTCGAGGGTCTCTTCTGCGCCCCCGCGACGATCGATCTCGCTGGTGCGGAGATCGAGCTGGTGTCGCTCGTGGCCCGTGAGAGCCGGCTGGAGCGAGCGATCCTGGCGTACGAGCAGCCGCTGGACTACATCCTCATCGACTGCCCGCCGTCGCTCGGTCTGCTGACGGTCAACGCGCTGGTCGCCGGAGCGGAAGTCCTCATCCCCATCCAATGCGAGTACTACGCGCTGGAAGGCCTGGGACAGCTCCTGCGGAACGTCGACCTGGTACGAGGGCACCTCAACCCCGACCTCCACGTCTCGACGATTCTGCTCACCATGTACGACGGCCGGACGCGTCTCGCGTCCCAGGTCGCGGAGGAGGTGCGCAGCCACTTCGGCGAAGAGGTGCTGCGGACAAGCATTCCCCGCTCGGTCCGCATCTCGGAGGCTCCGAGCTATGGGCAGACGGTCCTGACCTACGATCCGGGTTCGAGCGGTGCTCTCTCGTATCTTGAGGCCGCGCGCGAAATCGCCCTCCGGGGAGTCGGAATGGCGTATGACGCGCAACACGCCCACGTGGGCGCACAGAACGATCAGAACATGGTGGAGGGGATCCAGTGAGTGAGCGACGACGGGGGCTGGGGCGGGGCCTTGGCGCGCTGATCCCTGCGGCTCCGACAGGTGAGCGTCCGGGTGTTTCGGCGGGTGGGTCCTCCTCGCCGGCTTCCGTACCCGTACTCACCGCGGAGCGCGGGGTCGCGGCGGCCAAGGTGACAACGCTGCCGCCTGTTTCGCATGAAACGGAGGAGCCGTCGTCGAGCGGAGCCCTGGAGGTGCCCCAGGCACCCGTCGGTGCTCACTTCGCCGAGCTGCCCCTCGACTTCATCACGCCCAACCCGCGCCAGCCGCGCGAGGTCTTCGACGAGGACGCTCTTGGCGAACTCGTCACCTCCATCAAGGAGGTCGGGCTTCTCCAGCCGGTCGTCGTACGGCAGGTGGGTCCGGCCCGCTACGAACTCATCATGGGTGAGCGGCGCTTCAGGGCCTGCCGCGAGGCGGGACTCGAGGCCATTCCCGCGATCGTGCGGGCGACGGAGGACGAGAAGCTTCTCCTGGACGCGCTCCTTGAGAACCTGCACAGGGCGCAGCTGAACCCGCTGGAAGAGGCGGCCGCCTACGACCAGCTGCTCAAGGACTTCAACTGCACGCACGATCAGCTGGCGGACCGGATCGGACGGTCGCGCCCGCAGGTCTCCAACACGCTGCGGCTGCTGAAGCTCTCGCCGTCCGTTCAGCGCCGGGTTGCCGCCGGGGTTCTCTCCGCGGGGCATGCGCGGGCGCTGCTCTCCGTCGACGACTCGGAGGAGCAGGACCGCCTGGCCCACCGCATCGTCGCCGAGGGGCTCTCGGTGCGGGCCGTCGAGGAGATCGTCACCCTCATGGGGTCCCGTCCGCAGACGGCTCAGCGCTCCAAGGGGCCGCGGGCGGGCGGTCGTGTCTCTCCTGCGCTGAGTGATCTGGCCACGCGTCTCTCGGACCGTTTCGAGACGCGGGTGAAGGTCGACCTGGGTCAGAAGAAGGGCAAGATCACCGTCGAGTTCGCTTCGATGGAAGACCTCGAGCGCATTCTCGGCTCGCTCGCCCCGGGCGAGGGACCGGTTCTTCAGAAGAGCCTTCTGGACGACGACTCCGACGACACGGACGCCTGAGGCGGCTGCCGGTGGACCCGATCGGTCCACCGGCAGAGCGGGCCGTGTCCGGTGTACCGGAACACGGCAGAGCGGGCCGTGTCCGGTGTACCGGAACACGGCCCGCTCTTTGCTTTCTGGCGGTATCGATGGAATCGCATCGTGGATACGATGCGATTGGGTATGGCGCATCCACCTGGCAGCACCTTCATCGGGGAGGCGGGGGCCATGCAAACCGTGAGCCGTACCGGACTGGTGACCGCGGGCTTGGGCCTGGGAGCGGTCGGCGGATTCGTCGGCAGCCTGCTCAGGGAGCGGAGCCATCTGACAGCCGCCCGTGACGCCGCGGGCGAAGGAAGCGAGGAACATCCTTCATGGGGCGTCGGCTCGTACCGCTCACGCTGGACAACCTTCCGGACCTTCCCCAGCGCTGTCGTGCGTGCGTCTTCTGGGAACTGGATCCCGTCAGCAGTGAAGCCGCGGTAAAGGCGGGCACACCCGCGCTGGAGAAGGAAGCGTGGATCTCCTCGGTTCTGCTGGACTGGGGATCCTGTGGCCGGGTCGTCTATGTGGACGACGTACCGGTGGGCTTCGTGCTCTACGCGCCGCCGGCCTATGTCCCCCGCTCCACCGCATTCCCCACAAGCCCCGTGTCATCGGACGCTGTTCAGTTGATGACCTCGTTCATCATGCCGGGCTATCAGGGACAGGGGCTCGGACGGGTGATGGTCCAGACGGTTGCCAAGGATCTGCTCCGCCGAGGATTCAAGGCGATCGAGGCCTTCGGCGACGCACGCTGGAAGGAACCCGCCTGTGTGCTCCCTGCCGACCACCTGCTCGCGGTGGGCTTCAAGACCGTCCGACCTCACCCCAGGTACCCCCGTCTGAGGCTGGAACTGCGGACGACGCTCTCTTGGAAGGAAGACGTGGAGCTGGCGCTGGACCGCCTTCTGGGAGCGGTACAGAAGGAGCCGGCGCTTCGTCCTCTGTGACCGTCGGCTGATCGCACGCGTGATCTGCGATCGGCGTTCCTTCGGGTAAAGCGAATGGGCCAGCCCGGTCGGGCTGGCCCATTCGTGTTTCACGTGAAACACACGCCGCGCGTGCGGCGGTCATCGACTACTCGGCGATGAAGTCCTCGAGGTCGCGCACGATCGCGGCCTTCGGCTTCGCCCCGACGATGGTCTTCGCGACCTCGCCACCCTGGTAGACGTTCAGGGTCGGGATCGACATGACGCCGTACTTGGCGGCTGTGCCCGGGTTCTCGTCGATGTTGAGCTTGACGATCTCGATCTTGTCGCCGTACTCAGCGGCGATCGCCTCGAGCGACGGAGCGATCTGACGGCAGGGACCGCACCAGGCGGCCCAGAAGTCCACGAGGACGGGCTTGTCGCTCTTGAGGACGTCCTGCTCGAAGGAGTCGTCGGTCACGTTCTTCAGGGTGCCGGCCACAGCGGGCTCCTTAACTTGTTGGTGCGGTGGGGCGGACGGGGGGATCAGACGGTGGCGGCCGCGGCGGCGGTCTCGCTGTCCGCGAGGGAGGCGAGGTAGCGCTCGGCGTCGAGGGCGGCGGAGCAGCCGGTACCGGCAGCGGTGATCGCCTGGCGGTAGGTGTGGTCGACCACGTCACCGGCACCGAAGACACCGGTCAGGTTCGTGCGGGTCGAAGGCGCGGCGACCTTCAGGTAGCCCTCTCCGTCCAGGTCGAGCTGACCCTTGAAGAGCTCGGTACGCGGGTCGTGACCGATCGCGATGAACAGACCGGTCACCGGCAGCTCCGAGGTCTCGCCGTTCTTGAGGTTGCGCAGCGTCAGGCCGGCCAGCTTCGGGTCGCCCTTGATCTCGGCGATCTCGCTGTCCCAGACGAACTTGATCTTCGGGTCGGCGAAGGCACGCTCCTGCATCGCCTTGGAGGCGCGGAGACTGTCCCTGCGGTGGACGATGGTCACGGACTTGGCGAAGCGCGAGAGGAAGGTGGCCTCCTCCATCGCGGTGTCGCCACCGCCGATGACGGCGATGTCGTGGTCCTTGAAGAAGAAGCCGTCACACGTCGCGCACCAGGAGACGCCACGTCCGGAGAGCGTGTCCTCGTTGGGCAGTCCGAGCTTGCGGTGCTGCGAGCCCGTGGTGACGATCACGGCCTTGGCACGGTGGACGGTCCCCGCCGTGTCCGTGACGGTCTTGATCTCGCCCGTCAGGTCGACGGCGACGACATCGTCCGGAACCAGCTCGGCACCGAAGCGCTCGGCCTGGGCGCGCATGTTATCCATGAGCTCGGGACCCATGACACCGTCCTGGAAGCCGGGGAAGTTCTCCACCTCGGTGGTGTTCATCAGCGCACCGCCTGCGGTGACGGCGCCTTCGAAGACCAGCGGCTTCAGCGACGCGCGCGCGGTGTAGAGCGCCGCCGTGTAGCCGGCGGGCCCAGACCCGATGATGATCACGTTACGGACGTCGCTCACGGCTTGATTCCTCGTCTCTGGAGACTGCTGCGTACCGGTGGGAGCCTCTCTCAGTACTCTCACCCCACCCAACGGATCCTAAGGGGCTTCAATTCCCGCTGTGGCAGGGCACACGGAGACCGGGGACCGGACAGGGATGCCGTGCGGCGCCTGGGCAGGACACCACCGGGCGTCGAGGCGTCAGGGAGCGGTATCGAGAGGGCCGGGATCGTGCCCGCCGAGGTGTTCGGAATCCTGATACCGAAGCGTTCAGGACCGCGCGTACGACCGCGTCAGCAGGAGCTTGCCAGGGGACGGGGAGTCCTGCTTGGCACAGGCCGAGTCGACGATGTAGGCGGTGACCTTCGTGTTGTCCGAGTCATTGGACAGCACGAGGAGGTAGACGCCGGTCCCCTGATACGTGCCCTCCTTGGCGGCGAGGAGTGTTCCCTCGTCTCCGGTCCCCTGTGCGACGCACTCGGGAACGCGGGGTGCCGGGGAGACCAAGGTGTTGACCCCGCCCGAGTCGGTTCCGGTGTCCTGGGATTCGACACCCCAGGGCTTCGCACTGCCGGAGTGCTCGCCCGACTTCTTGGCCTTCGTGAGAAGGCCCGAGACTTCGCTCTGCAGTGTCTTCTCGGAGAAGGTGCTCAGTGCCCCTGACTCCTGCCGCGTCGCCGTCTGAGGGCTCTTGTCGGAGCCGTCGCCGCCGAACGACTGCACGAGGATCGCACCCACCCCCAGCGCGGCGGCGGCGAAGGCGGTCGTGAGGAGAACGGTCCTGCGGCGCCCACGGCGTGCTCGGTGAGGACGACCCGGTCCGCCGGCCGCACGAGGATGTCCCGAGGGGCGATCGGCAGCCGATGTTTCACGTGAAACATGAGTGCGGTCGTCATCCGCAGTGGATGTCTCATCGGGGGCTGTGGCACTCAGCAAGGTCTCCGCGGCCAATGCGGCATCGATACGTCCGGCCACATCGTCGGGCATGCGAGGCGGACCCGGCAGGGTGCCGAGCAGACCACGGATCTCCTCCAGGGAGTCGTGGACATCGGCACAGAGCTCGCACTCATCGAGGTGCTGTCGTACGTCCTCGGTGCGGGATGGCGAGAGCAGACCTTCGGTGAGGTCGGAGATCTCCGCGACGTCCGGGTGCCCGGCCTTGTCCGTCGTGGATGTCACGCTCGCCCACCTCCGCCCTTCACAGCAGCTGAATCGCTTGGCCCTGCGTCACGGGTCCCCGCCTTGCGGGGTCCCGCTGCCGGTGGGACGGATGTCCCCTGCGTCCGGTTCCGTCCGCCACCCGACTTCTTGCTCTCTTCGTCACCCGAGTTCTCCGTACGGAGATGAGTGAGCAGGGGAAGCAGTCTGGCTCTGCCGCGCGCGCAGCGGCTCTTCACCGTGCCGGTCGGCACATCGAGGATGCGGGCCGCCTCGGCCACGGGGTAGCCCTGCATGTCCACCAGGACGAGGGCGGCGCGCTGGTCGGCCGGGAGTGTGCCCAGGGCCTCGATGAGCTCGCGGTGGAGGTCATTGCGCTCGGCGGGGGCGGAGGCGGACTCGTGCGGCTCGAGGAGCTGTTCCAGGCGCTGGGTGTCATCGACGGGGGACGTCCTTCTGGAGGCCGCCTTGCGGGCGCGGTCCAGGCAGGCGTTCACGGTGATGCGGTGCAGCCAGGTCGTGACGGCCGACTGGCCCCGGAAGGTGTGGGCGGCCCGATAGGCCGAGACGAGGGCGTCCTGGACCGCGTCAGCGGCCTCCTCGCGGTCTCCCAGCGTCCGCAGGGCCACGGCCCACAGACGATCGCGATGACGCCGTACAAGCTCACCGAAGGCGTCAGGATCGCCCTTCACATGGCGGGCCAGGAGGTCCTGATCGCTTGCTTCGCCACATGCGGCTTCATCGGCCATCGGACCCCCTCCCCTCCGTCGACGAGCGTCAGCCGGTGAACTTCACGTCCGTGATGGCCTGCTTGTAGCCGGCGCCGCTGTAGCCGTCACTGGGAGCGTTCGGCACATCAGTGATCCACAGCAGCACGTACTGCGTCTTCACCGACTTGGACGCCTTCACATCCAGGGCGGTGCCGCTCGTTCTGGCGGTGCCGATCTCCTTCATCCCGTCGACGGACGTCGTGGGCGACAGCGAGTCGGCGGCGTACAGGTGGATCGTGGTGTGGTCCCCCGTATAGCGAAGTCCTATCGAGGCGGCCGAGACCGTCTGGGCCGAGCCCAGGTCGTAGACGATGCCCACGCCGGGCTTGTACGGCGCCAGCTTGGGTCCGGCGTTGTACCGCTTCGTGCGCCAGAACGTGGTGCTGTTGCCGTCGTAGGTCTTGCCCACGTCTCCGGCCGCCTGGGCAGAGCCTTCAACCACGTACTCCTGCGCGTGCCGGATCGTGATCGGCTTGACCGGCTTGGTCTTGTCGCCGGTCTTGTCGTTGCCGTCCGTCGTCTGGGTCTTGTTGGTGTCGTCGGACTTGCCGTGATCCATCAGCGCGTCCGCCAGCTGCCAACTGCCCAGCCCCAGGGCGGCGATGAGAAGAGCTGAGACGGCCCACTTCAGGGCCTTGCCGGTACGGCTCTGCAGCGGGGGCGGCGGAGCCGGCAGGGGCTGGTTGACGCCCGGACGCGCCGACTGGCGGCCGTATGTGCCCTGCTGGTACGTCGTGCGCTGGTACTCGGGCGGTGCGGTGAAAGCGGGCTCCGGCGGGCGGATGCGCGGCATCTCGCTGATCGCCTTCACGAGCTCCTCCGGCGTGGTGCACGGGGACTCGTGGCGGGAGGCGGTCGCACCGTCGTTGGCGAGCGCGCGCATGGCGAGCTCCGACAGACCTCGGTGGACACCGGCCCGCACTTGATCGGGCGCGATGAGACCGACGCCCTTGGGCAGCCCTGACAGGCCGTAGGCATCGTTCTCGTACGGCCAGCGCTGGGTCAGGGACGCGTACAGGAGTGCCCCGATCGCCTCCGTGTCGGAGCGCTGCGGGGTCTCGGAACTGATGCCTCGGAGCGCCGCGTTCACGGCGAGCCCGCGGATGCGCCACTGGCCGGACGACGTGCGGAGCACGGCGCCGGGGGTCAGCTTCAGATGCGCGAGGCCCTCGCGGTGTGCGGCGGCCATGGCCTGGGAGACCTGGCTGACCATCTGGTAGGCCTCGTGCACCTCCAGGGGGCTCGAGGCAAGCAGCGCCGTGAGCTCCGTGGCGTCCGGCAGCCACTCGTGCACCACATAGACGAGGTCGTTCTCCTCGACCGCGTCCAGGACCTGGACGAATCGAGGATCGCCCAGCAGGGCGGAGGAACGGGCCGCCGCCAGTACCGAGCGGGCCCGTGGATGATCGGCGGGCAGCAGGTGTACACCGACGGCACGACGGAGTTTCTCGTCCATCGCGCGCCAACTGCTGAAACCGTCCAGACGGGTGACGCACTCTTCGAGGCGGTAGCGCCTGGCGAGTTTGTGACCACTGTGCAGTTCGGGCGGTGAGGCCTTTCCGGGACTCTCGGTCCCGCCGCTCCCCTGTGCCTCTTCGCTGTCCGTTTCCCGCTCCCGGTTTTGGGCCACCCCGTCGGACGTGGTTTGGTCCGCCTTGGCGGTCAGCGGTTCGTCACCGCTGTTGTCTGCCACGTCGACGGCAGCCGTGCTCCGTTCCGCCACCGTCGTCCCTGCCTCCCCATCCGTTGCGCGCTGTCCGACGCAGAAACCAATTGTGCCCACAGTCCGGCACTATGCACGACACACGGCGAAGGACGATGGTTGTGCGCCTACCCCCGCCTCAGCGCCCCAGGCGCCCGCGGACCATTCCGACCATTGAATTGAGCTCTTCGATGCGCATCTTGCGCGCGGCGATGTAGAAGACACCGAGCAGGGCGATCGATCCGACGACGAGCGCCGCGATCGAACCGAACACTCCATGCCCGAGGGCCCGGGTGACCGCAAAGCCTACGACGCCGCCCACCACGGCGCCCGGGATGGACGCCAGGCACAGACGCGCGTAAGTCCGCATCACGCGGGCGCCGTCCAGGTCGCCGCCCAGCCGCCTGCGCAGCCGCTGCCAGGCCACTCCGACGCCAACGGCATACGCCAGTCCGTACGCGCCGGCCATGCCGACGACCGCCCACTGCGCGGGCAGCACCACATAACAGACGGCCGACGCCAACGCGTTGACGGCGGCCACGATGACCGTGTTGTAGAAGGGGGTGCGGGTGTCCTCGTAGGCGTAGAAGCCACGCAGGACCACGTACTGCACCGAGAAGGGGATCAGGCCGAGCGCGAAGGCCATGAGGACATAGCCCTGTGACTGGGCGGCCTCGAGGCCGCTGGAGCCGAAGAGCAGGGTGCACATGGGGATGCCGAGGGCGACGAACATGAAGGCGACCGGGACGATCGCCACCGCAGAGGTCCGCAGACCTTGCGAAATATCGTCACGGACGGCGCCCGGGTCACCGTCGTGGGCCGCTCGCGAGATCCGTGGAAGCATGGCCGCCATGACGGAGACCGTGATGATCGCCTGCGGCATGCCCCAGATCAGCTGGGCGTTGGAGTAGGCCAGGATGCCCGCTCCGCTCTTGCCCGATGCCTTTTGCGCGGCAGTCGCCAACTGTGTGACGACGAGGACGCCCGCCTGGTTGGCGAGGACGAAGAGCACGGTCCACTTGGCGAGCTGGACGGCCTTGCCGAGCCCGTGGCCCCTCCAGTCGAAGCGCGGACGGAACCGGAAGCCTGTCTCGCGCAGGTACGGAACCATCGCCACGGCTTGCACGACCAGGCCGAGCAGGGTGCCGATGCCGAGCAGGCGGAGGCCGTCCGGCGGGATGTTGTTCACCGACATGCCGGAGTGCCGGGCGGTCCCGTAGACCCAGAGGAAGAGGCCGAACGTGGAGATCATGACGATGTTGTTCAGGACCGGAGTCCACATCATCGCGCCGAACTTTCCGCGGGCGTTGAGGATCTGGCCCATGACCACGTGGACGCCCATGAAGAAGATCGTGGGCAGGCAGTACCGGGCGAAGGTGACGGCCACGTTGTTGGACGCCGGGTCGCTCGCGATGGCGTCCGACATCAGCTGGATCAGGAGCGGCGCGATGAAGACCGCGGCTGTGACGATCACGGCGAGGGCGACCATGACGAGCGTCAGCAGGCGGTTGGCGTACGCCTCACCACCGTCGTCGTCCTCCTTCATGGACCGCACCAGCTGAGGCACGAAGACCGAGTTGAGCCCGCCGCCGACGGTCAGGATGTAGATCATCGTCGGCAGGGTGTACGCGACGGTCCAGGCATCACCGAGCGTCGCCGCCCCCAGCGCGGCCGTGATGATCATGGTGCGTACGAAACCGGTGAGACGGGACACCAGCGTGCCCGCCGCCATCACGGCGCTCGACTTCAACAAGCCGGAGGCACGGCCGCCGGACTTCGCCGGAGCGGCCGCCGGTGCTGATGCCGGAGGCTGAGCGGCGGCCGGAGCCGGTTCAGGGGCCGGTGCCGGAACCGCGGGGGAGGCATAGGCATGGCGGACGCCACCCTGCTGCTGGTCGCGGAATAGGTGAGCGAAGGCGTCGGGCTCATGCTGCTCCTCGCCGGCCTGGGTGACCAGGTCGTCCACCCCCACGTACTGGGTGGTCCGGGCGTCGTCGCCGTACGGCAGGTGCCGCGTCGGCCCGTCCGGCTCCGGAGGGGGCGTCTGGGCCCACACCCGCGGGTCGGGGGCGTACTGCGACGTGGGCGGCTGGGCGTAGAGCGGCGGCTGGGGAGCGTATGTTCCGGGCGCCGGCGGAGGGTGCGCGGCACGGTCGTAGAGCGCCTCCGTCACCGGATCCTGGGCCGAGAGGTCCTGCCCCCGGTAGGGATCCTGGTTGTAGGCGTCCTGGAGGTACATGTCCGCGGGAGACCCCGGTGGCATCTGGCCGGACTCCGGCGTGCCCTCGGGGTAGCCGGAGCGGGCCGCGTCCTGGTCCGGGTAGTCCTCGGGGTAGCCCGAGGATCCCGCGCCCTGGCCGCGGTCACCGTCGTACGGCGCGTTCATGGTTACCCCACCTCATCGTCCCCGGGCCCACCGGCCACGACATCGTTCAACGGTCCACTCTCTCACCCGTGCCGGACGGGTCGGCGCTTTCCGATGCGGTGTCCGGTGTCGGGTCACTCGGCTGCTCCGGGTCGTCTGCCCCGGACTCCGAGCCGGAAGCCCGTTCGGGACCGTCCTCGGAGTCTTCAGTGTGCTCAGTGTCCACGGTGCCGTCTGTGTCCTTGCGCACACCCCCCGCCTCGGGACCGTTCTCCGGCTCCCCCTCGGCCTGCCGGGCCGCCGCGCGCTTACGCTGCGTGTACATCCGGAAACCGGCGAGCACGAGAAGCAGGACGCCGCCGCCGATGACGAGCATCACCGTGGAGGTGATCTCGGTGACCTTCACCTCGAAGGAGACGGGATCGCCGTACGGCTGCCCGCCCTCCGTGTAGAGCTGGGCGGTGACCTTCACCGGGCCGTTGGCCTTGGTGGAGGTCGTGAACTTCACGGACTGACTGTGCTCGCCCGCGACCCGGATCCGCTGCTCGGCGTTGCCGATCTTGAGGCGGGTGGGCTGCCCTGACGTGAGGCGCAGCACCAGATGGTCGACGCCCTGGACGAGGTTGTTCTGGACGGTCACGGGGATCGTGGCGCTGCGTCCCGAGAGCTTTGCGTCCGACTTGTTGATGAGATGCACCAGGCCCATGAGCCCGTCGAGGTAGGTGTCCACACCCGTGCGGAAGGCCTTCGCCTCAGTGGGGCGACCACGCCAGGACACTGACATCCCCCGGTCTATGGCTCGGCCGAAGGGCGTGACCACACGGGACTCGTCGGTGAGGATCAACTGGAACTTGTCGAGCTTGCTCTGCGTCTCCTGGATCCGTACGAAGGCCTTGCTCGGCAGTTCCCGCTGACGCAGTGCCGACGGGTACGAGGACGTGGGGGGCACCTTGGTGGTGGCGCCGGGATCCGGCTTGGCCTTGGCGGCCTCGGCCAGGCCCTGGGACTCCGACCAGGTCCCCTGCTGGAGCGTCCGCAGCGCCTCGGCCATGGACTGCGCCTGACTCGCGGTGGGCATCCGCTGCGGGGCGACGACGATGCTGCGCTCGTCGCCCGACTGCTGCAGGTTGATCATCAGGCTCTGGGCGAGGAACTTCTGGACGGCGAGTGTGGAGTTGTCGGCCTGCAGCATGTCGCCCTGGAACGCCGTGGAGAGCCGCTCGTCCGCGACCACCGCGGTCGTTCCGCCGCCGATGGGGCGTGCGGCGCTCGGCGTGTACGACAGGCCGCCCGTCTCCCGGAGGCTGTCGCTGCGGGCGATCACCTTGTCCGCGCCGGCTGAGGTGGCCACCTTGACGATCGACGGGTCCACCGCACCGTCCACGGGCCAGGCGAAATCCGTGTTCGGCTTCACGTGGACGATCGTGTCCACCGTGCGGGCGGCCGCATCGGTGGCGTCCTTGAGGTGGCTCAGGGAACCGGTGACGTCCTTGCCGTGGTGGGCCAGCGACGCGAGGTCGGGGTCGGCGAAGGGGAGTGCGACGACGTTCTGGTTCTTGACCGCCTTCTCCAGCTTGTCGAGCCAGGTGTTGGCCACCGCCCGGTTCTGCCCGGCGACGGTCGTGCCGTCCTCCTGCTGGATCCGGTACCCGCCTCCCATGGCATCGACGGAGGCCAGCAGGTCCGGGTCGAGGACCCAGGTGACGTCGAGTCCGCTGCCGAGCGACAGGAGCTGGTCCAGGCGCCCGCCCGGGGCGATCTCCTTGGCCAGGTCGTCGTTCTTGAAGACGGGCGTCTGCTGCTCGTCGGAACCGGTCTGCGCCGTGAGGTGGACGGTGGAGATGAGCGGCCAGAGGTACGTCGTCCTGGTCTTCGTGTCCGCGGCGTCGGGCTGCCAGGGCAGGAACGTCCGCTCGATGCCGAGGACCTGGTCCCACTGCTGGGCGGTGGTCCGGCCCGTGAGCGAGACTCCGAGCTGGTAGACCCCGTCGGCTCCGAGGTCGAGCTCCTTGACGGGCACCGAGATGCTGAAGCGCTGCGAGCTCCCCGAGGCGAGCTTGGAGACCTTCGCGACGTATTTGCCCCCGACCTCCGCGGCGTCGAGGCCCGGCTGGAAACTGGTTCGCTTCGCGACGGTGTCGATGGCGGAGCGGGTGTTCAGGGTCGGTCCCACACGGATGCCCACGTGAGCATCCGTGACGGTCTGCCTGCTCTTGTTGGTGACCGAGCCGGAGACCGTGACCGTGTCGCCGTCAGTGGGGGTGCTGGGGCTCAGCGAGTCGAGGCTGATGTCGACCGCGCCGGATCCCGTGGCATCGGCCACAGAGGCCCGCTCAGCGGCTTGAGAGGGGGTGCTCAAGGGCAGCTGGAGCAGCCCGGCCAGCAGCGGCGCCCCGGCCAGCAGTGCACCGCTGCGCCGGAGCCACCGGCGGGCAGGTGAGGGACTCGTCCCTTGGAAGTCTGCCGCCTCGGCCACGCGCTCGCCCGTCCCTCGTCGTCGTCAGTGGTCGTCGGAATGTGCGTCCACGCATGGTAACGATGTGCGCTGAGAGGAAGTGCCGCGGAGTGGTCCACAAGATCGGGGGACGGCTCCGACTG
Organism: Streptomyces sp. NPDC005141; assembly: GCF_053599975.1. Classification (NCBI taxonomy): domain Bacteria; kingdom Bacillati; phylum Actinomycetota; class Actinomycetes; order Kitasatosporales; family Streptomycetaceae; genus Streptomyces; species Streptomyces sp. NPDC005141. The sequence goes on along the minus strand of NZ_JBSFYW010000024.1, from coordinate 1,759 downwards.
TCCTGTATGTGCGCGTATTGAGGCGCCGACGAGAGAAGGCGCACGGATACGAGATTTATCGGGGCGCTCTTGGCGGCCTCGGCCACGTACCCTTTTCTGTTGTGCCGAACGCCAATGAAGACAATTCCAGTGCCCTGAGCCAGGTGCAGCGCCGCGCGGTGAGTGAACTGCTGCGAGTCTCTCCTGTCGCCGACGAGCTCGCCCGCCGATTCCAGGAGGCGGGCTTCTCGCTCGCCCTGGTCGGCGGCTCGGTCCGGGACGCGCTCCTCGGCCGGCTCGGCAACGACCTGGACTTCACGACGGACGCCCGACCCGAGGACGTGCTGAAGATCGTCCGGCCCTGGGCGGACGCGATGTGGGAGGTCGGGATCGCCTTCGGCACGGTGGGTGCCCAGAAGGATGCCCGTGTGGGCGATGTGGAGCAGTCGTTCCAGATCGAGATCACGACATACCGCTCCGAGGCGTACGACCGGACCTCGCGCAAGCCGGAGGTGTCGTACGGCGACTCCATCGAGGATGACCTCGTGCGTCGTGACTTCACGGTGAACGCGATGGCCGTCGCGTTGCCGGAGAAGGAGTTCATCGACCCGCACGGCGGTCTGGAGGACCTGTCCGCTCGCGTTCTGCGTACCCCGGGCACCCCGGAGGCGTCGTTCTCCGACGATCCGCTGCGGATGATGCGGGCCGCGCGGTTCGCCGCGCAGCTCGACTTCGCGGTGGCACCCGAGGTTGTCGCCGCCATGGCGGACATGGCCGGGCGTATCGAGATCGTCTCGGCGGAGCGCGTACGGGACGAGCTGAACAAGCTGATCCTGTCCGTCCACCCGCGCAAGGGGCTCACGCTGCTCGTCGACACCGGGCTCGCCGATCACGTGCTGCCCGAGCTCCCCGCACTGCGGCTGGAGAGTGACGAGCACCACCGGCACAAGGACGTCTACGAACACACGCTGATCGTTCTGGAACAGGCGATGGCTCTGGAGGAGGACGGGCCCGATCTGACGCTCAGGCTCGCCGCACTGCTCCACGACATCGGCAAGCCGCGGACGCGGCGCTTCGAGCAGGACGGGCGGGTCTCGTTCCACCACCACGAGATGGTGGGCGCCAAGATGACCAAGAAGCGGATGACGGCGCTCAAATACTCGAATGATCTCGTGAAGGACGTCTCACGTCTGGTCGAACTCCATCTGCGTTTCCACGGGTACGGCACCGGCGAGTGGACGGACTCCGCCGTTCGCCGCTACGTCCGTGACGCGGGCCCGCTTCTTGACCGTCTCCACAAGCTGACCCGTTCCGACTGCACCACGCGCAACAAGCGCAAAGCGGCCGCGCTCTCCCGTGCCTACGACGGCCTCGAGGATCGCATCGCTCAACTCAAGGAGCAGGAAGAACTCGACGCGATCCGTCCAGACCTCGACGGGAACGAGATCATGGAGGTCCTGGGCATCGGCCCGGGCCCCGCGATCGGTCAGGCCTACAAGTTCTTGCTGGAGCTCCGACTGGAGAACGGCCCGATGGAGCATGATGCCGCGGTGGCGGCGCTCAAGGAGTGGTGGGCCGAACAGGACTGAGGGGCGGACAGCCGGTCGATGTTTCACGTGAAACATCGACCCCGGGCGACGCGAAGGGGCGGTGTTTCACGTGAAACACCGCCCCATCGCAAATATTGTTATTGCAGGTACTTTTTTTATAACAAGCAGATCGTGTATGAAAAGCCGGTTTTAATAAAACTCACACTCACCCAAGGAGATATGAAAAGAGA